>JBDTEG010000100.1:0-8770 GCA_039922695.1 Rhodanobacter sp. | reverse complement strand
CTCGTATCGGCATAATTGAAGCGCGACAAGTCGCTGAAGTAAGACGTGGTATCCGACAGACCCGTCAATTCGAGGATGTTGCTGTCGTTGATGTTCCAGTCGATTTTGGCGATCCAGCGCGGCATCTTGTAGTGGTACTGGTTGTAACCGTTGGCCGCGGTGGGATTGGTCGAACTCGAACCCACGCTGGCCCCGGCCTGTTTGTTGATTTCGCCGGACACGTAAACGAACAGGCGATCCTTGATCAGCGGGCCACCCAGGGACGCGGCGTAGGTGGACAGGTAGTACTGGTTCTGGTTTCGGTAGGTGAGAAGCGTGCCGTCCGTCGTCGGGTAGAAGCCCGTGTTCGGATAGTAAGTGTTGCGCGGATTGGCGCGCAGCGCCTCCGGCGACCAGGTGCCGTACAGATTGCCCTTCCATTCATTGGTGCCGCGCTTGGTGGTGACGTTGATCACACCACCGGTGGAACGGCCGAACTCGGCGCCGTAACCGCCGGTCAACACCTGCATTTCATCGATAGCGTCGAACGGCAGCGTGCTGAAGCCGATCGCGGTCAGCGGGTTGGTAACGGCATAACCGTTGATGTAATAGGCGTTTTCCGAGGAAGCGGAGCCGCCGAAGCTGGGCACGCCATACGCGGAGTTGGTGACCACGCTTGGTGCGAGCAGGGCAACAGCCGCTATGGTGTTGCTCGTCGGCAGTTTGGACAGCTGGTCGGCATTGAATACGGTACGGATGTCCACCGACGAGACGTCGATCGACGGCGACTTGGACGCGACAACGACGACGCCTTCGAGATTCTTGGCTTCGCCAACGGCGGCGCCGGCGAACGACACCTCGGTGCCACCAGCAATGGATACCACGACGTTGTCCCGCGTGCTGACGGTCGTGCCGTCACGCTGCAGCGTCACCTTGTAATTTCCGGTCGGCAAGGAGACGGCGCGGTAACGGCCCGTGCTTTCCACCGGAATGGTGCGGGTCAGGCCAGTGTCAAGATTCTCGATGACGATCGTGCTGTTGGCGGCCGGTCCAACCTGGCCGAAGATGGCGCCCGAAGCGGACTGCGCCAATGTGGCCGTGCTCAACAGGCCCATGCCAAGACCCAGGCCGATGGCCAGGGTTGTGCGGCGCAACTGACGCGCCGCAAAAATATTGCGAGAATTCATTCGGTGGTAACTCCCCAAGGTTCTGCCCGAGGTAGCTCGGGCGCATGAAACTTTTATGTGTTCGCAACGTCCAAGTGCGGATGCCAGCTCGATCAGGCCTGCCCCGTATCGAGTGTTCCAATGACCGCAAGTAGTTACGCAGATACGGCAATTTCTTGCGAATGTACCGTAAGTAACTACGGCTCGCAACGTTTACGTAACTTTATTTTGCCTTCAGGATTCGTTTCACTTTAAGTACTACCCTGTGCCTGTTAATCACCCTCCCCCTGTGGCCGTCGCCGATGAACACGCAAATAAACACGCCCGCCGCTGCTGCAGTCACCTTTTCCGATCGCATAAAATTGCTGATCCAGCGCGTGGGCAGCGCCACCGAGATCGCGCGCATGTGTGGCTTTTCCGAAGGCGTGGTGCGCAGTTGGCGCGACGGCAACACCGATCCATCGCGCGCCCGTTGCGTCACGTTGGCTCGCACTCTGGGCATCTCGCTGGTGTGGCTGGTGGCCGGGGAGGGCGCGATCCAGGTCGATCCATCCACCAATCTGGTCGACGAGCAGTACAGCAGCGAGATGGTGGGATCGCAGCGTCCACGGGCCAAGCTGGATTCGGTAAAATTGCGCTCGGTCACCCAGTTGCCATTGGCCGCCCACGCGAACGGCCTGGATCCGCAGCGGTTGAACACCGCGATGCAGATGCTGCAATCGGAGCTTGAACTGACCGACAGCCCGATGACCCTGGCCGAGAACACCGACCTGCTGACCGAACTCTATGAAATCCTCGCGCCCGGCGGTGTCCATGTGGATTCCAGCGCGATGATGGCCTTCAATCGCCACCTGGCCGAACGCGCAAGGAACAGCCGCCACAACGCCTGAACGGGGCTCGGGTCACGCAACGCGGAACGGCAGCCACCTGGCTGCCGTTCTTGTTCCGGCGCAGCTGCCTTCAGAGCAGGGCGATATCGGCGACTGTGCTGAACTGGGCCTTCAACTGGTTCAGCAGTGCCAACCGGTTGGCACGCACGGCCGGGTTGTCGGCATTCACCAATACGCCGTCGAAGAACGCATCCACCGGCAGTTGCAATTGCGCCAACCGCGCCAGTACCGCGCCGTAGTCGTTGGCTGCCAGTGCCTCGGCGCTGTCACGCTGGGCCGAAGACAGCGCTTCGGCCAGATCGCGCTCTGCGTCGGCCTCGAAGTGGGCCGGGTCCACGGCGCGACCTAGCGGCGGCGCGCCCCCTTCTTCGGCCTGCTTGCGCAGGATGTTCGCTACACGCTTGTTGGCGGCAGCAAGGCTCGCGGCCTCGGGGCAACGACCGAACTCGACGACGGCGCGCAGGCGCCGGTCGAAATCGGCCAGGCTGGCCGGCTGCACGGCCAGTACCGATTCGAACTGCGCGTGATCGAAGCCCTGCTCGGCGTAATAACCGCGCAAGCGATCCAGCACGAACTCGACCAACTCATCGACCAGGATCGCACGACGCTCGCCTGCATTCAGGCTGGGTCGCTTGCCGTCCTTGCCGGGCTTGAGACCGGCGGCCAGCGCCGACTCCGGCAGCAGTTCCAGCGCCTCGATGAAACTGCCGCGCAGGTCCAGCTCCAGGCCACCCTCGATCAGGGTGCGAGCCAGGCCGAGCGCCGCGCGGCGCAGCGCGAACGGATCCTTGTTGCCGCCGGGTTTCATGCCGATGCCGAAGATGCCGGCCAGGGTATCCAGCCGTTCGGCCACGGACAACACCTGGCCAAGCTTGTCCGCAGCGATGTGGTCGCCGCCGAAACGCGGCTGGTAGTGGCTGTCCAGCGCCTCGGCCACGGCCCCCGACTCGCCGTCGTGGCGAGCGTAATAGCGGCCCATCACGCCCTGCAGTTCGGGGAACTCGCCAACCATGCGGGTCAGCAGGTCGCACTTGGCCAGGCTGGCCGCCCGCGTCGCCTCGGCCGCGTCCGCACCGACCCGATTGGCGACGATCCGTGCCAGCTCAGCCACGCGCACGCTCTTGTCCCACTGGCTACCCAGCGCCTGCTGGTAGGTCACGTCTTTGAGCTGCTCCTGGTAACTGGCCAGCGGCGTCTTCAGGTCTTCATCCCAGAAAAATTTCGCGTCGGCAAAACGCGGCCGGATCACCCGCTCGTATCCACGCCGAATCTCGGCCGGATCCTTGCTCTCGATGTTCGCGATGCCGATGAAGTGTTCGGTGAGCTTGCCGTCGGCGTCGAATACCGGGACGAACTTCTGGTTCGCCACCATCGTGGTCACCAGCGCCTCCGGCGGTACCTCAAGGAAGGCCGGCTCGAACGTGCACGCGATCGCCGCGGGCCACTCGGTGAGGTTGGCCAGCTCATCCAGCAGCGTGTCGTCCAGCCCTGGCGAACCATTGATATTGGCGGCCACCTGGGCGATCTGGTCACGGATGCGCTGGCGACGTTCGACTGGATCGGCCAACACCTTCGAGGCGCGCATGGCGTCGAGCCAGCCATCGGCGTCGGCCACGTGCACCGGCTTGGGATGCATGAAGCGATGGCCGCGCGACTTGCGTCCGCTGGTCAGGCCGAGCACTTCGCCGTCGACGATCTCGGCGCCGTGCAGCATGACCAGCCAGTGCACCGGCCGTACAAAGGTGTAATCGTGATCGGCCCAGCGCATCGGGCGCGGGATCGGCAGCGCCTTCAGCGCTTCGTCGACGATTTCCGGCAGCAGCGCGGCCAGCGGTTGACCGGCTTTCAGCATGCGCCAGACGAACCAGGCTCCCTTGTCGGTCTCAAGCTTTTCCAGCTGGCCGACATCGACGTCGCAGGAGTGCGCAAAGCCGAGCAGCGCCTTGGAGGGCTGGCCTTCGGCGTCAAAGGCCGCCGCCAAGGCCGGGCCGCGACGCTCCATGGCCTGATCCGGCTGGGATGCGGCCACGTCTGGGACGAAAGCAGCGAGCCGGCGAGGCGAGGCGTAAGCCACCGCCTGATCCAGTCCCGCAGCAATACCACGCCTGGCCAGGCCATCGCAGATACCACGCAAGAAGGCGGCAGACAACTCATCCAGCGCCTTCGGCGGCAGTTCTTCGGTCCCCAGCTCGATCAACAGCGACTTGCCGGCGTTCATGCGGCCTGCCCCTGGCGGCGTCGGGCAGCCGGCTTCAGGCCCGGAAAGCCGAGTTTCTCGCGTTGCGCCACGTAGACCTCGGCGACGCCACGCGACAGCGCCCGCACACGCAGGATGTAGCGCTGGCGCTCGGTGACGCTGATCGCCCGGCGTGCGTCCAGCAGGTTGAAGGTGTGACTGGCCTTCATCACCTGCTCGTAGGCCGGCAACGGCAGGTTGGCCGCCACCAGCGTGTTCGCCTCGCCCTCGCACACATCGAACCAGCGCAGCAGTTCGACCACGTTGGCGTGCTCGAAGTTGTAGGTGCTTTGCTCGACCTCGTTCTGATGGAACACATCGCCATAGGTGACGATTCCACGCGGACCGTCAGTCCAGATCAGATCAAAAACGCTGTCCACATCTTGCAGGTACATCGCCAACCGCTCCAGACCGTAGGTGATCTCGCCGGTGACCGGGCGACACTCGAGGCCGCCGGCCTGCTGGAAGTAAGTGAACTGGGTGACCTCCATGCCGTTCAACCAGACTTCCCAGCCCAGGCCCCAGGCACCGAGGGTCGGCGACTCCCAGTTGTCCTCGACGAAGCGCAGGTCGTGCACCAGCGGATCGAGACCGAGCTCCTTCAGCGAGCCGATGTAGAGCTCCAGGATGTTCTCGGGGTTGGGCTTCATCACCACCTGGTACTGGTAGTAATGCTGCAGGCGATTGGGATTCTGGCCATAACGGCCGTCGGTGGGCCGACGCGAGGGCTGCACGTATGCCGCCGACCACGGCTCCGGACCGAGTGCGCGCAGGAAGGTGGCCGGATGGAACGTACCGGCGCCGACTTCCGTGTCCAGCGGCTGCAGCAGTATGCAGCCCTGTTCCGCCCAGTAGCGGTTGAGGGTCTGGATCACATCCTGGAAGGTGCGCGCAGACATGGCATTCCGTGAGCTTGGCTAAAGCGCGTTAGTATAGCCACAGCTTGCTTTGCGGCCGGGAAGCCCGGCCAACCGGCGCCAGCGGAGGACGTCATACGGATGGCTGCATCACCCCAAATCGCAACCCTGCTGGGTAGTCGTGGACGGCTGGAACTGGACGAGGTTCTGGCCGCCCTGGTGGTCGATGGTTACGTGCTGGGCGAAGATGCCAAGAATGTCCGCATGGGCGCCCGCGCAGGCCGCAGCACCGTGGAGCTCAATCCGCTGGTGCTGATCGCCAATGCAAAACTGGCCAACCAGCGCGATCCTGGCCGCCCGCTGAGCCTGGAGGCCCTGACCGAATGGCTGGCCGGCCACGCCGGGCTGGCGTACCTGAAAATCGATCCGATGAAGATCAACGTGGCCGCCGTCACCCAGGTGGTGAGCCTGGCATACGCGAAGCGGCACCACATCCTGCCGATCGCGGCGAATGTCGGCGAGGTGACCTTCGCCACCAGCGAGCCGTTTCAGGATGGATGGGCGGCGGATCTGGCGCAGATGCTGCGGCGTGACATCAAGCGCGTCGTCGCCAGTCCGCTGGACATCAACCGCTACCTGCAGGAATTCTACGGTGTCCAGCGCTCGATCCAGCTGGCCCAGGACGCCAAGACCGGCAACGACAGTTCCGCGGCCATCCTCAACTTCGAGCAACTCGTCGAGCTGGGCAAGAGTGGCGAGGTGGGCGCCGACGATCGCCATGTGGTGCACATCGTCGACTGGCTGCTGCAGTACGGCTTCGAGCAGCGTGCCTCGGATATCCATCTGGAACCACGGCGCGAGACCGGCTCCATCCGCTTCCGCATCGATGGCGTGATGCAGAAGGTATTCGAGCTGCCGGCGCCGGTGATGACCGCCGTCACCGCACGTATCAAGATCCTCGCACGCATGGACGTGGCCGAGAAGCGCCGGCCGCAGGATGGCCGCATCAAGACCCGGTCGGCCTCGGGCCGAGAGGTGGAGCTGCGCATCTCCAACATGCCCACCGCGTTCGGCGAAAAGGTGGTGATGCGCATCTTCGACCCGGACCTGGTGGTCAAGGATTTCGCCCAGTTGGGTTTTTCGCCCGGCGAAACCGCCAACTGGCGCAGCATGGTCGAGCGGCCACACGGCATCGTGCTGGTTACCGGCCCGACCGGCTCGGGCAAGACCACCACCCTGTATTCCACGCTCAAGCACCTGGCGACGCCCGAACTCAACGTGTGCACGATCGAAGATCCGATCGAAATGGTCTCGCCGGAATTCAACCAGATGCAGGTGCACGCGGCCATCGATCTGGATTTTGCCGCAGGCGTGCGCACCCTGCTGCGACAGGATCCGGACATCATCATGGTCGGCGAAATCCGCGACCTGGAGACCGCACAGATGGCCGTGCAGGCTTCGTTGACCGGCCATCTGGTGCTGTCGACCCTGCACACCAACGACGCGCCCAGCGCGGTCACCCGCCTGCTCGACCTGGGCGTGCCGCACTACCTGATCCAGTCCACCCTGACCGGTGTGGTGGCGCAGCGCCTGGTGCGCACCCTGTGCCCACATTGCAAACAAGCCACCACCCAGGACCCGCAGTCATGGAACGTTCTTACGCATGGCTGGGCCATGCCCGTGCCGGGACAGGTATGCAAACCAGTGGGTTGCCTGGAATGTCGTAACACCGGCTTCATGGGACGTACCGGCATCTACGAAATGATGAAACTGTCGCGCCGACTGCGCAGCATGATCTCGGCCCAGCTGGATCTCAGCGGCTTCGGCCAGGCAGCGCTGGCCGAAGGCATGCGTCCACTGCGCATCTCGGCCGCCGATCAGGTCGCCGCTGGCCTGACCACGGTGCAGGAAGTGCTCACGGTGTTGCCGCCGATCGAGGGCTTCGACGATGTTCAACCTTAGCAACACACCGACTTTGCGCGGACCATCTGCATGAAGCCCGTCTTGATCCTCCGCACCGGCCGGGCGCCGGATGCCATTCGTGCCCGCCATGGCGATTTTCCGCACTGGTTTCGACTCGTTGCCGGGTTGCGCCCTGAGCGGGTGCACGTGATCGATGTGGCTGCGGGCGAAGCGCTGCCGCCGGCCCACGCGGTGGCCGGGGCCATCATCACCGGCTCGGCTGCCATGGTCACCGAACGACTGCCATGGAGCGAAGGGACCGCCGGCTGGATTCGCGACGCGATGGACGCCGAGCTGCCGCTGTTCGGCGTGTGCTTCGGTCATCAGCTTATGGCTCACGCCCTGGGCGGCCGGGTCGACTACCTGCCGGGCGGGCGCGAAATCGGCACCCAGGCAATCGAACTTTCAGCCGACCTCGAGGGCGATCCGCTGGCGCGGGTACTGCGCAGCAGTTTCCGCGCACACACCACGCACGAGCAGAGCGTTCTTGAGCCGCCTCCCGGCGCAACGATCCTGGCTCGCTCGGCCCGCGATCCACACCAGGTCCTGCGTTACGCGCCGAATGCTATCAGCGTGCAGTTCCACCCCGAGTTCAATGCCGAAGTGATGCGCGCCTACATCCGGCGCAAGCGTGCCGATCTTCGTCGCGAAGGCGCCGATCCCGAGCGGCTATTCAAGGAGGTGGCCGCGACCCCGATGGCACGGCGCTTGTTGCGCCAGTTCGCCCGCCTGCACGAATGGAACGCGGTTTCCTGACCGTGCACTTGATCAACCGCGCAGTCGTCGGGCGACCGCATCCCGCGAGAAGAGCGCAAACGCCACGCCGAAGACGAAGCCACCGATGTGCGCCCACCAGACGTAGGCACCATAACTCGGCCCGGCGTAACTGAAGAGCAATTGCAGCAACACCCACATGCCGATCAGCAGGAAAGCCGGCACGCGCACGAACTCCAGGTACAGCCCCAACGGCAGGACCAGGCCCAGCTTGGCACGCGGAAACAACGCCACATACGTGCCCACGACCGCCGACACCGCGCCGCTGCAACCAATAATTGGCAGGCGCACGCCCGCCAGTGACAACGCGCCTATCAGGTTGGCCACGATACCACCGACCACAAACAGTAGCAGAAATCGCAATGAGCCCAATGCGCGCTCGCCCGGCAGTCCGAAGATCACCAGGAACAACAGATTGCCCAGCAGATGCAGCCAGGTAACGTGAATGAACAGCGCCGTGAACAACCGCAGCAGGGCGGGATCGGTCAGCTGTGGCAATACGGCATCGTGCGCGTTGAAAATATTCGCCGGCACCGTTCCCCATTGCAGCAACAACGCAATCCGCTGCGAGGACGGCATCATCGCCAGTCCCACAAAACACACCACACAAACGCTGACGATCAGCAAGGTTGCCCAGTGCCAGTGCGGTCGGCGACGCGTTTCGACGTGGACGAACAATGACTGGCTCCCAGGGCGCGTGCGGAGAACGGCGACGGCTGCCCATCATAGGGGATCATGGCGAGCCAACCCGGACGGAGTCGAGTCTTCGATCACGCTCGTACGGTGGCGTGTTGCTGCTGCACTCTCCGAGCGCAGCAGCAACACAATCCACCAAGACGAAGGCCTCCCCGATATGGGGAGGCCTTCTGGGATAAAGCCCCTGGCGGTGACCTGTTGCAGCCTGCG
>JBDTEG010000099.1:0-41490 GCA_039922695.1 Rhodanobacter sp. | reverse complement strand
TCGTGTCGGCCGTGTATTCTGGCTGCTCAAACGATACTGCGACGTGACTTTGAGCAGCCAGGTTGTACACCTCGTCTGGCTGAGTTTGCTGCATGATTCTTATGAGACTGGACGAATCAGTCACGTCGCCGTGATGCAGGAAGAACCGAACACCGGCTTCATGTGGATCGCGGTACAGGTGATCTATCCTCGTCGTATTGAAGGATGACGCACGGCGCTTGACCCCGTGGACTTCGTAACCTTTGTTCAACAGAAATTCCGCCAAATATGAGCCATCTTGCCCGGTGACACCGGTGATAAGCGCTCTCTTCATTCATGTCTCCCAATAGCTGCGGTTATGCTTCGACCCAAAGACCAAGGCTGGTTACAACTGGACGTGGAGGTTGGAAATGGCGGGGAAAGGCCACCAATGGATCCCGCATCATCATTCCCCATCGGAACTGCGAAACGCCTTGGGGGAGCGCCCAGCCTGACTGCTGCCTGATTGAAATACTTTGGTGGGGGGCATGTTCGTGATCTTCGAAACGGATATACATCAAGTACGTGCGGTACGACCCGCTGTCATCTCGGCCATGACCAATGAACATCCGGCCGGTCGGAGCTGGCTATGAATCGCGTCGATACATCAACCCGGTGATCTGCTCGGATACCAGACCGATCAGGAACACGATCACCGCGGCGCTCCACATCAAAGTACTGCCGTTCGTGAGGCGGCCTTCATGCACGAAAGTCCAGGCGTAGTTGGCGCAGCCGAGCAGGAAGAACACCGCACTTGCCGGCACGAACAGCTTCAACGGCGAGTACAGCGTGGCGATCTTGAAGATGATCAGCAGGAAACGGATCCCGTCGCGCAGCGGCCTGATGTGGCTCTTGCCGACGCGTGCGGCGGCCTTGATCGGGATGTACGCCACCGCGTAGGCGCTGCGGAAAAACGCCATGGTGCTGGTGGTCGGGTAGCTGAAGCCGTTGGGCAGCAGGTGCAGGAATTCGCGGAACTTGTCTGCGCGCACGGCGCGGAAACCGGAGGTGAGGTCGAGGATCGGATGGCCGGTCATGCGGGTGGCCAGCCAGTTGTACAAGGTGTTGGCGAGGCCACGGCCGACCCCGGCCTGGCTGCCCCAGTCGCGGGCGCCGACCACCATGTCGTAGCCACGGTCGAGCTGGTCGAGCAGGCGTTTGATGTCGGCCGGATCGTGCTGGCCGTCGCCGTCCATGAATACCAGGATGTCTCCGCTGGCCGCGCGGGCACCACGCTTGATCGCCGCGCCATTGCCCATCGAATAGGGCGAGGAAAGACACTCGACGCCCGTGCTTTTGCAGACACTGCGGGTATCGTCGGTGGACCCGTCGTCGACCACGATGATCTCGGCGTCGGGATGCGCCGCACGCAACCGCGGCAACAGGGCCGTCAGCGCGGGCGCCTCGTTCTTGGCGGGCATGATGATGCTGAGCTGGTTCAAATACGGGCTCCCCGGTGGAAAGTCGATCATAGCGTGAAGGTATGACCGGCGCCGCGATGAGACCGCGGCATGCACGCGGCCAGGGTCATGCCCGAGTATTTTGCCGCGCCACGACCGAAGGCCATGGTGCGTTCGCAGCCGTGATCACGTGGCACGCCTTGAGATCGGGTAATCGGCGACAACGGCTTCTTGACGCCGAACGGGTGTCGCCGACAAAGAAGCGCTGACAGGCGTACCGGAGCAGCGTCGGACTGCCGTGGTCCGAAGCCCCATTCTGCGCCCGTTCTTCGTCACGTCCCGGGCTGAGGCCGAACAGCGACGGGCCGTGCCCACCTCCGCAGACGCGCGGCCGTGGCAGAAGTACCCGCGGGCAGTGGCGGCCCTGCCATCGCCGCGCCATAGGGCGGGCACTGCCTGCCGGATGTCGCCGAGTCGCAAAAATGGCCCGATCCGTGCATGCTCGGGCAGAGTGTCGGGATTCCGTCGCGGGGTCCGGGACTGCAATGGCAACTTGTGCGCCGCGTCACCCTGCCGTCCCCATGGGGGTAATCAAGGGATGACCTGAGCGTCACACTGCGGTAGATTCAACCACATACAGGGAATGGGTCACGTAAGTTATGTCATCTCAACTGCAACCGTCGCTTGCTGGCCTGTCGGGCATAGCGCGCCGCCTGGTGACCGAGGGCCTGCTGCCGGAGGATGACGTCCGCAAGGCGGTGGTCGACTCTGCGCAGAAGAAGGTGTCGCTGGGGATCTGGTTGCAGAACCACAACCTGGTCGACAACGCGCACCTGACCCGCATCACCTCGCTCGAGTTCGGCATGCCGCTGATCGACGTGGCAACGCTGAACCCTGCCACGATGCCGCTGGACCTGGTCAGCGAGGCGCTGATCATCAAGCACCAGGCCCTGCCGTTGTTCCGCCGCGGCAAGCGCTTGTTCGTCGGCATTGCCGACCCGACGCAGTCGCATGCGCTGGACGAGATCAAGTTCCACTCCAATTGTCTGGTGGAAGCGATCCTGGTGGAGCGCAATTCGCTGCAGCGGGTGATCGAAAGCCTGCTGAACAACATGCGCGACAGCATGCCCGACATGGGTGGCGATTTCGACGAGCTGGACATCGAAGTCGGCGATGACGAAGTCGAGTCCACCGGCATCGACGCTACGAGCACCGACGACGCCCCGGTGGTGAAGTTCGTCAACAAGATTCTGGTCGACGCGATCCGCCGCGGCGCCTCGGATATCCATTTCGAGCCGTTCGAAACCCAGTACCGGGTGCGCCTGCGCATCGACGGCATGCTGAAGGCGGTGGCCAGCCCGCCCATGAAGATGGCGAACCGCATTTCCTCGCGCCTGAAGGTGATGGCGCAGCTGGACATCGCCGAAAAACGCGTGCCGCAGGACGGCCGCATCAAGCTCAACCTGTCCAAGACCCGCGCGATCGACTTCCGCGTGAGCTCGCTGCCGACGTTGTTCGGCGAGAAGATCGTGCTGCGTATCCTCGACGGTTCAGCCGCGAAGATCGGCATCGAGAAGCTCGGCTATGAGCCGGACCAGCAAAAACTCTTTGTCGACGCGATCCACAGGCCGTACGGCATGGTGCTGGTGACCGGCCCCACCGGCTCGGGCAAGACGGTGTCGTTGTACACCGGCCTGAACATGCTCAACACCAACGAGCGCAACATCTCGACGGTGGAGGATCCGGTGGAAATCCGCGTCGAGGGCATCAACCAGGTGCAGCAGAACGCCAAGCGCGGCATGACCTTCGCCAGCGCGCTGCGCTCGTTCCTGCGCCAGGATCCTGACGTGATCATGGTCGGCGAAATCCGTGACCTGGAAACGGCCGAAATTGCGGTCAAGGCCGCACAGACGGGCCACATGGTGCTCTCCACGCTGCACACCAACGATGCGGCGCAAACCATCGCGCGCCTGATGAACATGGGCATCGCGCCGTACAACATCATCTCCTCGGTCACCCTGATCATCGCCCAGCGCCTGGCCAGGCGCCTGCACGACTGCAAGAAGCCGATGGAGCTGCCGCCCAAGGTCCTGCTGGACGCCGGTTTCACGCAAGCCGACATCGACAACGGCCTGACCATTTACGAGGCCGTGGGCTGTGAGGGCTGCACCGAGGGCTACAAGGGCCGCGTGGGCATCTACCAGGTGATGCCGATGCTGGAGGAGATCCAGAAGATCATCCTGCTGGGCGGCAACGCCATGCAGATCAGCGAGGTCGCCAAGGCCGCCGGCATCAACGACCTGCGAGCGTCGGCCCTGCTCAAGGTCAAGCAGGGGATGACCAGCCTGACCGAAATCGACCGGGTGACCATGGAATGATTGGCCCCGCCGCGACCCCTGCAGCATCGAACTTGCGGCTGGCGGCACGGTTTGCAGCGACAAAGTGACATAATCTGTGGCAATACCCATTCAGCCGGCCGCCTTGGCCAGCTTGGGGATAGAACTTCCGGGGGAAAATGCGCATGGCTACGGCTACCGCTACCGCAAAAGCAAGAGCAGACAAAACGCGTGCGCTGGGTGCGCAGCGCGCCGCCGTCAGCAAGCTGACCACCTACGACTGGGTGGCGCTGGACAAGCGCGGCAAGCGCATGAAGGGGGAAATGCCCTCCAAGAACGCCTCGCTGGTCAAGGCCGAATTGCGCCGCCAGGGGATGAACCCGCAAACCGTGCGCGAGCGCTCCAAACCGCTGTTCGGTGCCTCCGGAAAGACGATCAAGCCGGGTGAAGTGGCGATCTTCAGCCGCCAGATCGCCACCATGATGGCGTCCGGCGTGCCGATGGTGCAGTCATTCGACATCATCGCCGACGGCCAGAAGAACGTCCGCTTCAAGAATGTGCTGCTCGACGTCAAGCAGAACATCGAGGGCGGTGCCTCCCTGCATGAGGCGCTGGGACACCATCCGGTGCAGTTCGACGAGCTGTACTGCAATCTGGTGCATGCCGGCGAGACTTCCGGTGTGCTGGATACCGTGCTGGATACGGTCGCCACCTACAAGGAGCGCACCGAAGCACTCAAGAAGAAGATCAAGAAGGCGCTGTTCTACCCGATGATGGTGCTGGCGGTGGTCTTCATCGTCATCCTGATCATGCTGTTGTTCGTGGTGCCCGTGTTTGCGAAGACCTTCCAGGACGCCGGCGCGCAGCTGCCGGCACCGACCCAGATGCTGGTCGATGCGTCGGAATTCATGCAGAGCTACTGGTTTATCGTGGTGGGTATCATCGTCGGCAGCATCGCCGCCATCGTCATGGCCAAGAAGCGCTCGCCAAAGTTCGCGCACTTCCTTGACCGCGTTGCGCTGAAGCTGCCGGTGATGGGCAGCATCGTGCGCAATACGGCCATTGCCCGCTTCGCCCGCACGCTGGGCGTCACCTTCCGCGCGGGCGTGCCGCTGGTCGAGGCGCTGGATGCCGTGGCGGGCGCCACCGGCAGCGCGGTTTACGGCGACGCGGTCAGGCAGATGCGCGACGACATCTCGGTCGGTCACCAGCTGCAGCTGGCCATGAAACAGACCAACCTGTTCCCCAACATGGTGGTGCAGATGACCGGCATCGGCGAAGAGTCCGGTGCCCTGGACAGCATGCTGTTCAAGGTAGCCGAGTTCTACGAGGAAGAAGTCAGCAACGCCGTCGACACCCTGTCCACCCTGCTCGAACCCATCATCATGGTGGTGCTGGGCACCCTGGTCGGTGGCATCGTGATCGCCCTGTACCTGCCGATCTTCAAGCTCGCCGGCACGTTCTAGCTTGCAAAAAAGCACGGCGAGAAAACGGCGGGCACTGCCCGCCGTTCTCGTTGCAGGGCCGCACCCTGTGCGCAATGCTCTCCGCGCGATCAATATCAGAGCGTCGCGCACAAGGTGCGCTCCTACACGAAGCGCCGTACCCTACGAATTCATCCCTGGAGCGCGCAGGGATCCTGATGCAAGGCTGACGCATGCCCGAACTCCCTCTACCCGTATGGATTGTCCTCGCCGCCCTGCTCGGCCTGCTGGTGGGCAGCTTTCTCAATGTGGTGATCCTGCGTTTGCCCGAACGCATGGCGGCTGGCTGGCGCCGCGAAGCGCGCGACGTGCTGGAGCTGGAGCCTGATGCCGAGCCGCTGCCGCCAGGCATCGTGCGGGAGCCTTCACACTGCCCGCAGTGCAAGCACCCGTTGTCGGCGGCTGACAACATCCCGCTGTTCGGCTGGCTGTTCCTGCGCGGGCGCTGCCGCTACTGCAAGGCGAAAATCTCCATCCAGTACCCGCTGGTGGAACTGCTCAGCGGCGTGTTGAGCGCGCTCGTGGTGTGCAAGTTCGGACCGACCTGGGTCGCGCTGGCAGGGCTGGTGTTCACCTGGGTGCTGATAGCCGCGGCCGGGATCGATTTTCGTACCCAGTTGCTGCCGGACCAGCTGACCTTGCCGCTCCTTTGGCTGGGTCTGTTGCTGTCGCTGCTGCCGATGTTCGTCAGTGCGCCGTCGGCGATCATCGGCGCCGCGCTCGGCTACCTGAGCCTGTGGAGCGTGTACTGGGCTTTCAAGCTGCTTACCAGCAAGGAAGGCATGGGTTACGGCGACTTCAAATTGCTCGCGGCGCTGGGTGCGTGGATGGGACCGGTGGCGTTGTTGCCGATGATCCTGCTGTCGTCGCTGGTGGGCGCGCTGATTGGCGGAAGCCTGATCGCCATGCGCAAGCACCAGCGCGAGACTCCCATGCCGTTCGGACCCTTCATCGCCGTTGCCGGCTGGGTGTGGTTCATGGCCGGACCCAATCTGTTGCAGGCCTACATGCATTTCACCGGCTTGCGATGAGCGAGCGTTCGCCTGCCATGGTGGTGGCCCTGACCGGCGGTGTCGCCGCCGGCAAGTCGGCGGTGGCGCGGCGCTTCGAGGCGCTTGGTGTCCCCGTGCACGATGCCGACGTGGCCGCGCGCGAGGTGGTGGCGCCAGGCTCCGACGGGCTGGCCGAGGTGGCTGCCGCGTTCGGTCATGACGCACTCGAACCGGACGGCCAGTTGGATCGCGCGGCGATGCGCCGCCGCGTGTTCGCCGATCCTGCGGCACGTGTCATGCTGGAAGCGATCATCCATCCGCGCGTGCGCACCTGGCTGCGCGAGCGCGTCGCTGCGGAACAGGCTCCGTACTGCGTGCTGGCGGTGCCGTTGCTGGCCGAGAACATCGCGCAGTATCGCTGGGTCGACCGCGTGCTGGTGGTCGACGTACCCGAAACCGTGCAGCTCGACCGGCTGATCGCCCGCGACGGCATCGATGAAGCCCTGGCGCGGCGCATGATCGGCCAGCAAGCCAGCCGTGCCGAGCGCCTTGCGCTGGCCGACGATGTGATCGAGAACAGCGGCGACGAAGGCTCGCTGGATGCCGCAGTGGCGTCCCTGCACCGGCGCTATCTCGCCCTTGCCCTGTAGGAGCGCACCATGGCGCGAGGCTTTTTCGTCACGTCGCCGAAAAGCTTCGCGCCATGGTGCGCTCCTACATCGGATCCCGGGATCTTGGGGTGCCCTCGCGCAGGGCGGTCAGGATCACGCGATCGGCTGGCGCCAGGGCCACAGGCTCAATCGTCGCCGGCGCCAGCCAATTCAATGGCTGGCCTTCGACCGATCGGGGCTCGCCGTGCCAGGACGTGACGCGCCAGGCGTCGAGCAGCAGGTCACGATCGTCGTAGCGCCACGGCACGCGAATAAACGGCTGCGCACCCAGCAGCTCGATGCCAAGTTCCTCGTGCAGCTCCCGCGCCAGCGCCGCCAACGGGCTCTCGCCAGGTTCGAGCTTGCCACCGGGGAATTCCCACAGACCGGCCAGGTGCTTGCCGACGGGCCGCTGCGCCAGCAATACGCGACCGGTCGCATCGAGCAACACGCCGGCCATCACGTGCATGATTGCTGGCGACGCGGGGGACGCAGGCATCAGGTGCTGCGGAGGTACTCGACCATGTCGAAATCGTAGGCGTGGTCGGCGTCGGCTTTGTGGTGCACGCGCGAAACCTCGGTCCATTCGCTGAAGTGCACGCCGGGAAAGAAGGTGTCGGCGCCGTCGATGGCGGCGCTGACCCACGTCAGGTACATCCGGCGCGCCTGCGGCAAGGCCTCGGCGAAGACCAGGCCGCCCCCGATCACCATCAGGCCGGTATCGCTGCAATGCGCCTGCGCCTCCTCGATCGAACGGACGGTGGTCTGCCCGGGGAACGGGGCGTCGTGCCGCCGCGACAGCACCAGGTTGACCCGGTCAGGCAACGGGCGACCGATCGATACGGCGGTGTTGTAGCCCATCAGCACGTTCTTGCCGGTGGTCAACTGTTTGAACCAGCGCAGATCGTCCGGCAGATGCCACGGCATCTCACCCTTGCGGCCGATGGCAAAATTTTCATCGAGTGCGGCAATCAACGAGACAGCCATGGCGGATCCTTGCAAAGCGTGATGAATGAGGTAAACGGCGGTCTGGGCAGCCGCCGCCATCTGACCGGAATATTAGCAGGCCGCGCCACCGCTGGCGGTAGCGCCAGAGCAGCGATTTTGCCGGAGTGACCGTAGGAGCGCACCATGTGCGCGATGCTTCTGTTTTGATGCGACACGAAAAGCATCGCGCCATGGTGCGCTCCTACACGGCCACCAGGGCCTTGATCGCAGGATGCGACTGATATCCCTCGATCGCAACGTCTTCGTAGCGGAAGTCGAAGAGCGAGCGGACCTCCGGATTGAGTGCCAATCGTGGCAGCGGCAGCGGCGCGCGGGTCAACTGCAGGCGCGCCTGTTCGACATGGTTGTTGTACAGGTGCGCATCGCCGAGGGTGTGCACGAAATCACCGACGGCAAGACCACAAACCTGCGCCACCATGTGGGTGAGCAGCGCATAGCTGGCGATGTTGAATGGCACGCCAAGGAAGATGTCGCCCGAACGCTGGTACAGCTGGCAGCTCAGTTTGCCGTCGGCGACGTAGAACTGGAACATCGTGTGGCATGGCAGCAGTGCCATCTTCGGCAGCTCGCCCACGTTCCAGGCGCTGACGATCAGCCGGCGCGAATCGGGGTTGCGCCTGATCTCGTCGACGACCCAGGCGATCTGGTCGACCACGCCGCCGTCAACCGTGGGCCACGCACGCCACTGCCGCCCGTAGACCGGGCCGAGGTCGCCGTTGGCGTTGGCCCACTCGTCCCAGATGCGTACGCCATGTTCTTTCAGGTACGCAATATTGGTGTCGCCGCGCAGGAACCAGATCAGCTCGTGCACGATCGACTTCAGGTGCAGTTTCTTGGTGGTGACCAGCGGGAAGCCTTGCGACAGGTCGAAGCGCATCTGCCAGCCGAACACGCTGCGCGTACCGGTGCCGGTGCGGTCGGCCTTTTCGGAGCCGTGGTCGAGCACGTGGCGGAGCAGATCGAGATAGGGACGCATCGGCCAATTCTAACCGGCAGGAGCACATCATGGGCGATGCTCTTTGGTGATCATGAAGAGCATCGCGCACATGGTGCGCTCCTACAGGCTAGGGCGTGACGTTGGTCGCCAGCGGCAGGGTCGGCGCGCGCCGCGACATCGCGATCAGCACCAGGCCGATCAGGATCAAGGGCAGGGATTGCATCTGTCCCATCGTCACCCACGAGGTGCCGAACAGATAGCCCAGCTGGGCATCGGGTACGCGCACGAACTCCACCGCGAAGCGGAACACGCCGTAAAGCAAGGCAAACAAACCCGAGACCAGGTAGCGCGGGCGCGGCTTCAGTGACACCAGCCAAAGCACCACGAACATCACCAGGCCTTCCAGCGCCAATTCATACAATTGCGACGGATGGCGCGGCAGGCCGCCGAATTGCTGCAGCGGTGGCATCCAGGCGGGATGCGCCGAGGCCCAGGTGACGTCCTCTGCCTGCGCGCCCGGAAAGATCATTCCCCACGACAAATGGGTGGGCTTGCCCCACAGTTCGCCGTTGATGAAGTTGCCGAGCCGCCCCAGGCCCAGGCCGAGGGGTACCAGCGGCGCCACGAAGTCGACCGTGTCGAAAAAGTGCAGCGCGTGCCGACGCGACCACCACCATCCCGCGGCCAGCACGCCCAGCAGGCCCCCGTGGAAACTCATGCCGCCGTCCCACACCTTGAACAACGCCAGTGGATCGGTCCAGATCCAGCGTGGCCCGCCCTCGTAGTAGAACAGCATGTACCAGACACGTCCGCCGACGATCACGCCCAGCATGCCGTAGAACAGCAGGTCACCGAATGCGTCGCGGGTCACCGGCAAGCGGCCGCGACCTCGCCGGTATTCGCCGAGCACGGCGACGAAGAGGAACGCCAGCAGGTACATCAACCCGTACCAGTGCACCTGCACCGGACCGAGGTGGAAGGCGACCGGATCGAATTGGGCGACGAAAGGCTGCGACATGCAAACGACACCTGGTCAGGTCAAACGCCAAGTGTAGCGGCACGGGAAACGGGGCGTCAGCGTCTCCTTCTCGTTCAGGCCTGCCCCATCGGCCGGAGCTGGTTGCCACACCAGTGGTGTCCGTGCGTTTCAAAGGGCCGGGATCCCGCTCGGCCATGATGTCTTGCGCACTTGGTTTCGAACCCCGGGACTTCTAGAATCATTTGCGGGGAGGACGTCGAGGAGACGTGCAGCCATGGCTGCCGGGAACGCCAGCCCCCGCCCGATCGCCGCGCTCCGCTGGCCGGGCTGTTGCGCGGGGCGCGCGAGGGGGACGAATCCAATGTCATTGCATCTTGTACGGACCATGCTGTGCGCCGCGTTTGTTCTGTTGCCGGCGGCGGCGGCCTCCGACCAGATCCCGGTGAATGATTTCGCCCGACATGCACCGCTGTCGGAACCGACGCTGTCGCCGAACGGACAGTACATCGCGGTCAACTTGAACGACACTGATGGTAATTCGCATGCGCTGGTGGTCTTGAAGGTGGGCGACATGAGCCACGCGGCGAGCATGCTGCGACTCCCCAAATACGAGACTGCGGCCAGCATCACGTGGGTCAGCAACACGCGCCTGGTGATCGGCAAGGGCAAGCAGTTCGGCTCGATCGACGAGCCCCGCCTGACCGGGGAAGTCATCGCCACCGACCTGGATGGCAAGCATCAGGACTACCTCTACGGATATGAGAGCGGCAAGTATGGGTCGCGCGCCGGTTCGCGCAGCAGTGATGACGGCTATGGCTTCGTTGACGGCCTGCCCGTGCCGACCAACGGACACTTCTACCTGGCCACGCAAAGTTTCGACGAGAGAAACACGAGCAGCCTCTACGACGTCAACGCCAGCGGCGGCAGCCGTCACCGCATCGGCGAGATCGACGTCGCGCAGATGAGTTTCATGGTGGGCGCCGACGGCAAGGCCCACTATGCCTACGGACGCGACGACAACTGGGACTATGTGGTCTATCACCAGCATCCCGACGGCTGGGCCCGAATGACAGCGGAACAGGTCGGCGCAAGCTTCGTGCCGATCTTCTTCACGCCGGACCAGCATGGCGTGTATGCCCTGTATGCCGCGTCTGGCGGCCCGGTTGCACTGGTGCAGGAGGACGAAAACGGCGGCAACCGCAAGACGCTGGCCAGCGACGGCTTCAGCAATGTCGGCACGATCGAGTGGACGCCGTTGCCCCACCAGCCGTTCGCCACGGTACCGGACACCGGCGTGCCCAAGGTGACTTATATCGACCCGAACGTGCCGATGGCGAAACTCCACCTGGCCTTGAACCAGAAGCTTCCCGGCTACCTCCATTTCATCGAGTTCAGCGAAGACGGCAGCGAGTTGCTGTTTTCCGTCTCCAGCGATCGCGACCCGGGGACGTATTACCTGATCAACACGCACAGCTACAAGGTGACCAAGCTGTTCGCCGTGGAACCCTGGATCGAACCGGCAAGGATGGCCGAACGACGCTCGATGCATTTCAAGGCCAGCGACGGGATGGAGCTGGAAGCGATCCTCACCCTGCCCAAGGGCGTGGACCCGACTCATCTGCCCATGGTGCTGGTGCCTCACGGTGGTCCCATCGGCGTACAGGACACCTGGTTCTACGACACCGATGCCCAGTTCCTGGCCGACCGCGGTTACCTGGTGCTGCAGGTGAACTACCGCGGATCGGGCGGCCGCGGAGCGGGCTTCAAGGAGGCCGGTTACCTGCAGTGGGGCACCCGCATCCAGCAGGACCTGATCGACGGGGTGAAGTGGGCGATTGCGGAAAATTATGCCGATCCGCAGCGCGTCTGTGTTTACGGCGCCAGCTTCGGTGGCTATTCGGCGCTGATGTCGGTGATCCGTGCACCGGGTCTGTTCAAGTGTGCGGTCGGCTATGCCGGTATCTACGATCTGGCGATGATGTACAAGAAGGGAGACATCCGCGAAAGCAAGTCCGGACGCAGTTATTTGCGCACGGTGATCGGGCGTGATGACGCTGAGCTCAATGCCAACTCGCCTGACAGGTTGGCCGACAAGATCGACGTGCCGGTGCTGCTGGTGCACGGCGAGGATGACCAGCGCGCACCGTTCGCCCAGGCCAAGGCCATGCGCGCGGCACTCGACGCCGCGCACAAGCCGTACGAATGGCTGGCCAAACCAAACGAGGGCCACGGCTTTTATACCGAAGCGGACAATGTCGAGTTCTACAACCGCCTGCAGGACTTCCTGACCAAATACATCGGGCCGGGCAAGACCGCACCCTGATCAACGTCGTGCAGGCTGCCGCCACCGCGCCTGCACGTTCCTTCCCGCCTTGCCATGCATCAAGGCCGGTGCACCGGACCTCGCCGGTTCAGAGCAACACCGGCCGGTCCGGCAACTCGTCCGGGTTGGCCTTGCCGCGGACGGGAAAGTGTTTCCGCAGCAGCGCGTGCGCCGCCGCAATGCCGTCCAGGCTGCCCTCACGCCAGTGACCGCTGGCGTAGCGACCGCGCATGCGCTCGCATATCGACGTCCATTCCGCCGGCGCCACGCGCGCGGCGATGCCGCGGTCGGCGACGATCTCGATGCGATGCTCGGCCAGCAGCACGTACAACAGCACGCCGCTGTTGTGCTCGGTATCCCAAACGCGCAGCTGGCTGAATACGCGGCGCGCGCGGGTGCCTGCGTCGAGCCCGCCCAGCACCGCCAGCGGCTCGAGCCTTGACTCGATCGCCACGCGAACCTCGCCCATGTGCGTGCGTTCGCCAGCCGCGATCGCCGCCGTGATCTCGTCCAGCAAGCTGGCAGGAAAACGCCGCGGCAGCTGAAACCAGCCTTCGAACATGTTCGCCAGCAGTCGCTGCATCCGTGACATGTCACCAGCTCCCCGAGGCACCGCCGCCGCCGAAGCTGCCGCCGCCTCCGCTGAAGCCGCCACCGCCGCTGCTCCCGAAACCTCCGCCACCCCCAAACCCGCCGCCAAGACCACCGAAGCCGCCCCAGCCTCCGCCACCCGCCGAGCGCCCACCGCCGGATGGCAACAACATCACGACCCCGCCTGCCACGGCGCCAAGCACGCCAGCTCCCACCGATACCAGCAACCACAACAGACCACCGATGATTGCGCCGCCCAACGATACCCGCACCAGTGCATGCGCCCGACCCAGCACCCCGCGCAGAAACACGGCGGCGAACAGCGCGATCATCAACATGCCCTGCAGACCCGGACCATGTTGTTCGCGCGGCGCACCTTCCACCGGCGGCGGCAACTGCTCGCCATTGATCAATTGGGTGAGCGCACCGACGGCATCACTGATGCCACCGAAATAATCGCCCGTGCGGAACTTCGGGGCGATGTATTCGCGGATGATGCGCGCGTTGGCTGCATCCGGGATGGCGCCTTCCAGTCCGTAACCCACCTCGATCCGCACGTGCCGATCGTTCTTGGCGATGAGCAGCAGCACGCCGTCATCGCTACCCTTGCGGCCGATCTTGTTGGCCTCGGCGACCGCCAGCGAATAGTCCTCGATTGGTTGCACGCCGGTGCTGCCCACCATCAGCACCACCAACTGCGCGCCCTTGGCCTTCTGCAGCGCCACCAGTTTTGCGTCGAGCTGATCGACCTGGCCGGCGGTCAGCGTGCCGCTGAGGTCGGTGACGTGCCGCGCCAGTATCGGCACGGCTGCCGCATGGAGCGCAGCGGGCAACCACAGCCAAAGCGTCAGCAGTGGAAGCAGGCGGCGGATCACCTCAGGGTGCCGAGGACGCCGGCGCGGGCGCCGCGGGTACCGGTGCGCTGGTGCCGAAGTCCACCCTCGGCGCGGTGGATATCGCCTTTTCGTTGTCCACGCTGAAGTTCGGCTTGACCTTGTAACCAAACATCTTGGCAGTCATGTTGTTCGGGAAGGTGCGGATCATCGAGTTGTACGTCTGCACTGCCTGCACGTACCGGTTGCGCGCCACGGTAACCCGGTTTTCGGTGCCCTCCAGCTGCGCCTGCAGGTTCTGGAACAGGCCATCGGCCTTCAACTGCGGATAATTTTCGCTGACCACCATCAGCCGTGACAGCGCATTGCCCAGCTCGCCCTGCGCCGCCTGGAACTGCTTGAGCTTCTGCGGATCGTTGATGGTGTCTGCATTGACCTGAATGCTGCCGACCTTGGCGCGCGCGTTGGTCACTTCGACGAAAACCTTCTCCTCGTGCTGCGCGTAGCCCTTGACCGTGTTGACCAGGTTCGGCACCAGGTCGGCCCGCCGCTGATACTGGTTCAACACCTCGGACCAGGCGCCCTTGACCGCCTCGTCCTGACGCTGGATGGAGTTGTAACCGCATCCGGAGAGCAACCCGACGAGCAACAGGATCACCAGCGTGCGCGAGACTTTCATGGAGTCGCTCCTCAAACGGACAAGCATGCATTGCAGCATTCAATCTGCGGCAACGCAATCATCGCGCCGCCGGGCTCACGATTTCTGGCGTGAAGGGTTCACAGCCAGCGAGGCAGCAAGATCAAGCCCCAGCTCACGGCAACCAGCACCAGCAGCACGAAAACCGCTGCCGAACCCATGTCCTTGGCTCGGCCAGCCAGTTCGTGGAACTCCGGGCTGACCTTGTCCACCACTGCTTCGATCGCCGAGTTGAACAGCTCCGCCGAAATCACCAGCAGCGGCACCAGGATCAGCGCGAACTTCTCCAACCCGCCCCGCCCCAACCATAGCCCGACCGGCACCAGCACGATCACCAGGCAGGCCTCCAGCCGGAACGAGGCCTCGTGCCGCCAGGCAGCGCGAAAGCCCTTCATCGACCAGCGGAACGCATTCCACAATTGCTTCGGACCACGGAAACCCTCGGCTGGCATCGGATGGCCTCAGTTGATCGCCGGCGACAGCGATCGAGCGTGCAGGCGGACACGACCCAATGACGACAGCATGGCGTTTGACATAAAGGGGAGAGTTCCGATGTCGGGTCGAAATGTGCGTGCACCATCATGCCACAAGGCTCGCTGCCCACGGCGGCCAGGGTGCGGGCCACCTGAGTGACAGCGAACCGGGCACGGCAAAAGCCGGCGGGCAGTGCCCGCTCTACGCCGCGCCGATGGCAGGCGGGCACCGCCAGGTCGCAGCATGCGCCATGCCATTGTCATGTCGCACTGCAGCCACGTACGGCAGGTGGATGGGTTACCCTTGCCCGGTTGTGGTCCGTTCAGGATCCCATTGCGCTGGCTGCGTGTCCGCACGTCGCCATGGTTTGAACCACGCACGGAAAACATATGGCAACCCAGAATCCACCTGTGTCGCAGACTCGCGCGTTCAGCACGGTCTTCATGATCGAAATGTGGGAGCGTTTCGGTTACTACGGCATGCAGGCGCTCATCATTTATTACATGGTGCAGCGGCTGGGCTTTGCAGACGATCGCGCCAACCTCACCTGGAGCGCGGCCGCTGCGCTGATCTACGTGGCACCGGCGATTGGCGGCTGGATCGGCGACAAGGTCCTGGGTACGCGGCGCACGATGCTGCTCGGTGCGGGGATCCTGTCGTTGGGCTACGCGTTGATGACGGTACCTACCGAAAACACCTGGGCGCTGTTCGGCGCGCTGGGCGTGATCGTGGTCGGCAACGGCTTGTTCAAGGCGAATGCCGGCAACCTGGTGCGCAAGATCTACGAGGGCGACGATTCGCGCATCGACAGCGCCTTCACCATTTACTACATGGCGGTGAATATCGGCTCGACGATATCGATGTTGCTCACGCCGTGGATCAAGGACTATGTCAACGAGACCTGGGGCCACGAACTCGGTTGGCATGCCGCGTTCGGCGTGTGCTGCATCGGGCTGATCGTGGGGCTGGTCAACTACATGCTGATGCGAGCATCGATGCGTCATATCGGCTCGGCTCCGGACGAACTGCCGGTGAACAAGGGCAGGCTGCTGGCCGTACTTGGCGCCGGCCTGCTGGCCGTAGGTGGGTCAGCTGCGGTGCTGCAATACGAGGGTCTGGCACGCGCGTTCGTAATCCTTGCCGGCATCGTGGTGCTGGGCATCTTCATCCATCTCATCAAGGCCAGCGGCAAGGGTGAGCGTGCGGGACTGATCGCCGCGCTGGTCCTGACCATCCAGACCATCTTCTTCTTCATTTTCTACCAGCAGATGTCGACCTCGCTGAATCTGTTCGCGCTGCGCAATGTCGATCCCAGCTTCGACATTTTCGGCTTGCACCTGTGGAACTGGAAGCCGGCGCAGTTCCAGTCGTTCAACCCGATCTGGATCATGCTGCTGAGCCCGATCCTGGCGTACCTCTATACGCGTGCCGGCAAGAGCGGCAAGGACCTTCCGATTGCCGGCAAGTTCGCGCTGGGTTTCGCCGCCGTGGCGGTGGGCTTCTTCATCTACAGCGCAGCCGCGCATTTCACCACGCAGCCGGGCAAGACCACGTCGTGGATCATGGTGTGGGGCTATGGCTCCTCGTCGCTGGGCGAACTGCTGGTCAGCGGACTGGGCCTGGCGATGATCGCCCGCTACGTGCCGGCGCGCATGGGCGGCTTCATGATGGGTGCCTATTACGTCGCATCCGGCATTTCGCAGTACCTTGGCGGCATCGTGGCCAACTACGCCAGCGTGCCGCAGGACATCACCGATCCGCTGAAGACCATGCCGATCTATACCACTCTGTTCTTCTGGCTGGGTGTGGCGGGCGTGATCTGCACGTTGATCGCGCTGGCCGTGCTGCCGTTGATGAAGAAGCTGTCGAGCGAACATCACACACACAATATCGCCACCGACCCACCGTTGCCGACGATCGGCTCGGAACAGTAGGTCGCGCGCCCGAGCCAGGCTCGCCCGAGCGGGCCTGGCGGCGTAGACACACATGCCTCACCGTCGCCACAAACCGCGCACGCACATAGGTCCTTTCGCGCTGACTCGCACTTTGGCCTGGCTGCGCCTGTGCGCGATCGCAGGGCAAAGCGTGGCCGTCCTGGTTTGTGCCTGGTGGATGCACCTGCCGATCCCGCTGCTGCCGCTGCTGCTGGGTATCTGCCTGCTAGGCGTGTTTGCGGTGTTCGCCGCCTGGCGTCTGGGCCAACCATGGCCGGTGCGCGAGTGGGAAACACTCGGTCACATCGCGGTCGACACCCTGGTGCTTGGTTACCTTCTGTATTTCACCGGCGGCGCCAGCAATCCCTTCATCACCTTGTTGCTGGTACCGATCGCACTCAGCGCGGCGGCCTTGTCGGTACGCGCCGTACTGGCGGTATCCATGCTGGCTGCGCTGGCCTACCTGCTGCTGCTGACCTGGCATGTACCGCTGCCACTGTCGACCTCCGGCACCGACGGATTCGCGCTGCATGTGGGCGGCATGGCCGTGAACTTCGTGATCACCGCGCTGCTGCTGGGCTTCTTCATCAATCGGCTGGCCCATGCCGTGCGCCTGCAACAACTGGAGGTGCAACGCGTGCGCGAACGGGCATTGCGCGACGAAGGCATCCTGGCGATCGCCACCCAGGCTGCCGGTGCAGCGCACGAGCTCAACACGCCCTTGTCGACCATGCGCACGCTGTTGCCCGAACTCCGTCGCGAACACGCCGGTGACACCTCGCTGGCGGAAGATCTGGAGCTGCTCGAGGGCCAGGTCGATCGTTGTCGCACGATCCTGCGCGAGATGGTCGCCTTCGGAAAGGCACAACTGTCGCAGGAGCCGGAACGCATCAGCGTGGCCCGCTTTGTTCATGGCTGCGTGGAACGATTCATGTTGCTGCGCCCAGAGGCCGAGCTGGAGCTGACTCTCGACGACACGGTGGCAAGCATGGTCTTGCGCACACCGCCGGGCCTTCGCCACGCCGTGATCAACCTGCTCAACAACGCCGCCGATGCCTCGGCCGCAAACCGGTCCAGCGCGGTGGTCCTGCGGATACGCCGCGACGACAGCTGGCTGCAACTGAGTGTGCTCGATCACGGACCGGGCTTTGAGGACACCGATGAGCTGACGCTGATCGGCTTTTCAAGCAAGCAGACGGGGCTCGGTCTTGGCCTGGCCCTGGCCGAAGCCACCGCTGAGCGGTTGAGCGGCGAGCTGGTGGCGCGCAACACCGAACACGGCGCCGAAGTGCGCCTGCGCCTGCCGTTGGCCGTCATCGCGGAGAACAACGAGCGTGCAAGCCAGGCCGCTTCCGGCAAGAATGGAGACTTGATCCAGTCCAGGGAAACCCCGTCATGACCGAGTTGCCCCAGGTCGACCCAGCGCGCCCGCTGCTGCTGGTCGACGACGATGCCACGTTCCTGCGTGTGCTGGCACGCGCGCTAGGTTCGCGCGGTTTCGACGTCCTCACCGCCAGCAATTTCGACGAAGCGCGTGGCCTGGCACGCCGGCATCGCCCGCGCTACTGCGTGCTGGACCTGAAGCTGGGCGAGGAGAACGGGCTGCGCCTGATTCCGGAGCTGCACACCCTGGTGCCGGACATGCGCGTGTTGCTGCTTACCGGCTACGCCTCGATCGCCACCGCGGTGGAGGCGATCAAGCGTGGTGCGCATGATTACCTGGCCAAGCCCGTGGATGCCGATGCCGTGGTACGCGCGCTGCTCGATGGCGACAGCAACGCGCCCGAGGAAGACGATCTGCCGGACACCCCCGAGCAGCCACTGGCGCTGCGGCGGCTGGAGTGGGAGCACATCCAGCGGGTGCTGACCGAGTGCGACGGCAACATCTCCGAAACCGCACGCCGCCTCGGCATGCACCGTCGCACCCTGCAGCGCAAGTTGAGCAAGCATCCGGTGCGCGAACGCCCCGATCGCGACGAATGACCTGCAGGCCCGGGCAGGCACCTTTCGCTGTCGCCGCGCATCCCATCGCAGCGCTCCCGCGCTGCGACAACGCGCCACCCTTCCTGCGCAGAGGGGGAGGATTATCCTTGCAACCCTAGACCGCCATCCAGAGTAACTCTTGAGACCCCTGCCTGCTCTTCTCTGCGCAGTCTCCATCGCGTTCGCCAGCCCTCTCGTGCGGGCAACCGACACCGCCCAGGCAACCAACCTCGCACCCGTTTCGGTCCATGCCAGCGACACGTTGGTGACTGAATCACCCGGCGTGCAGATTCGCGTCAAGCGCCAGCAGCTGAAACAGCAAAACGTCACCGAAAGCGCCGATGCGCTGAAGTACGCGCCGAACATGATGGTGCGCAAGCGCTATATCGGCGACCCCAATGCGGTGATCAGCGGTCGCAACGCCGGTACCTTGCAGAGCGCCCGCAGCCTGGTCTATGCCGACGGACTGCTGCTTTCCAACCTGATGACCAACGGCTACGCCGGCGCACCGCGCTGGGGCATGGTGGCGCCAGAGGAGATCGGCGCCGTCGACATCCTGTACGGGCCTTACTCTGCGCTCTATCCGGGTAACTCATTGGGCACCACGGTGCTGATCCACACCATCCTGCCGCAGCGGCTGATGGCCAGCGTGAGCACGCAGTTCTTCAGCCAGGATTTTCACGACGCGTACGGTGTCAGCGGCCACTACAACGGCCATCAGGCGTCGGCCCTGCTCGGCAACAGGCAGGGCCGCTGGAGCTGGCTGCTCGAGTACAGCCGGCTCGACAACCAGGGGCAGCCCTTGCAGTACGCCACTGCCCGCGCCGGCGGCAACCCGGCAAGCGCGACCCCGGTCACCGGCGCCACCGCCGACCGCAATCCCAATGGCACCCCGCGCCTGGTGTACGGCGCCAACAGCATCGAGCACACCGTGCAGGATCAGGCCAAACTGAAAGTCGGCGTCGATCTCGGCGCGCAAGTCGCGGCACTATTCACCGTGGGCTGGTGGCACAACCACGCCGAGGATCGCACCCGCAGCCTGATCCGCGATGCTGACGGCAACCTGGTCTCCAACGGCGTGATCAGCACCGCCGGGCAGATATGGACACTCCCGGCCAGCGGGCTGGCGCCGAGCTCCGCCCGCGACTCCCATCTCCTGTATGGCGTCGAGTTGAACGGGCAACTCGCCAACGACTGGCGCTGGACGGCCGTGGCGAGTCATTACGACTTCCTGCGCTCGCAGGCCGCCACCGCCAACCTGGCGGAGCCCGGCACGCCAATCGGTGGTCCGGGCACGATCGCCGACATGGCTGGATCGGGCTGGGATACCTTCGACTTTCGCAGCTCCGGCCCGATCGGTGACCACCACCGGCTGTATGCCGGCGTCCATGGCGACCGCTACGTGCTGGACACTCACGTGCGCAACGCCAGCGACTGGCTTGGCGAGGCCGACGGCAATCCGGTCAGCGCCTTTGCCGGCCGCACGCAAACCCGCGCCGCCTATCTGCAGGATGTATGGAGTTTCGCCGAGGCATGGACCATGACCCTCGGCGCCCGGCTGGAGCAGTGGCGCGCATATGCCGGTGTGCTCGGTAACGCCAGCAACACGCTGCACTACGCCGATCGGCAGCGCACCGACCTCTCGCCCAAGGCAGCGTTGAGCTGGGACCTGGCCCAGGGCTGGGAGCTGCGACTGGCCCACGGCAAGGCAGTGCGCTACCCCACCGTCGCCGAATTGTTCCAGGGTTCGATCTCCGCCAATGCCATCGTCAATAACAACCCGGACCTCAAGCCAGAGGTCGACCAGTCCAGCGACCTGACCCTGACCCATCATCTGGAAAACGGTCACTGGCGCATCTCGCTGTACCAGGATCGCATCGCCAATTCGTTGTACTCCCAGACCGATGTCACCGTCAGCCCGACCGTGACCAGCGTGCAGAACATCGACCTGATGCGCAGCCGCGGCATCGAGGGCGCGCTGAATCTGACTGACGTGGGGATGGCCGGACTCGACCTTTCGGCGAGCATCGCCTTCAACGATGCCAAGACATTGCGCGACAGCCAATACCCGCTGGCCGACGGCAAGTACTTCCCGCGCATCCCCAAGGTTCGCGCCAGCGTGTTTGCGGACTACCGCTTCACGCCGCAATGGGACGCCTCGCTGGGTATCCGTCATTCCGGCCGACAGTATGGAGCGCTGGACAATAGCGACTACGTGGACAGCTATGGCGCAGTGAGCAGTTTTACCGTCGCCGACGCGAAGTTGCGCTGGAAATTCACCGAAGGCTGGAACGCCGCACTTGGCGT
Organism: Rhodanobacter sp.; assembly: GCA_039922695.1. Lineage (GTDB taxonomy): Bacteria > Pseudomonadota > Gammaproteobacteria > Xanthomonadales > Rhodanobacteraceae > Rhodanobacter. Next base: position 20,544 of record JBDTEG010000099.1, on the reverse strand, counting down.
TGACAACCTGACCAACGAACGCTACTGGGTCTACCATCCTTATGCCGGCCGCACCTGGTTCGGCGAACTGCGCTGGGAGTTGTGATGCGCCTTCTGATGATCATGCTGCTGTGCCTGGTCGCGCCTGCGTTGCTGGCGCACGAAGGCATGCGCATGGACATGCCCAAGGGTCCGGAACTGGGTGCCAGCGCGGCATTCGACAGTCATGGCGAGCTGTATGTAGTCGATGCGATGGATGGCCACGTACGCCTGCGCCATGCCGACGACGACGGCCACTCGCTCAGCGCGCCGGTCAACGTGAACGCAAAAGCCGAGCGTATTTACTCCGAGGGTGAGAACCGCCCGAAGATTGCGTTCGGCCCGCACGACGAACTCTATGTCAGCTGGTCGCAGCCACGCGCCGCGCCGTGGACCGGCTTCGTGCGCTTCGCCCGCTCGCTCGATCACGGCAAGCACTTCAGCTCGCCGATCACCGTGCAGCATGATCGCGCCGAAATCACCCACCGCTTCGATGCGCTGGCGGTGGATGGGCAAGGTCGCATCCTGGTCGCGTGGATCGACAAGCGCGACGTGATTGCCGCCACTGCGGCGGGCAAGCCCTACCTCGGCGCCGCCGTGTACTACAGCTGGTCCGACGATGGCGGTGCCAGCTTCGTGCCCGAACGCAAACTGGTCGACCAGAGCTGCGAGTGCTGTCGCATCGCGCTGGCGCGCATGCCCAACGGTGAAGTCGCCGCGTTTTTCCGCAACATCTACGGCGACAACATTCGCGATCACGCGTTTGCCGTGCTGCACACCGACGGACGGCCCAGCCGCGTCGAGCGCGCCACGTTCAGCCAGTGGCACATCGCCGGCTGCCCGCACCATGGTCCCGGCCTGGCGATTGGCAACGACGGCACACGCCACGCCGTGTGGTATGAGGCCAGCGGAAAGCCCACCATCCACTACGGCCAGCTCGATCCAAACCACGCAGCGACGCACGCTCAAGTCATCGCCACGACCGGTGCCAGTCATGCCGACGTGGCGGTTCACGAGCACACCGTGTGGGTGGTCTGGAACCAGGTTGGCGCGGACGGCTATCGGCTGATGCTGCGACGCTCGGTCGACAACGGCGCGCACTTCGACGCTGCGCGCGAACTAGCCGACAGCACGGGCGCGGTCGGCTCGCCGCAACTGTTGCAGAAGCAGGGTGACGCCTTCGTGGCATGGAATACCACTGCTGGTTTTCGCCTGATCGGGATCGCGCCATGACGCGCCTGCTGCTGGTCCTGGCGCTGCTGTTCCCGCTACTGGCGAGCGCCGGCCCGCTGCAACCACTGGCCGCCAGCGACGTGATCACGCTGCTCAAACCACCAGCCCGTGGCGAACGAATCATCGCGCTGTGGGCGCTTGACTGCGCTTATTGCGAACCCAACCTCGACGCACTGGCCAAACTTCAGCGTGCCCACCCACACGATATCGAACTCGTGATCGTGACCACCGACAGCATCGAGCGACGCCAGGCGATCGAAACGCGCCTGCAGTACATGAAGATGGACGGCTATCCCAACCGCGCCTACGCCGAAGCCTCACCCGAGCGCCTCAACTTCCTGCTCGACCCGGATTGGGGCGGCGAGACGCCGCGCGTGCTGTTGATCCGGGCCGACGGCAGTCGTATCGGTATCAGCGGTGAGCTGACGGCCGCCCAGCTACACAAGATCCTGTAGGAGCGCACCATGGCGCGATAGCTCCCCGTCACGCGGCGAAAGTCATCGCGCACAGGATGCGCTCCTACGGAAGTCGCACGCGCTTTACGGCTGCTCGGCACTATCGGCGGGCGCCGGCTCCGGCAACTCCGCGGTGCCGTCGTCCTCATCGCCGTAAATCGCCACATGCGGTACACCGTCCGCTCCTATCCAGCCGCGATACATGCCATCGGTGTTGAACGGAATTGAAATCTGACCCTGGGCACCCAGTGCGATCGCACCGCCATTGCCGCCCATCGAGGGGATTTCCTGGTTGATCACCACCGCCGCCGCACGCTTGAGTGGCACGCGCATCTGGGTCACCTTCATGCATATCTCGTACGCCGCCAGGGTGCGCATGTAGAACTCGCCCCAGCCGGTGCCGGAAACCGCGCAGTCCGAGTTCGCATAGGTGCCAGCGCCAATGACCGGCGAAGCACCGATGCGGCCCCAGCGCTTGTCGTTCATGCCGCCGGTCGAGGTGCCGGCGGCGAGATGACCCTGCGCATCCAGCGCCACCGCGCCGACCGTGCCGAAGTGTTTGGCCGTCTCCTCGTCCGCATGCGGCTGCTTCGATGCGTCTTCCTTCAACGCCCGCTGCAGCTGCTGCCAGCGCGGCTCGGTACGGAAATACGAAGGATCGACCAGGCTGATGCCTTGCTCCCTGGCGAACTCCTCGGCGCCTGCACCGTAAAGCATCACGTACGGAGTCTTTTCCATCACCGCGCGTGCCAGCAGGATCGGATTCTTCACGTGCTCCACGCCAGCCACCGAGCCCGCCTTCAGCGTGTCGCCATCCATGATCGCCGCGTCCAGCGCGTTCTTGCCGTCATGGGTGAACACCGCGCCCTTGCCTGCGTTGAAATGAGGATCGTCCTCCAGCACCACGAGCGCCGCCGTCACCGCATCCACCGCGGATTTGCCCGCCGTGAGCTCGGCATATCCACGCTGCAACGCCATGGTCAGCGCCGCGCGGATCGCCTTTTCCTTCGCGGGCGTCATGTCGTGCCGTATCACGCCGGCCCCGCCGTGGATCACCAGCACGGGCGGGATGGCGGCATGGCTCATGCTGGCGATTCCGGCTACCAAGGCGGCGGCAACAAGGGGGCGGCAGTACGGTTTCACGACGGCAATCTCCAACGCAACATCGCCAGTATAGCGACCCGTTCGGGGACTTCAGCCAGTCACGCAGCAACCCATGCCGGGTGTCAGGTTGATCATGATGGCGTGCTGCTCGTTCACGTGTCCGTCCTTGACGCTGGCCTGTTGGCCCATCTGCATGGTTCCCTGCTGACCGGCAGCATGCAAGGTGTGAGCTAGCTGGGCATGGCCAGGGAACCACCGCTGCGTTCCCTGCGCACCCGCACCAGGCCGCCAACGCCCACGTTACCCAATCGACGGCATTGGCGGCCGCCGCATGCCCGAGCGACGCCATCCTTGCCGCGGTGATGGCACGCTCATCCACCAGTTCTTGCCGGTGGCCTCGTTTGCACCATTTCGAGCGCCGCCAGTACCCATCATTTGTAAACGTCGTCCCCAGTCACGCGTTTGCATGAATTGGTCTGCACACTTCCCGACAACGAATGCCCATGGCTGCCCTGCGATGCGTGACTCCGTTTTGCCCGTGGCGGGTCGTCCTCCTGATGACCGTTTGCGCGCTGGTCGTGGCGGTCGTACACGCCCAGACAGCTACCGCGGACATCAGTGGCGCCTGGCGACTGGATGATCAGAACAGCGACAGTGCGGACACGCTCACTACGCTGTTGCGCGCCGAGGCGCGCCGCGAACAACCCGCCGCACTGCCTGCCACTGCACACGCCGCGTCGCCATCGACAGACAACAACGGAGCTGGCAGGCACGGTAGCGGCATGGGGCGTGGCGGCATGGGCGGAGGCCACGGCCACCACCATTCCGACAGTGGCGCCAGCAGCAAGAAGCCCGGCACGGATGAGGACCCGCTCGCCCATGCGCAGTTTGCCCTGCCGCCCCTGCTGCAGATGGACTCGGTGTTGCTGGTGCAGGAGGGGGCAAAATCCGTGCAGATCCAGCTCGACAACGGCGAACAACTCGATGTCAGGCTCGACGGTCAGGCCCGGCAATCGCTCCATGGCGACGCGATGGTGCAAGGCCGCGCCAACGCCAGCGGCGTGCGTATCACGATCCTCTACGCCGACGGTCGTCAACTGCAACAGGACTGGATCCGCTCGCCCGACGGCAGGCAGCTCAGCATTCACGGCGCATGGAAACTGCCCTCGATGCAGCAGCCTGTTCAATTCCGGCGCAATTATCTCGCGGTGGGCTGACTCGAGTCTGCGCAATACCTGCGACTTTCGTACAACACGACGTGATGCCAATCCGTCGTATGCTTGGAAGCTGATTCCCAGCAGGATGGCATCGCAATGAACAAGGTTTACCCGAGCGCGAGCAAAGCCCTTGACGGCCTGTTGTTTGACGAAATGACGATTGCCGCGGGCGGTTTCGGTCTGTGCGGTATCCCCGAAAACCTGATCGGCGCCTTGCTTGAGGCTGGCACCAAGGGCCTGACGATCGTGGGCAACAACGCCGGCGTGGATGATTTCGGCATGGGCCCGTTGCTGAAGACGCATCAGGTCAAGCGCGTGTATGCCTCGTACGTGGGCGAGAACAAGGAGTTCGAGCGACAGACGCTGGCCGGCGAACTGGAACTGCACCTGACCCCGCAGGGCACCCTGGCCGAGAAACTGCGCGCGGGCGGCGCCGGTATCCCCGGGTTCTACACGCGCACGGGCTTCGGCACCAAGCTGGCCGAGGGCAAGGAGACCAAGGTGTTCCACGGCAAGGAATACGTGCTGGAGGAAGCCATCACCGCCGACTTGTCGATCGTGAAAGCCTGGAAGGGCGACGCCCACGGAAACCTCGTGTTCCGGGAGACCGCGCGCAATTTCAATCCGATGATCGCCACTTGCGGCAAGGCGTGCGTTGCCGAAGTGGAGCACCTGGTGCCGGTGGGCGAGCTGGATCCGAACAATATCCACGTTCCGGGCATCTACGTCGACCGCATCGTGCAGGGCCAGAAATACGAAAAGCGGATCGAATTCCGCACGATTTCCGGCGTAGCCGCGGGCAAGGAAAACCCGACCCGCACCGCCATGGCCCAGCGTGCCGCCAAGGAGCTGCAGGATGGCTTCTACGTGAACCTGGGCATCGGCATTCCGACCATGGTGGCGAACCACATCCCCGACGGCGTCAACGTCACCCTGCAATCGGAGAACGGCCTGCTCGGCATTGGTCCGTTCCCGACCGAGGAGCAGCTCGATCCGGACCTCATCAATGCCGGCAAGCAGACCATCACGACGCTGCCCGGTTCCAGCTTCTTTTCAAGCGCCGATTCGTTCGCGATGATCCGTGGCGGTCATATTGACTTGTCGATCCTGGGTGGCCTGGAGGTTTCCGCAAAAGGTAACCTGGCCAACTGGATGGTGCCGGGCAAGATGGTCAAGGGGCCAGGCGGCGCCATGGACCTGGTCAGTGGCGTGAAGCGCGTGGTGGTGCTGATGGAGCATTGCGCAAAGGATGGCTCGCCGAAGATCAAGACCGAGTGCGACCTGCCGCTGACCGGCAAGCAGGTAGTGGACCTGATCATCACCGACCTGTGCGTGTTTGCGGTGGAGAAAGGCAAGGGCCTGACCCTGATCGAGCTCAACGATGGCGTGACGCTGGACGACGTGAAAGCCAGGACCGGCTGCGACTTCACCGTCGACAAGTCCCTGGCCGGCTGATTTTGCAGCGAGGACATCCGGACGCGCCGATGGCACCACCCCCCGGATAGGCTCAGGGTGTTGTGCGAGGTTTCGCGGCTGCCGGATTGACCGGCAGCGCATCGGGGAAATGGATCTGCGCGACGTGCTCCCGGCCACGTCGCGTCTGCAACTCCAGCGGCCAGCCGAAGCGATCACTGATCTGGCGGGCGATGGCCAGTTCGAATCCGTGCCGGTCGACGACGGGCGCACTCGCGCCACCTGCGTCATCCGGACCGGGCTTGTTGCTCACGCTCACCACGCCAGGTTCCACGCTGACCACCACGCTGCCGCGTTGCGCCTGCTGACAGGCATTGCGCAGCAGTTGCCAGCACAGCACCGAGAACACCTGGCGCGAACCTTCCAGCGCAAAGCTCGCCGGCTGCTCCAGGCGCAGCTCGATGGGGCGCCCGGCAAACAGGTCGCGTGCTGCCGCCAGCTCCCGCTCCAGCACCTCGTTCACCACGAAGCGTTCCTTGTCCACCGGCGTACCGGCGTCACGCGCCAGGACCAGCAAGGCCTCCACCAGCATCTCCAATTCGCGCGAAGCCCGGTGGATGCGACGCACTGAACGCGCGCCGAAATCGCTCAGCCCGGGCTCGTCGGCCAGCATGTCGCCTGACATCTTGATCACCGTAAGCGGGCTGCGCAGCTCATGGCTGGCATCCCGGGTGAAGTTGCGCTCGCGTTGGTTGTAACCGGCAATCCGTGTTGCGAAGCCGTGCAGGCCGCGGGCCAACGAGGCCACGTCGGCGTCAGTGCGACGAGGCAAATGCTGTGGCCTGAAGGCATCGGCATCGGGCTTGTCATCGTTCCAGCCATCGATCAGCCGGGCCAGCGCCCGGATCGGACCCCATTCGTGCTGGGTAGCCAGGCAGGCCAGGACCGTGGTGATCAGGATCAGCGCAATCACCGCAAGCAACGGCGCGACGTCGAAAATACCCATCGCGCAGACGATCACGAGCACCACGAATTGCAACCCGAACACCCATGCAATGCGCCGCTTGAACGCTCCCACCCGAAATGTAATTGCGCTCGTCGCTCTGCTGTTCATCACCTTCGCCGTGTTGATGTCACGCAGGCTGGGTTGTCGTTGCCATTTCCGATTCGAGATCTGCCAGACGATAACCTGCCGAATGGATGGTGTGTAACAGAGGCCGTGCGAAGGGTTTGTCGATAACGCGACGCAAGTTGTACAGATGTGAACGCAAGGTATCGGAATCGGGAAGCGTGTCACCCCATATCTCGCGTTCGATATCGCGGCGGCTGACCACGCGTGGCGACTCGCGCATCAGGATGGCCAGCAGCTTCAGGCCGATCGGTGACACCACGAGTTCCTCGCCGCCGCGAGTCAGGCGCAACGTGGCGGTATCCAGGGTCATGTCGCCTACGGTGAGGACTTCGGTCGACACCTGGCGTCGGTCGCGGCGGATCAACGCCCGCAGGCGAGCCTCCAGCTCGCGCACCTCGAACGGCTTCACCAGGTAATCGTCGGCACCGGCTTCCAGTCCGACCAGCTTGTCCTCAAGCGTGTCGCGCGCGGTCAACATGAGCACCGGCGTGGATTTCTTCGCCTCCTTGCGCAGCTTGCGACAGACCTCCAGCCCATCCAGGCCGGGCAACATCAGGTCGAGCACGATGACGTCATAGCTGTTGGACACAGCCAGGTGCAGGCCGCTGACGCCATCGGCGGCATAGTCCACGGAGTAGCCGCGCCGCTCGAGAAATTCACCGACCATCTCGGCGATCTGGCGATTGTCTTCCACCAGCAGGATCAAGCCTGCCTGCTCCTCATGTACGGTCATATCGTCCTCGCTGCCTGTCGACTTCACATTTGTGAAGGTATACACGGCGGCGGCGTGATGACGATGTGAACCTGGCGCCGGGTCTTTCAGCTTGCGTTTGGCGTGGTGCTCACCTCAGCAGTGGCTCCAGCTTCTCCCACACATTGCGCAGCACGTCTGGTTCGGCGGCGGCCACGGGATGCAGGCCATCGTCCTGCATCCGGGCCGGATCCAGCGCGATGCCCTGCAGCAGGAACGGCACCAGGGCGACCTGTTCCTTGCCTGCCAGATCGGCATATACCGCGCGCAAACCGTCGCGATACCTCGGTCCGTAGTTGACCGGCAGCTCGATGCCCAGCAGCAACACGCGCACATGGTGCCGCTGCGCCATGTCGATCATCGCCGCCAGGTTGTCGCGCAGCGCCGACAGTGGCAATCCGCGCAGACCGTCATTGGCGCCCAGTTCGATCACCAGCACCGAGGGGTGGTATGCCTGCATCAGCGCCGGCAGCCGGTTGCGCCCGCTCAACGAGGTTTCGCCGCTGATGCTGGCATTGACCACCGTCCACTTCGGCACCATCTTGGAAAGACGCGTGTCAAGCAGATGCACCCAGCCGGCCTCCACCGGGATGTTGTGCGCGGCAGAAAGCGAGTCACCCATCACCAGCACGGTTTTCGGCGCCGCCGCGTGGGCAGCGCCGATACCGCACAGAAATACCAGCAACCACAGGCATCGACGCATGAATGATTCTTCCCGTCCGCTTCTCGAAGCCTGCGATGTTAGCAAGTCGGTACGCGGTCCCGAGGGCAGGCTGGATATCCTGGATGGAATCGACCTGCGCATCATGGCCGGCGAAAGCTTCGCCATCGTCGGCGCCTCCGGCTCGGGCAAGACCACCCTGCTCGGCCTGCTGGCGGGTCTGGATACGCCTGACGCCGGCGAGATCACGCTGGATGGTCACGCGCTGCACCAACTTGACGAGGAAGCACGCGCCGACCTGCGCCGGCGCCTGGTCGGCTTCGTGTTCCAATCGTTCCATCTGTTGCCCGCGCTCACCGCCGAGGAAAACGTGATGCTGCCGCTGGAACTCGAAGGCAGCCGCGACGCGCGAAGCCGCGCTCGCGAGGCACTGGACGCGGTGGGGCTGTCACCACGGCGGCGCCACTATCCGGCCCAGCTATCTGGCGGCGAACAGCAACGCGTGGCTATCGCACGCGCGTTCGTGCATGAGCCGCGCGTCCTTTTCGCCGATGAGCCCACCGGCAATCTGGACCAGCGCACCGGCCACCATGTCTGCGACCTGCTGTTTGCGTTGAACCGCGACCACCACACCACCCTCGTGCTGGTCACCCACGACGCCGCACTCGCCGCGCGTTGCCAGCGCGGGATCGAGCTGGACGAAGGTCGCGTGGTGGCGGCCGTGCGCGCGTGAACATGCTGCGGCTGGCCCTGCGCAACCTGCGCCGCGAATGGCATCTGCCCGAGCTGCGCACGCTGGCAGCCTCGCTCGTACTGGCGGTGGTCGCGCTGGGCGTGGTGACCACGCTCGCCACGCGGATAGAACGCGGCATGCTGGCCAGCGCCGCCGAACTGATCGGTGGCGATATCGGCATTGAATCGTCGCAGGCCCTGCCCGAGAGCTTCGCCGCCAAGGCGCGGCGGGACGGTTTGGCGCTTGCCCACACGGCGGGTTTCCCCAGCGTGGCGTTTGCCCACCAGCACACCCAGTTGCTGGACGTGGAAGCAACCGATGCGCCCTATCCGCTGCGCGGCTCGCTGGAATTGGCCGACGCCGCGGGTCGCCATCGCACCGGGCAGGCGCCGCCGCAGGGTGGCGTCTATCTCGATCATCGAGCCCTGGTGGCGCTGGGTCTGAAAGTCGGCGACCGCCTGCAGCTGGGCGGGCTCGAGCTGACGATCGCCGCCGAGCTGGTGCGCCAGCCCGATGGTGGCGAACTGCTGGCGCTGGCGCCGCGCGCGATGATGAGCCTCGCCGACGCCAGGGCGGCCGGCCTGCTCGGCGTGGGCAGCCGCGCGCGCCATCGCCTGCTGCTGGCCGGCGCTCCGGCGGACGTGCAGCGCTGGCGAGACTGGGCGCAGACCACCACGCTGCCGCAGGGCGCCCAGCTGATCACGCCGGAGCAGACCCAGGAACGCATGCGCAGCGCGTTCGACCGCGCCGGCGCGTTCCTGCGCCTGACCGCCTTGCTGTCGGCCCTGCTGGCCGGGATCGCCATCGCGCTGTCCGCACAGCGCTACGCGCGACGCAAGACCACCGAGGTGGCCTTGTTGCGCGCGTTGGGTACCTCACGGCGACGCGTGCTGGGACTGCTGCTGGGCACCTTGGGCGCCTTGGCAGTGCCGGCTGCGGCGCTCGGCGTGCTGTTGGCGCTGGGCCTGGCGCAACTGGCGTGGCTGCTGGCAAGCCAGCTGTTCGGCAACGTGCCCACGACCCTGCCGCTGGCACCGGCGTTTGCCGCGGCCTTGATGGGCATGGCGGTAATGGTCGGCTTCGCCCTGCCGCCACTGGCGCGCTTGGCCGAGGTGCCGCCAGTGGCCGTATTCCGCCAAAGCACGACCCGGCGTGCGCGCCGCTTCGACGCGTTGTACCTGATTCCCTTGCTGGTGGCGCTGGGCCTGATCTGGAGCCAGAGCAGTTCGTTCAAGCTCGCCGGCATTCTCGCCGCCAGCCTGTTCGGTGTGGCGGCAATCGCCGCGCTACTGGCCACGCTGCTGCTGTGGCTGGCGCGACGCGTGGCACCGGGCGCACATCCCGCGCTGCGTCTGGGGCTGGCCGCACTGGCGCGACGGCGGATGCTGAGCGTGATCCAGGCCACGTCGCTGAGCCTGGGATTGTGCGCCCTGCTGTTGCTGGCGGTCGTGGCGCCGTCGCTGCTGCAGGGCTGGCGGCAGGAACTGCCGGCCGACACGCCGAACTGGTTCGCGCTGAACCTGCAGGACGATCAGCGTCCCGGGTTCACGCAGGCGCTGCAGCGCGTCGGCGCCGACCAGCTCAACATGTTGCCGCTGGCGGTGGGCAAGCTCACCGCTATCAATGGCCAGCCGGTCGACCAGCTGCATTTCGACGACGCGCGTGCGAAAGACTGGGCCGATCGACAGCTGCGGTTGTCGTGGGCCGGAGCGCTGCCACCGGCGAACGAGGTGATTGCGGGCCGCTGGGCCGGCGCGGCAGCGGCGCAGGCGGAAGTGTCGATCGACACGATGTGGCGCGACATGTTTGCGCTGAAGCTGGGCGACACGCTGACCTTCCAGGTCGGCGAGCGCACCTTCCAGGCCACGGTCGGCAGCGTGCGCAAGGTCGACTGGAGCTCGTTCCGGGTCAACTTCTTCCTGCTGCTGGATCCGGCGCATGCGAGCGAGTTGCCACACACGTGGCTGGCCAGCTTCCATCTGTCCGCAGGCCATGCCGAGGCCCTGGCGCAACTCTCGCGCGAGTACGGCAATCTCAGCCTGATCGATGTTGATGCGCTGCTCGATCGCGTGCGCGAGATCGTGGACCGGGTCGGCAGCGCAGTGCGCTGGATTCTCGGTTTCAGCCTGCTGGCCGGAGCGCTGGTGCTGGCCGCGTCGCTCGCCGCCAGCGCCGCCGAACGCCAGCATGAAGCGGCCCTGTTGCGCACACTGGGCGCTCGCCGTGCCCAGTTGCGCGTGGCCGCCGCGTGCGAATTTGCCCTGCTCGGGCTGGTCGCCGGCCTCACGGCAGCGCTTGGCGCAGCCGGTGCCGGGTTGTGGCTGGGCCATGCGGTATTCCATATCGATGGCTTCGTGCCACCACCGTGGCCTCTGGCCGGGAGCGCGCTCGCCGCTGCCCTGGTGGTGATGCTGCTGGGGCTGGCCGGAACGCGCAAGGTGATCCACACCCCACCGATGCGCCTGTTGCGGAAAAGTTGACGCGCCGACCGCTACGCTTGGTCCGAGCACTTCCGGGACCCGCCGCTTGACCTCAGTCACCCACGTCAACTGGCGCGCACGCCTCAAGTCCGAATGGTTGCTGCTGGCGTTCGCAGCGCTCGCGATCATACTGGCTGCGCTTGATCCGCAACCTCTGGCCCACTACCGGCGCTGGCTGCAACTGCCCACCCTGGCCGGCCTGCTCGGGCTGCTGATCGCTATCCAGGGCATCCGCGACAGCGGCCTGGTACAGCGCGTCGCGAGCTTGATGGCATCGCGGATGCATTCGGTGCGCACACTGGGCCTGCTGCTGATCGTGTCCAGCGCGCTGTTGTCGACCGTATTGACCAATGACGTGAGCCTGTTCCTGGTCGTGCCGTTGACCGTGGCGCTCGGCGGTGTCTCGAACCTGCCGCTGCTGCGCATGGTGGTGCTGGAGGCGCTGGCAGTGAACGCCGGTTCTACCCTGAGCCCGATCGGCAACCCGCAGAACCTGTTGCTGTGGCAGGTGGCACACGTGCCCTTCATCGACTTCGTCGCTCGCATGCTGCCGGCCGCGGCGGTGATGCTGATGCTGCTGCTGGGACTGACCTGGTGCTGGCTGCCGTCGACCCACGTCGATCTCGATACCCGCCAGATCGGCGCGGGCACCACATCCGCCACGCTGGCCACGCTGTCGTGCCTTGCCCTGGTCGGCATGGTGCTGCTGATGGAATACGACCACTCACCCTACGGTGCGCTGCTGATGCTGCTGGCGTTCGGCTCGCTGCGATGGCGCACGCTGGCCGGCATCGACTGGCTCCTGCTGGCCACGTTCGCCGCGATCTTCCTCGGCCTCGGTCATCTCGCCGAACTGCCGCTGATTCGCCACGCCCTGGGGCGACTCGACTTCAACCAGCCGCTGACGCTCTACGCCAGCGGCATCGTTGCCTCGCAGCTGATCAGCAATGTGCCGGCCACGGTGCTGCTGCTGGAACGCGCACCCGATCCGCTCGCGCTGGCCGTGGCCGTGAACGTGGGCGGCTTCGGCCTCGCGATCGGTTCGATGGCGAACCTGATCGCGCTACGCCTTGCCCGGCAACCGCACGGGCTGCGGCAGTTCCATCTGGTCTCGATACCGTTCCTGCTGGCATGCGCACCACTGGCCTACCTGGCTTGGCGCGGGATCACCCTGTAGGAGCGCACCCTGTGCGCGAATGCTCTTCTCGCCTCATTGACGAAGAGCATTCGCGCACAGGGTGCGCTCCTGCCGGATGCGCGCTCAATCGTCGTCGTGCGGCACACTCACCTTGCCCTTGACTCCGGCATGATTCACGTCCCCGCTGCCCTTGGCGCCGAGCGTGAAATCACCCGCCACGTCGTTGACTGTGAGGTCGCCTGAACCCAGCGTGCCGGCGCTCACGTTGCCCCCGACCTGGCGCAAGGTGACATCGCCCGAACCGATGCTGCCGACCTTGGCGTCACCCTTGATGCCTGAGGCCTTGAGGTCGCCCGACCCTACCGAACCCGCGTCCAGGTTGCCGACATCGCTGGCGTCGACATCACCGGAGCCCACGCTGGTAGAGAATTTCCCGGCGATCTGGCGCACATGCAGATCGCCGGAACCCACAATGCTTTGCAACTGCTGCACGCCGCGCACGTCGGCATCTCCCGAACCCACGCTGACATTCAGCGGCATGCTGGCCGGCAAATTCACCGTGACCTCGAGGTTGGCGTAGGAACTGCCGAACAGGTTGAACGAAAAATGCTGGTTGCCGCCGATGTCAATCCGCAACTGATCGCCATCGCGCTGCTGGGTGACCTGCAACTGCTCAAGCGCCGACTTGTCCGAGGCACACGCACGCCCGGTGAGGCTCAAGCCCTTGCTGCCGTCATTGCCGATGACGTGGAGATCCTGACTGTGCACGGAAATCTGCACCGACTTCACTCCGGCCAGATCGAGCTGGAGGTTGCGCGGGGCCTCATATTTGCAAGGTGAGGCGAAGGCGGTGAGCGGGGCGAGCAACAGCGCGGCAAGAGCGAGACGACGCATGGGCGAACTCCAGTGACAGGGACATCCGTTGGGATGCAGCTGACGGGCAAAAGGTTGCAAGGAGGGGTTGCAAACTCGCCCAGCCGCATGTCTTGATGATCAGATCCCGATGGAATACCACGGCAAGAGCCGGCGGGCATTGCGCGCCCTGCGGGAAGGCGAGCAGGACGGGCACGGCCTCGCCGGGTCTACGTTGAGGCGACGGCAGGGCGGGCGCGGCCCGCCGGCTCTTCTGCATCAACGCAGCATGGGATCCAGCGATAGCCCAGCCGCGAGGAATTCAGCCAGACGACTCCTGTGCCTTGGCCCGCTGCCACAACGCTTCCTGTGCGACGAGGTCGCGCTCGGCGAACGTGCCGCCCTCGCCTGCGGCCAACTCCTCCATCAACCGGAAGCGCCGCTCGAACTTGGCATTGGCATGGCGCAGGGCGCGCGAGAAGTCGACACCGGCATGGCGGGCCAGGTTCACCACCACAAACAGCACGTCACCGATCTCGTCCTCGAGCCTGGCCGGATCCGCACCCTGCGCGAACTCGGCACGGACTTCCCCGACCTCTTCGATCAACTTGTCCAGCACCGGCTGCGGATCAGGCCAGGTAAACCCCACCGTGGCTGCACGCTGCTGCAGCTTGATCGCGCGCTTCCACTCCGGCAGTCCGCTGGAGATGCCGGCCAGCACGCTGGCGTCGGAAGCCTCGCCCTTTTCTGCGCGCTCGGCGGCCTTGATGGCGTCCCATGCGCGCACCTGCTCCGCCACGTCGGCATAATGGACATCACCGAACACATGCGGATGCCGTCGCCGCATCTTGTTGCTGATCGCGTGCACCACGTCGGCAAATGCAAACCGCCCCTCCTCCTCGGCCATGCGGGCATGGAACACCACCTGCAGCAGCAGGTCACCGAGCTCGTCACGCAGGTCATCGAAGTCGCCGCGATCGATCGCGTCGGCGACTTCATAGGCTTCCTCGATCGTGTACGGCGCAATCGAGGCAAAATCCTGCTGCACATCCCAGGGACAACCACGCTCGGGATCGCGCAACCGCGCCATGATCCGCAGCAACTCGTCCAGCCCGTGGCGCTCCGACTCACTCATGCGACACGAATGTCAAAAAGCGCCAGGATGCCTTCTCCCCCGCGGGGAGAAGGCAGGGCTAGGGCGCCACGCCGAACAAAACCCCCATCGAAACTACCCACGAACCAACCCCCGCAGCCGCCCGGCCCAATCAATCGCCCCATCCCCCACGGCGACAAACTCCGGATTCAACAATGACTCTCCGCGGTTATAGCGAAAAGGCTGTCCCTGCAGATCCAGCACCGCGCCGCCCGCCTCGTCAAGCACGCACTGCGCCGCTGCCGTATCCCACTCACTGGTGAGACCCTGGCGCAGATAAATATCCGCTTCGCCGCGCGCGATCAGACAGAACTTCAGCGACGAACCCAGCGGAAGCATTTCGTAGTCGCTGCCGATCAGCTGCTCCAGCATGCTGCGCTGCGACCCGCCGTGGGAGCGACTGCCGGCCACCTTCGCGGGCTGCACCAGGGGCCGCGTACGAAGATGCTGCCACTCGCCGCCGGCCTCATGCTGCAACCAGGCACCTTTTCCAAGTTCAGCCACGTAGAGAGCGCCGGTGACCGGGGCCAGCACCACCCCAAGCACGGAACGACGTTGATCGACCAGGGCGATGTTGACGGTGAACTCGTCGTTGCGCTTGACGAACTCGCGCGTGCCATCGAGCGGGTCGACCAGCCAGTAGCGCGACCAGTGCTGCCGTTCGGACCACGGCAGTGCCTTGGCTTCCTCGGACAGGATCGGCAGGCGTGTTTCCAACTGGCCCAGGCCAGCCACGATGACTTGCTGGGCGGCCAGGTCGGCGGCGGTCAGCGGCGAAGCGTCGGCCTTGGTCTGCACCGCGAAATCACCGTGATAGACATCAAGGATGGCGTCGCCAGCGGCGCGTGCGATCTCGCCGATGCGACGGGAGAATTCCGGTGGCATGCTCATGATCGCCGAAAGCGTCCGGCGAGATACTCGCGGGCCATGAACAGCGCGGCGATCGAGCGACCGTCCGTGACGTCGTCGCGCCCGAGAAGGGTGTGCAGGTCGGCCATCTTCCATGGCACCACCTCGAGGTCCTCCGGCTCATCGCCGGGCAGTTTCTCGGGGTACAGCTCCTGCGCCAGCACCACGTGCGCCATGTGCGTCATGTAGGCCGGCGACAGCGACAGGTTGTGCAGGATCTTCAACTTGCGCGCGCCGTAGCCGATTTCTTCCTTCAGTTCGCGCTCGGCACCCTGCTCGGCGGTTTCGTCCTGGTCCAGCCGGCCCTTGGGCAGCCCCAGCTCGTAACGACCAACGCCGCCACCGTATTCGCGCACCAGCAGCACGGTGTCATCGTCGATCATCGGCACCATGATCACGGCACCAAGGCCGCTTCCTTTCAGCCGCTCGTACGTGCGCCGCGCGCCATTGGAGAACTCCAGATCGATCTGCTCGACCTGCAGCAATCGACTCTGGGTGACATCCCGCTTGGCATGGATGATGGGAAGTTTGGACATCCATCCATGTTAGCAGCCTACCTGCGCAGGCGCGGCAGGGCCCGGGCGTGGATCGCCGGCGTGCCAGCCAGCACGCTGCGCGTCTCCAGCGTCAGCGGCGCACCCTCGAGATCGGTGAACACGCCACCGGCCTCGCGCACGATCACCGCCAACGCGGCGATGTCGAGGATGTTCACATCCGATTCGATCACCAGGTCCAGGCTGCCGCGCGCCAGCAGGTGGTAGTGGCAGAAGTCGCCGTAGCCACGAATCCGGTTGCTGTCGCGAATCAGCGCTCCCAGCGCGTCCCAGCGTGTATCGGCGGTGAGTGTCCTGACGTTGCCGATGGAGAGCGACGCCTGGTCGAGCGTGCGCGTGTCGGCCACGTGGACACGGTCGCCGCCCAGCCATGCGCCGCCGCCGACGCTGGCCCACATCGTCTCGCCATACAGGGGCGCGCTGGAGACGCCGAGCACCAGGTCGTTGCCGTCCATCAGCGCGATCTGGGTGGAGAAGAAGGGCGTGCGACGCACGAAACTCTTGGTGCCGTCGAGCGGGTCAACCAGCCACAACAGGCCGCCACGCTCTCCGGCCAGGCCGAACTCTTCGCCATAGATCGATGCCTGCGGAAGCGCAGCCTGCAGGATCTGCCTGATCGTCTGCTCCGCCTCGCGGTCGGCGACGGTCACCGGCGTGGCATCGGGCTTCAGTTCCACGTCGACCCCGCGATGCCAGTAATGCATGATCACGTCGGCCGCAGCTGCTGCAGCCTCGCGTGCCGCGGTCAGCGCCGAAGCGGCGGTATTTGGATTCATGGTGTTGTGGTGCCCTTGTCGGTGGCTGACGCAGGGCCGGCCAGGCCGCCGCTTTGCTGGATGTGCACGCTGCCGTCGGCCGACACCGGTCCGAGTCGGGCCAGCCAGCGTTGCAATGCAGGATCGGTCTGTCTGGCGCGCAAGGTGGTGTCCAGCCGCCAGCCCAGCGGGCTGAGTTGCAGCTCGCCCTTTGCCTGCAGCGGCCCGGTTCCGGCATCGTGCCATTGCGCATGGATCACGCCGCCTTGCGCTTGCGCCTCAAGTTGCACCCCACCGAGAGCCACGACGCCCTCACTGGTTTGCATGGCTGCCGGCTCCCATAGCCCGTGCGCCTGCAACTGCAGCGGCCAGCCGCCTTGCAGCAAAACGTGCGCGGCAGTCAACTGCAACCTGCCCTGCGGGCGCCCCCACGGTGTTGCAGGATAGGCGTCCAGTACCGCCAGATCGGCATGCAGGCGCACATCGTCCACGGCAAGCCGGCTATCCGGCAAGCGCCGCACGGCGCCCGAAAATCCCAGTTGCGGCCCGTCCAGTGCCAGTTGCAGGCGCACGTCGCCCAACAGCGCGCGTCGCGACAACTGCCACTGCAGGTGCCCCAAACGTTGTCCGTTGACCCCAATGACGTCGCCTGCTTCGCCGTCCCATACCAATCCATGCACCTGTTGCAGGCGCAGTCCCTGCAACTGCGGCTCGATCCACGGCATCACCCAGCGCGCCGGCAGGAACCACAGCGACGAAATGACCAGTGCCGCAAGCAGGGCCAGTGCGACGAGAATATTTCGCAGGTACTTCAAGCATCGATTCCCGAAAGATCCATGCGCCGACCTCAGCGTGCGCGGCGCAGGGTCGATCATAGCCGGATGAAGATCCGCGAAATCAGCAACGCTCGCCGCGCGTGAACTGAATCCTTTCTGGCATCAGCGCGCGTCAATGCACGATCACGAAAATATCCGGATGGTACCTATCGTGAACACCGACGGTGCGTGGCTGATTTACGCCGCGGATTGTGGATCTCCCGGCATGACCTGAAGCACCTCGGGTAGCGCGACCGCTGGGCGTATTGATGCCACCTTGGTCACTGAACGGGCATCGACCTGGCGGTCGACAAGGCTTTGCATGCCATCGCACTCGCGGTGGCGTCATGGATTTCGACCAAGTTGCGTTTACCTTGGCCAGGAAGCCCGGTGGCCATCTGCGGCCCCATCAACAGGGTGTTTTTCTACACCCTGTCAATGCCCGATGCGGATGCTGGGATCGAGCATTCGCAGCGCGCTGGCCGTATCCGGTGCACCTGTTCGACGCAAGTCCTCGGCGCTGTAGCTGCGGCCGATAGCCGCCATGCACTTGCCGGGCTTGGCTGGAATCAGGCTGCCGGTATCGCGCAGGCACAGGCGATCGCCTGGCTTGATTACCGGCCGGTCGGTCTTGTCCGCTTGCCGGCTCACCTGGCTGGACTGGCTCGGCGCTTGATGGTTGACTGGCGGGCTCCAGGCCATAGCGCCGGATCCGAAACCGAAGGCGGCGATCACGCCGACCGCGAAAAGTGTGGATCGAGACATGGGGAAACCTCGTCAAGGGTTGCGGGAGACACGTCCATGCTGCACCGTTGACGTGGAACGAGCAAACGTTCTGCCCACGCGGCTTCGTCCACGTTCAGTTTGCCGTGATGGGCAGAAGCCCTGCCCGATCAAGCTCCGTTATGCTTGCGTTTTTGCAAGCACACTCCACATGCGCACCATCCGACTCTATGCCGGACTGCCGCTGGCAGTTGGCACCGCACTGACGCTGCCCGCGCAGCCGAGCGAACACGCCGTCCGCGTCCTGCGGATGACCACGGGCAACCCGTTGACGTTGTTCAACGGCGATGGCTGCGATTACCAGTCCACCATCTGCGCCATTGACAAGCGCGCCGTCACGGTAAGCGTCACCTCAAAGCAGAAACTGCAAAATGAGTCGCCGCTGCCGCTGGTGCTTGCCCAAGGCGTCGCACGCGGCGACAAGATGGATCTGATCGTGCAAAAGGCGACCGAGTTGGGAGTCATCAGCATCGTGCCGTTGCTGACCGAGCGGTCCGAGGTTCGGCTGGACAGTGCGCGGGCGCTCAAACGGGTCGCGCACTGGCAGTCGGTGGCGACCAGCGCGTGCGAGCAGTGCGGGCGGGCGCGCATCCCCGAAGTCCTGCCAATCCAGACTCTTGCTGGATGGCTTGCGGACTTGCCGGATGACGGTGCGCGGCGTCTGGCATTGATGCCGCAGGCCGCGGACAAGATCCGCGGGCTGCGCTTTGGCAACGCAGGCGCCGTGCTGGTCATAGGGTCCGAGGGCGGTCTCGGCGAAGCCGACGTTCTCACGTTGCAGCAGCACGGGTTCCACGGGCTGCGTCTGGGCCCACGCATCCTGCGCACCGAAACCGCGGGGCTGGCGGCGCTGAGCGCGCTGCAGGCGTGCCATGGTGACCTGTAGCAACACACTTCCGACACGCCGCCGCGAGCGTTCCAGGTCAGACTCTGCGTGGCGTCATTGACGCCAATAGCGCGTCGCCAGCGCCATGGTGCCTGGCGTCAGGCTTCGCTATCCGTCGAGTCGGAACGCTCCGCCGACGGCTCGGCCGCCTGGTCTTCCGGTTCGTCAGCCTCAAGCAGGTCCAGCAGCCTTGCCTCGATCCACTCCAGGTCCGGAATCATCGCCACGTCGTCGCGCACCAGCACGTGCGCGCGCACCCCGGGAGGCAGCTCCTTGCCATCATGAGTGGGGATGATCAATTCGGCGTTCAGTGTGGTCAGGCGCGGAAAGCCCTGCGTCAGCACGGCGATGAACGGCAGCTTGGGATTGCCACCCAGCGCCTTGAGCACCGCCACGCGAACGACAAGGTCCTCGTCGCCCTCGTCGCTACCGGCCAATTGGGTGAATGAGACCAACGGCACGCGCCAACCGCGCCACGCGATGCGGCCAAGCAGCCATGGCGGCGCGCCTTCGACCGGCTCAGGTGCGCTTTGCGTGACCACCTCGGCGATCGTGGCATTGGGCAGCAAAAGACGCAGGTCGCCGATCGGCACCAGCACGCAGCGGATCTCACGCGGCAACGGATCACTCATGGAAACACCTCGAGCAGGTGCGCCGCCAGTTCGGACGGCGTACCGGAATAACTGACCAGTCGCTCGGCAAAGATTCCGCTGACCATGTCGGCAAAATGCTCTCCTGACGACGACTCAACCCAGACCTGGCCGCCTCGATTGTGGATCGCCTGCGCGCCCGCGACGGCGTCGTTGCCTCCACCGGCGAACACGATCGCGAGTGCATCGCGGCCAAAGACACTGGCGCCCATGGTCAAGGTGGCGTCGATCGACGGATCCTGCGCGTCGTGCTCGCCACGCACCGGCAACTCGACCTTGCCATCACGGAGCAGACGGATCTGATGGCCGGCCGGCACCATCAATACTTCGCCGGACTTGGCGCGACGCCCGGCGTCAGCCAGTTGCACCGGCAGTGCGCATTTCCCGGCAAACGTTTCGAGCAGCACCTCATCCGATCGACCACCCAGATGCTGGGTGAGCACGAAGGTCAGGCGCGAATCAACCGGCAACGCGGCAAGGAAGACGCCCACCGAGTCGATCGCGTCGACGCCCGCTCCCAGCAGCACGACCCGGCTCAGGGCCGAGTGAAGATCGTCGAGCAGCATTTCGTGATCCGGCATGAACGCCTGCGGCGCCACCGACTCCTCCAATGACACCAGTTCGAGGCTCATGGTGGGCTCGACATCGGGTGAAACCGGCTCGACGTCGGGGGCGAGGAAATCAGCTGCGCTGACCTTTTCGATGCCGAATGACGCAGCATCTGGTTGGTCCCCGGGTGCATTGTCGTCGACCAGCGCCCACGCGTCGGGTGCGCTCACCACGGCGGCAGACGCAGTCGGGATCGTTTTGGCTGCCTCGAACGCCTCGGCACCGACCGCCGCATCGGTCAAT
>JBDTEG010000098.1:0-39818 GCA_039922695.1 Rhodanobacter sp. | reverse complement strand
TTGGCGCCGGCCGGCGCGCGTCCCGTGATCCCGGGTGGAAACTGGACGCCATCGGATTTCTGCGATTGATGGGAGGCTGACCGAGTCACTCTGCTTGCCCACTGATGCCGATGGCTGGCTTTGGCGGATACCCTGGAACGGGGCACTCCACTGGCAGATATTCGAATCATCCGCTTGGCGCTGATTGAGGCAAAGGGATCATCCACCTCATTTTGGCACCGGGTTCTCGCGGAAGCGTGTATCTCGGACGTGACTGCAGTACTGGCAGCACCGTCGCGCACGCCGAAATCGTTTGCGGGACGCGACCTGTCGGTTCGCTCCGAACGGCCGCTCTCCGGTAGATCAACCGAGATGGCGACTGTCTCATGTTGGCCGAAGCCGGCCCCTCGTACTCAACAAACGCCTGACCGTGAGCGTGGATGGAACCTTCGGCGCGCATCGCCGGGCCGACTCTTTGATTCCCCCAGGGTGCACGCCCTGCGGAACCGGGTGTTCTACGCGAGGTGCTGCCCTCACTCCCTACCGTGGAATGAGACGGGGCAGTCAACGAGTGAGGAGAAGCACTTCGTAACAGGCGCCCATCGTGTGGTAGTCGGTTTTGCCTGCGGGGCTCTTGTCGTCGTCGAGCTTGCGGTTGTCTCGGCTCAGGATTCGATACCAGGCACCGTGGCGGTGGTCGATGAAGTGCTGCCACGCGTAGCCCCACAGTTTGCCGTACCAGTCGTCGTAACCGGCCAGACCTGTGCGCGTATGCAGCAGCGCGGCGGCGGCCAGGGATTCGGCCTGCACCCAGAAGTACTTGTCGTCATCGCAGACCCGGCCGTCCGGTGCGAAGCCGTAGCATATGCCGCCACACTCGGGGTCCCAGGTGCGTGCCAGAGCGGTGTCAAAGAGCTGCATCGCGGTGGGCAGCAACCAGGGTTCCTCGCGGTCGCGTTCCAGCAGCAGCGGCTCCAGGATCAGCAGCAGTTTGGCCCATTCGGTCTGGTGCCCGGGCTGGAAACCCCAGGGGCGGAACAGGTGTTTCGGATCATCGCGGTGGTAGTCCCAGTCGATTTCCCAGTGCTTGTCGTAGTGCTCCCACACCAGTCCGCCGGCCTTGGCCGCCTGGCGCTGCGTCATGTTGGTTGCCAGCAGCAGGGCGCGGTCCAGGTAACGCACGTCGTCGCTGGCCTGGTAGGCCGCCAGCATCGCCTCGCACATGTGCATGTTCGCGTTCTGGCCGCGATAGTCGCTGAAGCGCCAGTCCGGATCGGCCTCGTCGCGGTAGAGACCGGCGTCGTCGTCCCAGTAGCGTTGTTCCAGCAGCTGCCAGGTTTCCTCCATCCACGTGGCGGCTTCGGCCATGCCGGCCTTGCGCGCACTGGCGTAGGCAAGCAGCACGAAGGCGACGCCGTAGGCGTGATTCGTGCGGTCCTCGGGCTGGCCATCGTGGATCGTCCACGCGTACCCGCCGCTGCGCGGATCACGATGTGCGTCGCGCAGGTAGCGCAGGCCGTGGCGTGCTGCATCGAGGTAATCCGGTCGCTCGAACTCGATCGCGGCCAGCGCGTAGTTGACGACGAAACGGGTGCTGCTCACCAGGTGGCGGTGGCGGCGGTCGTAGATCGCGCCGTCGTCCTTGAAGTAGTGGAAGAAGCCCCCGGCTGGATCGATCGCGCGCGGATGGTAAAACGCCATCGTTTGCGCGATGTGCTCGCGCAGGAACCCGGGTGAGCGGAAATCGGGCGTGGCCTTCATGCCTGGTTCGCCATGAAGGCCCGCACTTCGTCGCCACTGGGCATGGCGGCGAACGAACCCTTGCGGGTGACGGTGAGTGCACCGCTCGCTGCGGCGAAGCGCAGCATGCCGTGCAGGCGTGG
This sequence comes from Rhodanobacter sp., assembly GCA_039922695.1. Lineage (GTDB taxonomy): Bacteria > Pseudomonadota > Gammaproteobacteria > Xanthomonadales > Rhodanobacteraceae > Rhodanobacter. The sequence continues at coordinate 37,956 of JBDTEG010000098.1, read as the reverse complement.
CAACTGGCCGACCAGGTGGTCGAGCCGGTCGGGAGTTGCCTCAAGGTCGGCCAGGCCGCACAGCAGTCCGCCGACAAACGCATCGCCAGCCGCCGTGCTGTCGACCACAGCGACGGCGTAGCCGGGTAATTCACCTTCGGCGTCGGGATGGAACCAGCGCACTGGCTTCGCTCCATCCGTCACGACCAGCAACCGGGGGCGGCCGCGCCACAGCCGGTCGAGCGTGGTCTGCTCGCCATCCACTGCCAGCCAGGTGAACTCCTCGGCGGAGAGTTTCACTACGTCGGCCAGGTGCAGGGCCGGCCACACCAGCGGCAGCGGGTCGACCCCGGCTGGCCACAAGGCGGGGCGCAGGTTGAGGTCGAAGCTGACCACGGCGCCGGCGCGGTTTGCGCGCTGCATGCCTTCCTGTGTGGCTTCGGCCAGGGCCGGGTCGGTCATGCAGTTGGAACAGACGTGAAATACCGCCAGATCGGCGAAGGCGTCCGCACGGAAGTCGCTGGCGCGGAATTGCAGGTCGGCGGTGCGTTCGCGGTAGAAGCTGAAACTGCGCTCGCCATGGGCATCCAGGCTGACGAACGCCAAGGCGCTGTTTGCCCTGTCCGTGCGTGCCACATCGGCGGTGCTGACGCCGGCGTCCTGCAGACTGGATAGCAGGAACTCGCCGAAAGAGTCCTGCGCCAACATGCCGGCGAAGCGGGCGCTGCCACCAAGCCGTGCCACCGCCACCGCGACGTTGGCTGGCGCTCCGCCAGCGAACGGCGTGAAACCGGTGGCGAAACCATGCCTGTCGAAGCCGCTGGCGTGCAAGTCGACCAGCGCCTCGCCGAAACAAAGAATGGAACGCCTGGTCATGGTCGCGCCCGGCCGGACTCAGTCGACGCTGCTGCGGATCTTCGAGCCGCTGATGCCGTAGAACAAGATGTACAGATAGCACAGCAATGGCAGGAAGAATGCGTGCTGAAGACCGATGTGGTCGGCCAGCACGCCCTGCAGCTGCGGGATCACCGCGCCGCCGACGATGGCCATGATCAGCAGGCTGGAGGCCTTGCTGGTCATCGGTCCCAGACGCTCGATGCCCAGCGCGAAGATGGTCGGGAACATGATCGAGTTGAACAGGCCGATCGCGATGATGCTGTACATCGCCGTCGTGCCGGTGGTCAGCATGGTGGTCAACACCAGCAGCGCGTTGATCGCGGCGAACAGCGCCAACAGCTTGCGTGGCGAAATCTTCGCCATCAGCGCCGAGCCGACGAACCGTCCGATCATCGCGCCGCCCCAATACCACGACACGTATTTGGCGGCCTGCTGCTCGCTCATGTGGCCGATGTCCGGCATCGACAGGTAGTTGATCATGAAGCTGCCGATCGAGACCTCGGCGCCAACGTAAAAAAAGATGCCCAGCACGCCAAACAGCACATGTGGATGGCGCAGCACGTCGGCAAAGCTGTGGCGGTCATGGTCGCCCTTGTCGGTCGCCTCGGTCAGCGCCGGCAGGCGAAACAGCCAGACGAAAATCGCCAACAGGAACAGCACCACCGCCAGGCCGATGTAGGGACCCTGCACGGCCTGTGCCTGCTGGGTTTGGTAAACCAGTTGATCGGCCGGTGCCAACGCCGCCAGTTGGGTAGGATCCTTGACCACGTTGGACAGGATCAGCAGTCCGCCGAACCAGGGCGCCAGGAAGGTGCCGAACGAGTTCAGCGCTTGCGCCAGGGTCAGTCGGCTGGAGCTGGTCTTCTCCGGTCCGAGCAGGGCCACGTAGGGATTGGCAGCCACCTGCAGCACGGTGATGCCGGTCGCCAGCACGAACAGTGCGCCGAGGAAGGCGGGGTAAAGATGCAGCGCTGCGGCCGGCCAGAAACCCAGCGCGCCGAGGCCGGCGATGGCGAGTCCGGCCACGATGCCCTTCTTGTAACCCAGCGTGGCGACCAGGCGGCCGGCCGGCATGCCCATCAGGAAGTAGGCGCCGAAGAAGGTGAACTGCACCAGCATCACTTCGGTGTAGTTGAGCTGGAAGCTCGACTTCAAGTGTGGAATCAGAATGTCGTTGAGGCAGGTCAGGAAGCCCCACATGAAGAAGATCGTGGTAAGCACACCCAAGGCCAGCGGGTTGCTGGTGTACGGCTGGCGGCCTGAAGCGCCAGCCGGGGTGGGCGCGGACGTACGGGGCGGCGGGGTGGCAAGGGCCATGGCAGGGTTCCGGTTCGCGGTGGGCGAGGCCAGGTGGACTCGGGCGGCAGTGCCGCAGCGGCAACAATGTAACCGTTTTCACCGAGAGGCCAATCACGCGCTGCAACATACCCGGCTGCGGTGCTACCTTCGTCAGCTTCGCCTTCCCCTGATGAGGTGCCCCATGGCCCGCTGCACCACGATACTGCTCGCCCTGCTGGCATCGACTGTCTGTGCGCCTGCGTTCGCGTCGGTCGGCCATGCGGCCGACGTCGACCCGCGCGTCGGCACCGGTGGCGACGGCCACACCTTTCCCGGCGCCACGGTGCCGTTCGGCATGATCCAGCTGTCGCCGGACACCGCGATGCCGGATTTCAAGCATGCCTACAAGTGGGCGGCCGGCTATCAATACGGCGACCCCACCATCATGGGCTTCTCGCATACGCACTTTTCCGGCTCCGGCCACTCGGACCTGGGCGACGTGCTGGTGATGCCGATTGCCGGCGACGTGCGGCTGGACCCGGGCGATGCGACCAAGCCGGACAGCGGCTACCGTTCGCGCTTTTCGCATGCCAGCGAACTGGTGCAGGCGGGCTACTACGCGGTGACGCTGAGCGATTATGGGGTGCGCGCGGAGCTCACGGCGGGCCGACGCGTCGGCTGGCACCGCTACACCTTTCCGAAGGACAAGCCCGCGCACGTACTACTCGATTTGCGCCCGAGCATCTACGACTACGCGGGCAAGGTGTTGTGGGCGAGACTGCGCGTGCGTCCCGATGGCAGCGTGACCGGCTGCCGCACCACGCGGGGCTGGGCGCCGGGACGCGAACTGTGTTTCGCGATGCGCTTCTCGCAGCCGATGACCTCGCGTGAGCTGTACAACCGCGAGATGGACCTGGTCTACAAGGGTTTTGCCGGGCCCGGCCACCGGGCCGAAGATCATGACGCGCAGAACGGCCGTGCGCTGGAAGGCGTGTTCGACTTCGGCAAGTTGAGCAAGCCGCTGGAAGTGAAGGTGGCGATCTCATCGGTGAGCGAAGCCAACGCGCTGGCGAATCTGGAGCAGGACGGCCACGGCTGGGATTTCGATGCGCGCCGCGCCGAGGCGACGGCGGCGTGGAACAAGGCGCTGGCAGTAATCGATGTCGATGCACTGAAGTCCGACCGCACGATGTTCTACACCGCGCTTTATCACGCGATGCTTGCGCCAACCTTGAGCATGGATGTCAACGGCGACTACCGTGGCCCGGATCATGCGGTGCATCGGGCGCAGGGTTTCGATTTCTATTCCAGCTGGTCGCTGTGGGATGTGTATCGCGCGCAGCAACCGCTGATGGTGCTGCTCGATCCGGAACGCAGCACGGACTTCATCCGCTCGCTGATCGCCGCCGGCCAGGCCAGCCCGTTCGGCATCCTGCCGGTGTGGGCGTACCAGGGCCTGGAAACATGGTGCATGATCGGCTACCACGCGTTGCCGGTGATCGCCGACGCCTACATCAAGGGCGTGCGTGGTTTCGACGCGGACGCGGCACTGAAGCTGATGGTCGCCAGTGCCACGTACGGTCCCTATGGCGATCTGGCCGACTACATGAAGCTCGGCTACGTGCCGATCGACCGCGAGCCGGAGGCGGCGTCGAAAACGCTGGAATACGCCTACGACGACTGGTCGCTGGCGCAGATGGCGAAAGCCATGGGAAAGCGTGGGATCGCGACCACCTTCATGAAGCGGGCAGGCAACTGGCGCAACGCGTGGGATCCGAAAACCGGCTTCATGCGGGCCAGGCTCGGCAACGGCCGGTTTCGCGAGCCGTTCGATCCGACCTTCGCCGGCTATGGCAGCGACTACACCGAGGGCAATGCCTGGCAGTACTCGTGGTACGTGCCGCAAGATGTGCCCGGGCTGATTCGCGCGATGGGCGGCGATGCGAAGTTCATGGCCAAGCTCGACGAGGTGTTCGACGCCAAGGTCGATCCGGCGCATTTCAAGAACGTCGAGGACATCACCGGCCTGATCGGCTGGTACGCCCACGGCAACGAACCAAGCCATCACATCGCCTACCTGTATGACTACGCTGGTGCGCCCTGGAAGACCCAGCAACGGCTGAAGCAGATCATGGACAGCCAGTACGCGCCGACGCCCGATGGCCTCAGCGGCAACGATGACCTCGGCCAGATGTCCGCCTGGTACATCTTCACTGCGCTGGGCTTCTATCCGGTCACCCCGGCCAGTGACCACTATGCGATCGGTCGGCCATTTGTGCCCAGGGCCACGCTGCATCTGTCCAACGGCCGCAGTTTCACCGTGAGCGCTTCGCCGATGGATGATGCGCATCCGTGGGTCGGAGCGGTCACGCTCGATGGCAAGCCGCTGGATCGGCCGTTTATCCGGCACGCCGAGATCCTGGCTGGCGGGGAACTGCATTTCCGCATGCAGTCGACACCGAATCTGCACTGGAGTGCGAACACCACAGCAACGTCCAGAGTCAACGGTGTGGGCGATGATTGAGGCCTACGCGCCTGGCGCCAGGGCGGCGCGCGGACGTGCCAGAATACGGGAAGCGGACAGGACGGATGTGCAGATGGCCGGAGTCAAATGAAATTCAGCGGCATCATCCGCTGGCGGGTAGCGGGTCTGTTGCTGGCGATGCTGTTCATCGTGGGGCTGCCCTACATCGTCACCGGCGAGAATGCGCGCTCGACCCAGTTGGCCAGCGCATGGGTCACCCACTCCACGGCGGTACGTTCGCTCGCCTATCGGATTGCCAACGCCGTTCACGACAGCGAGAGTGCCACCTATCGGGTGTTTGCCGGCGATGGCGATGCGGCGACCCAGGAGCGTGCGGCCCGGGCAAGCACGAAGGTGCCGGCACTGTTGCAGCAGCTCAGGTCCATGACCAGCGACACCCCGGAGCAGCAAATCCTGATTGGCGCCCTGGAAACCAGCGTCAACGGCCGTCTCAGCCTGATGCGCCAGGCCCTGTTGCGATTGCGCCGAGGCGATACGACCGGCGCGCGCGAATCGCTGCGAACGGCAGGGGACTTGTTCCCGGTCAACGTCAAGCTGGAGAGCATCGTCCAGAACGAGAACCAGCTGTTGGCGGTGCGCGAAAAGGTCGCTTCGGACCGTGCGTTCAATGGGCGGCTGGTGCTCGCCATCACGGCGCTGGCGCAGCTGCTGCTGCTGTCAATCATTGTGGTGGCCTCCGAAAGGCAGATTGGCCGGCGACTACTGGCCGAAACCCGCGAAGGCCAGGCGGTGCATCGTTCGCGTCTGATTCTCCAATCCGTGCGTGAGCCTATCGCACTCTTCGACACGAACCTGCGTAGCCTGTTGGTAAACAATGCCTTCAGCGAACTGTATGACGAGGATCTGCAGCACGTATCCCGTCCCTTGGCGGAAATCGGCAACGGCGTGTGGAACGACGCCGTGCTGTTGCAACGCCTCAAGGATGTCCTGTTGCGTGATCGGGAGCTGTGGGACTACGACATGGTGCAGCGCGTCGACGAGGAGCAGCAGCGGCACGTGGTGGTCAACGCGCGCCGCCTGCAGCTGCAGGCGAGCGACGAGCCCACCCTGCTCATGACGGTGAGCGACGTAACGGTGCGTGCGTTGACCGAACAAAAGGTGACCGAGCTCAACCGCCAGCTGGAGGGCAAGGTGGCGCAAATTTCGGACATCAACCGCGAACTGGAGGCGTTCAGTTACTCGGTATCACATGACCTGCGCGCGCCGCTGCGCCACATCGCCGGTTTCGTGCGCAAACTGGAACGGCATCTGGGTGAGCAGGTCGACGACAGGGCCGCCCATTACATCGGCGTGATCGACAGCTCGGCCAAGCGCATGGCCCAGCTGATCGACGATCTGCTGGTGTTCTCGCGGCTGGGCCGTGGCCCGCTGCGGCTGCAGGCGGTGGACATGCAGTCACTGGTTGACGAGGCGCGTTCGCTGGCCGAAACGGGGCAGGAAGGCCGACGCATCATCTGGACGATCGATTCATTGCCGATGGTGATCGGCGATGCCAACATGCTGGGCACGGTGTGGCAAAACCTGCTCGGCAATGCGGTCAAGTACACCGGGCACTGCGAGGTGGCGCGGATCGAGGTAACTGCACGTCGCGACGGCCGTGGCGACTATGAGTTCACCGTGGCAGACAACGGCGCCGGCTTCGACATGCAATACGCGGACAAGCTGTTCGGTGTGTTCCAGCGCTTGCACCGGGCCTCGGAATATCCGGGCAACGGCATTGGCCTGGCCAACGTGCGCCGCATCGTGACGCGCCATGGCGGCCGCGTCTGGGCAGAGGCCGAACCTGACCAGGGTGCAAGATTTCATTTCTCGCTGCCGGCCACTGACGTGGCCGGGGCACAAAAAGGAGAGTCGGCGGCATGAACAAGAAAGAGCTGCGCACCGTGCTGCTGGTGGAAGACAGCGTGGCGGACGCCGAGATGGCGATGGATGCGCTGACCGATGCGCACCTGGCCAATCCGGTGGTGCATGTGGAAGACGGGGTGGATTGCCTCGATTACCTCTACATGCGCGGCGCCTGGGCCGAGCGCGAGCCGGGCGATCCGGCGGTGGTGCTGCTGGACATCAAGATGCCGCGCATGAACGGGATCGATGTGCTGACCCAGATGCGCGGCGACGAGCGGATGCGGCGGATCCCGGTGGTGATCCTGTCTTCCTCGCGCGAGGAGACCGATCTGGCACGCAGCTGGGATCTGGGCGTGAACGCCTACGTGATCAAGCCGGTCGACGTGGATCAGTTCTTCGAAGCCGTGCGGACCCTGGGGCGCTTCTGGGCGGTGTTGAACGAGGCGCCGGAAGCGGAGTGAAGGGATTGGTGCACAATATCCGGATCAGGGAGCGCCGCGACGGAGGGCGTTCATGCGACAGCTGTGCACCGTCATGACAACGATGGGGGAACCACATGCCTAACAGGCACTCTCGGACGATACCGACCATCCGCGTGCTGCAGGTGGAGGACAGTGAGCTTGACGCCGAGCTGGTGCTTGCCGAACTGGAGGCCGACGACATCCACCATGAGGTCCGGCTGGTCGACGACGAGACCGGCTATCTTGCCGCCCTGGAGGAATTCGCTCCGCACATCGTGTTGTCCGACCTGAGTCTGCCGGGCTTCTCCGGCCAGCACGCGCTGGAGCTGCTGCGCGAACGCGACGAGGACCTGCCTTTCATCTTCGTCTCCGCCACCCTGGGCGAAGAAGCGGCGATCGAGGCGCTGCGCAACGGCGCCACCGACTATATCCTGAAGCAGAACCCCGCCCGGCTAGCCAGCGCCGTGCGTCGTGCGCTTGCTGAATTCGAGGCACGCAAGGCCAGCCGCCGCGCCGAGATGGAGTTGATCCGCGCCCAGCGCTTCGAGAGCCTGGCGATGCTCGCTGGCGGTCTCAGCCACGACCTGCGCAATCTGCTGCAGCCGCTCCTGCTGGCAGGCGAAAGCCTGCAGGATTACCAGGACGATCCACGCCTGGCTCGACTTGGCAAGCTGGTGCGCGACTGCGGCAAGCGCGGCCTGGACATGGTGCACTCGATGCTGTCGTTTGCGCGCGGCGCGCGGCGTGCCGAGCAGGTTCGGCTGGGCGCGTTGTTCAATGCGTTCGAGTTGCTGATGCAAGGCAGTGTTCCGCGTTCGGTGGCAATGGAGCTGGTCGTCGACGACCCGGAACTGTCTTTCGAAGGCAACCACACCGAGTTGCAACAATGCCTGCTCAACCTGTGCCTGAACGCGATCCAGGCCATGCCCGACGGCGGCAAGCTGCGCATCGAGGCTGCGCAGACCCGTCTGGACGAGGATTTTTTCCTGGACGAAGAGCAAACACGGAGCGGCCGCTATCTATGCATCAGCGTGATCGACGAGGGCCCGGGCATGGAGCAGGACGTGCTGGAGCATCTGTTCGAGCCGTTCTTCACCACCAAGGAGACCGGTACCGGCCTTGGTCTGCTTTCATGCAAGCGCATCATCGGCAGTCATGGCGGCGTCATGCGGGTGGACAGCAAGCGCGGTCGTGGCACCCGTTTTGACCTGTACATGCCGCTGGAGGAACTGGTCGCTGACGCTGCCTCGCTGGACGACATTGAAGGGCTGGAGGGATGTGCCGAACGTGTGCTGGTGGTTGTGGAGGAGGCGGGTCAGTTGTCGATGCTGTCCGACACACTGGACACCTGGGGCTACCAGGCACATGCCAGCCAGAGCGGTACGGCGGCATTGCAGTGGATAGAGGCCGGTGGCCTGCCGGACCTGGTCGTGCTGGATGCGGACATGAACCTGTTCACCGGGGTGCGCACCCTTGCCGCGCTGATCGACCGTGGCTACCAGGGTGGCGTGATCCTGCTGGCGCGGCCGGACGCCCCGCCGGACCTGCACGAGCTGCCGCCGCTGGAACGCCTGCACATGATCGACAAACCGGTCAGCACCCCGGCACTTCTGCGCGCGATGCGCAAGGCGCTTGCCGTGGCAGTCGACGCAGGCCAGGGCGGCGAACAGAGTGACGTCGAGCCGCGCAAGAAGTGAATCAGGCGACTCAGTCGATGCCGAGCTTCTTCAGCTTGTAGCGCAGGGCGCGGAACGTTATGCCCAGTTTGCGCGCGGCGGCAGTCTTGTTGTAGCGCGATTCTTCCAGCGCCTTGACGATGGCGGTGCGCTCGATATTGCTGATGTAGTCATCCAGGCCGCCATTGGCGGCAGAGGGGGACGGCGCGGCGGGAGCGGGCGTGCTGGCCGCTTCCTGCGTGAAGGTATCCGTGGCGGCAGGGCGCATGCCACGTTGCGGCAGCATCAGGTCCGCCGCCTCGATGGTGCTGCCGTCGCACATGGCCATGGCGCGCTCGAGGATGTTTTCCAGCTCGCGCACGTTACCCGGGAAATCGTAGGCCTCCAGCGCATCGCGTGCGCCGGTTGAAAGCTGGCCAATCTCTTCGCCGCTCTTGCCTGCCAACGACTTGAGGATGAAGGCAGACAACTGCGGTACATCGCCGCGGCGTTCGCGCAGCGGCGGTACGCGCAGCTCGATCACATTGATGCGGTAGAACAGATCCTGGCGGAACTGCCCCTGCTCGACCAGCTGGGCCAGGTTCTTGTGGGTGGCGGACAGAATGCGCACGTCCACCGGAATCTCGTCACGGCCGCCGATTGGGCGCACGGCTTTCTCCTGGATCGCGCGCAGCAGTTTCACCTGCATGTGCAGTGGCAGCTCGGCGACCTCGTCCAGGAAGAGCGTGCCACCCTGGGCGGCCTGGAACAGGCCTTCCTTGTCGGCGCCCGCACCGGTGAAGCTGCCCTTGCGGTGACCGAAGAACTCGCTTTCCATCAGCTCGGACGGGATCGCGCCGCAGTTGACCGGCACGAAGGGCCCGCTGGCGCGCGGGCCTTGTTCGTGGATGAGTCGCGCCACCAGCTCCTTGCCGACGCCGGATTCGCCGGCGATGTAAACCGGTGCCTGGTTGCGTGCCAACTTGGTAATCGTGGTGCGGACCTGGTCCATGGCCAGCGAGTCGCCGATCAGGCGGGAGGCGGATGCGCCAACCTTGGCGTCACCGCCTTCGCGCTTTTCCTCGGCCAGGCGGAGCGCGGTGCGCACCAGTCCGCGCAGCATCTGGATATCCACGGGCTTGGAAACGAAGTCGAAGGCGCCGGCCTTGAGCGCGTTTACCGCCGCGTCGACATTGCCGTAGGCGGTGATCATCGCCACTGGCGTGTCCGGGCAGGTCTCGGCGATCAACTCGATGATTTCCTGACCGTTGCCATCCGGCAGGCGCATGTCGGTGAAGCACAGGTCGTAACTGTTCTCGGTCAGCGCCCGGCGCGCCTCGGTCACGGTGCCGACGGCGTCGACCTGCAAATCCATCCGCCCCAGCGTGATGGTCAGCAGTTCACGGATATCGCGTTCATCGTCGATGACGAGGACGGTCTGCAGGCTCATGGCTTGGCGGCTGGTGAAAGGCAGTCCAGAGAATACCTGTCGCAGCGTTCGGGGGCAAAGCCCGTGCCTACCGCGGCGACTTTCTAATGCCCCAGCTTGCGGTCGAAAAAGTTGACCATCACCGCATACGCCTCGCGCGACTCGGGCAGTTCCGGATCGGAGAAGAATGAGTGCCACATGCCGTCCCAGACATGCAGCTCGGCGTCCACGCCTGCACCGGTCAGCAGGGCCTGGCTGTGCACGACCGAACTCATGGTGAAATCCCGCGTGCCGGTGATCAGCAGGGTCGGCGGGAACTTGGCCAGCAAGCTAGGCGAATTGGCAGGGAACACCAGCGGATCAGTCGCCTGTGCGCCCTTGAAGTAAGGCAGGCTGGACAGCCTGAGCGGGTCGGTCGGCACCGGGTCGCCGTTCAGCAGGGGCGCCACGTAGGAGGAGTCTCCGCCCAGTTCGCTCAAGGAGCCACAGAAGGTGCCGATGGCGCCCGGTACCGGCAGGTTCTTCTTGATGATCCAGGCCACCGACTCGGCGGTGAGTATGCCGCCGGCGGAACAGCCGTAGATGCCGATGTTCTTCGCCGGGTAGTGCCGGAGCAGGGCGCGGTAGACCGCCTCGACGTCCTCGCTGGCGGCAGGAAACACATGCTCCGGTCCCTGGCGGTAGTCGACGCTGATCACCTTGATCCGGCCCAGACTGGCCACGGGAATCGACTCCACCAGGCCGCCACTGTGCGCACCCCAAAGGAAGGCGCCTCCATGCAAATTGACCAGCACCCGCCGCTGCTGTCCGGTGGCGATGCCCTGGGCCGGCAGCACGACATCCGTGGGCACGCCGCCGATGGTCTCTGCGTGGATCTTCACCGCATAGATTTTTTCCATGCGCGCGGCGCGGTCGCTGTTCATGCGGTCGTAAAACGCGCGGCTCTGCGCGATCGGCGCATTCAAGGGAGGTGCCTTGCTGCCGGCCGCAATCATCCTGGGGAAGAAAGCGCGGGCCTCCGGCGAAGCGAGATCCGAATAGGGGATGGTGAGCGCGGGTGATGTCACGCTGCCATCGGCCTTGACGCCCGGCGATGCTGTCTGCGCGCCAACTTTTGTGCCAGTCAGACCCGCACAAAGCAGGATTCCCGTCAGGATGCGTGGAAGACGTCGTGCATGCATGGTGTTCCTCCCGTGTTGCCTGTCTGGGGTGTTGTGCCGGCTGAAGGCAAGCTGCCGCCAGGCTGGACGGGTGTCACTTCGCGTTGTCTGCCGAGGCGGTGTAAGCGGGTGCGGATCTGGCGGCGCCGTGCAGGATCTGCTGCAGTTTCAGGTACACGCCATTGGTCCAGCCGAAGCCGACGACATTCTGGCTATAGCCGGCGCTGATATGGACGTCCGCGTTGCCCAGCACCATGTTGTATTTCTCGCGAATGGTGCCGTCCGTCGCAACGCCACGGTCGACGGTCGCGCAGAACCTGGCGGCGATGCGGCGTGCATCAGCATGGAAGCCATAGGCATCCAGGCCCGCTACCGCGAGCCAGTTCGTCGGTGCCCAGCCGAAGGGTGCGTCCCATTGGGCGCCGCTCGGATGATTGTCCATGGCAAGGCCGCCGGGTCGTTCGAAGATTGCCAGATGATCACGCACCGCCGCAGCCTGCGCGCTGGAGGCAGCATGGGCCCACAGCGGATAGAAGGTCGTGATGTAGGGGAAGGCGGCAGGCTTTCCGGTAATGAAGTCGTAGTCCATGTACAGCCCCGTGTCGGGCTGCCACAGGTACTTGTCCATCGCCTGCCTGCGCGCCAGCGCGGCGTGCTCCCAGTGCGTGGCATCGGCGGTCTTGCCCAGCTTCAGCGCAAAGTCGTGCAGATCCATTTCGTAGCGATAGAGCAGGCTGTTCAGACCCACCGGGGCGTAGTGATGGGTGGAACCTGCAAACGGACCGAAGTGGAAATTGACGTCGAAGCCCGATTCGCGCATGGCACGATCGCCAAGGTAGTAGTCGGCACTCAACCGAAAGCCGTCCAGCCACGCGTCGGCGCACACCTTCGAGGTGCGCACATCGCAGCTTCGGGACTTCAGCTGTGTGGCTTCGGCGTCGTCGGGATGTTGCGATGCCTGCACCAGGTAGCCGGGATTGTTTGATGGATGCGCGACCAGCCACTTGATCACGCCGCGATAATAATCGGCATCGCGTGCTTCCAGCGCCGGGCCCTTGCCAAGATCGAAGTAACGCGCCAGACCCGTATCGCCGGCGCGATGCTCGGGGCGCGTCCAGATGTCGTGGTTGCGCACGGCGAGGGGATACGCCTGCGCCAGCCATGTCAGCATTTCCGCCTTGCCGTGAAAGCTGGCCGGATCATCGAGTAGCGCGTTCATCATGGCCGTGAGGAACGGCGGCTGCGAACGACTGAGGTAGTAGGTGCGGTTGGCATTCAACACGCCGCCGTAATACCGGACTTCGAACAAGGCGTTGTCGACCATGTTGCGGGCCAGTGCGGTGCGATGGTCGGCGACCAGGCCAAGCACGATGAAATAGCTGTCCCAGCCGTACATCTCGTTGAAGAAGCCGCCGGGTACGACGTAGGGATGGGGCAGGTAGAGCAGCCCCTGCGCGGACAATTTCGCGGGGTCGACGTCGCCGAGCCTGTCGATGACGCGCGGCAACGTGTCAAGACCGACACCGCAGCGTTTCGCGATCGCGCGAAGCCGCTCCGGCACCGGAAGTTGCGCGGGCAGATAGAGCGCCGGGTGGGTACTGACCTTGCTGTCGGCCAGCGCCGAGCAATCATCCAGCGAGCGGGTCAGTGTTCCCCATGCGTGATCGATGTAGGCGCGGGTCCTGACCGGATCCGGCTGGGTCGACGCGGCGGCGCCGGTCGCGAACGCGAGTGCCGACAGCAGCACCAGGGTGCGCAATCCATGGCCCGCCGAACGACGCGTGTGACGGAGGTCCGCATGGGTCGCCGGAGTCTGGGTGCGGGACAAGCGTTGCGGGTATGCCATGTCTTGCGTCCGATTGGTCAAATGCGAAGTGATCCGGAATGCCGGGCAGCATCGGTGTGACGCGTGGTGGGTTTCAAAGGGCCTTCCGCGTCAGGCGTGGCTTGCCGCTGGCGTCGCGGTTGATCGTGATGTCGTAGTGCCTGCCGCGGAACGTGATGTCTTTCAGGGTCATGGATTTCCACGTCGGCGGCAGCGTCGGCGGGTAGGCTTCGAGCAGGCCCTTCGATTCGAGGCGCAACCCGGACAAGCCATAGACGAGCGCCTGCACGAATCCGCCTGAGCCGGTAAGGAAGTAGCCGGTGTTGTTGGTGGCGGTTTCGGTGCGCACGTTGAACGGTGGCTTGAACATGTCCGGTGCCGCGTTGCGCTCGATCCATCTTGCAGCGCCGGCCGCGTCGCCGGCGGCGGACGCGGCGATCGAGATCGGGGCCAGGCCCATCGTGTTGGGCGTGCGGTCCCCCTGGCCCATCGATTGCGTCGCGATCAGATAGTCGTTGTGCCGCACTTGCGGGCTCATCGGCAGATCGAGCGAGGGAAAGGACAGGAAGGCCAGGTCGCTGTCGCCGGGGTCGTGGCGAACGTGTTCGTCCATGTCCAGATGATGCTGGCCGGTGGCGGAAAACGGCAGGTAAAGCCTCGCGGCAATATCGACCCAGCGAGGATCCGGTTTCTCGCCGACGACGGCCGCGGCGGCGGTCGCGATCCGCAGCGCCTTGGCCGCGTCGGCATTGGTATAGGTGTCGTTCGGGACGTCGTTGTAGTTTTCCTCGACCGAGGTGACGTGAAGGATGTCGTAGCGCTGCTTGCCCGGGTTCCAGCTCACCCGGCTGGTCCAGTAGCGTGCGATGTCGCGGATCACCGGCCAGCCGTGTGCCTTCAGCCACGCCTCATCGCCGCTGGCCAGGTAGTACTGCCATTGCGCGATGGCCACGTCGGCGTTGACGTGGATCTCGCGCTCGCCCAGCACCCAGGCGGCGTGAAGAACCTGCTCGGTGCCGTTTTCGGGGTCGGCTTCCCACGGGTACATCGCGCCTTGCAGGCCACGCGCGTGGGCGCGCTGGCGCGCGGCGGGGAGGGTGCGGTCACGGAACATCACCAGCGATTTGGCGCGTTGCGGGTGCAGCAGCACCAGCGCCGGGAAGATCCAGGAGTCGCTGTCCCAGAAGACATGGCCGACGTAGCCGGTGGTCAGCCCGCATGCCCCGATCGCCCAGGCTGTATCGGGCGTGGCGTTGGCAAGCAGGTAGTACAGATCCGAATGCACGACTCGCTGCGCGTTGGCGTCGCCATCGATGATGATGTCGCTCTGCCAAAGGCCGGCCCATGCCTTCCGGTGTGCGTCCAGCAACGCATCGAAGCCAGCGTCGCGTGCCGCCTTCGCCAGCACCAGGTCAGCCCTGGCGTCGCCGCCCCAGTCGGCACGCGACGCCGCCACGTACTTGGTGAAGGTATACGTCTGACCCTTGTGCACGCGCACGCGAAGATCAAGCGAGAGCCGGTAGGCGTCCTTGACAAGTTTGACCTCGACCGGCGTGATTCCCGCCGGCAGGCTGACGGCGGCGGCCTCGGCCATGCCCGGACCGTGCTCGGCGCGGCCATCGAGCCACAGGGTGAGATCCTTGCTGTCGCCTGCATCGGTCAGTACATGGGTGTCGCCGTGGTACCACACCGCCGCCCGATCCGGCGTGGCGGGTGGAGTGGCCTGAAAGCTGAGGTTATGCGCGGCCACCGCGATCTGCATCTCGTCGCCGGTCAACCTGGCCAGCGGCAACCTTGGCTGGTACGGCGCCCACAGGTTGAACGCAAGGGACAGCTGCACCACGCCGTCGAATTCCGGCGTGATCGAGATCTGGCTGGCGGCCAGATGTGGCGACGCCTCGCTGACCAGGCTTTGCACCTTGATTCGCGTAGCCCTGCCATGGTCGAGGTAGCGATAGCGGGTGGTCAGGGTGGCGTCGTGCAGGTTCAGAACCTGGCGGTAATCCTGGAACACCGACGGGTTCAGCCCGACCTGGTTCATCCAGAAGTGACCGGCGTCCGAGGTTCCCGTGCTGTAGTCAATCTCGGTCCAGCCCGGGATGGCCGCCGGCCGGGACATGTCGTCCTTTCCGTAGTCCATGAAACCGACCATGTAAGCCAGGTTGCCTTCGGTGCCCCGGGGGCCGGTCGTGGTGGACAGGTAGCCGTTGGCCACCTGGCCGGGGAAATAACTGGCGAAGTCCTTCGAGGTTGCAGTCAGCAGAAAGCTCGGGTCGGTGGTCGCCTGGGCGATGGAAGCGGCCCCGGCGACCAAGGCCAAGATCAGCAGAGCAAGATTCTGAAGTGGATGCTTCATTTGATCTCTCGCATCGCGGTGCCGTCATGCCGGGCACCATGGAACTTCTGCTAGTCCGCGTGGCGGGCAAGCACGACCTTGCCGCTGGCATCGCGTTCGATCACGACATCGAAGTGCTTGCCGCGAAAGCTGGCGTGCTTGAGCGTCAGTGACTTCCACGACGGCGGCAGCACCGGCGCATAGGCCTCGACCAGACCCTGGTCCTGGATGCGCAGGCCGGACAGGCCGTAGACGAAGCTCTGCACGAAACCGGCCGACGTCGCCAGGATGTACCCGGCGTTGTTGGCGACGGTCTCGGTGCGTACGTTGAACGGCGGCTTCAGGAAGCCGACCAGGTTGCGCTGGATCCAGTCGCCGGCGGCCTTGCCGTCACCCAGTTCGGCCTCGCCCACGGCGAGCATGACCATCATCATCTCGTTCGGGTCGTCGCCGTGGGTCTTCAGCTCCTGCAGCTGGAACGCGAAGTCGTTTCGACGTACCTGCGCCGACATCGGCATGTCGAGATTCGGGTACATCAGCCAGACCAGTGACGAGCCCATCCAGGTGATCTTGTCGTGTGGCACGGAGGCGTCGAAATCGAGGTGGCGCTGGTCCGCCTCGTCGAACGGGATGTACATCTTCGCTGCGATCTCGGCCCACTTCGGGTCAGGCGTGGTCCCGACTTCCGCAGCAGCCTTGTCGGCAATCTGCAATGCCTTGCGCGCGGCCGCATTGGTGAACGAGTCGTTTGGCACGTCGTCGTAGGCTTCGTCGGGCGAGGTAACGTGGAAAATCTCGTAGCGGCCGGCGCTGGCATTCCAGGTCACCCGGCTCTTCCAGAATTCGGCGATCTCGTGGATCACCGGCCAGCCATGTTGTTTCAGCCAGGTCTTGTCGCCGGTGGCGAGGTAGTACTGCCACTGTGCGATCGCGATGTCCGCGTTGACGTGGATCTCGCGGAACACGCCATAGGCGAAGTGCGGCGTGTTGTCGACACCAGTCTGCGGATCGGCTTCCCACGGGTACATGGTGCCTTTGGCACCGTACTGCCTTGCCCGTTCGCGGGCTGGCTGCATGGTGCGGTCACGGAACATCACGATCGGCTTGGCGCGCTCGGGGTGAAGCAGCAACAGGGCGGGAAACACCCACGAATCGCTGTCCCAGAACGCATGGCCGGCGTAGCCGGGGGTCAGCGCGCATGCGCCCATCGGCCAGGCGGTGCCGACGGTGGTGTTGGACAGCAGGTAGTACAGATCCGAATGGACGGCCAGCTGCACCTTCGGATCGCCTTCGATCACGATGTCCGCCTTCCACAGCTCGTTCCATGCGGCGACATGGCGGGCGAGCAGGCTGTCGAAGCCGGTCTTGCGCGCGTTCTCGGCCAGCGCCATGTCGACCTTTGCGTCGCCACCCCAGTCCTGCCGTGACGCCGCGATGTATTTGGTGAAGAGGTAGGTCTGGCCCTTGCGCAGACTCACGGTCAGGTTCAGCGACAGCTTGTTCGGGCCATTTTCCAGCGTTGCCTTGTCGATCTTCAGCCCCGCGGGCAGGCCGATGGCCGCGGCCTCGGCCATGTGCAGGCCCTGCTCGGCCTGGCCGTCCAGCCACAGCGTCAGCTGGTTTGCATCGCCGTTGCTGGCGAGGATGCGGGTATGGCCGGGATACCAGACCGCCGCGCGGTCTGGTGTCGGAACCGGCTTGTTCTGCAGGTTCTGTCCGCTGGCGATCACCGCATTGATCATCTGGTCGCCGGTCATGCTGCCGATGGGAAAGCGGGGCTGGTGCTCGGACCACAGTCGGATCGGGAAGGTCAGCTGGGCCTCGCCATCGAAGTGAGGGGTGATCGCCAATTGCGTGGCGGCCAGGTGCGGATCGGCCTGGCTGACGAAGGTGGTGACCTTTACGTCGGTCGTCTTGTTGGCGTAATCGAAACGGTAGTGCGTCGTCAGCGTGCCGTCGTGCATGTCCAGCGTCTGCGCGTAGTCGGCGAAGATCATGGGATCCAGCCGGATAGAATTGAGCCAGCCGCCGCCGGGGTTGTAGTCGATTTCGCTCCAGCCGGGGATCGCTGCGGGACGGGAGATGTCGCCCTTCGCATAGTCCATGAAGGCCACCATGTACCCCATGTCCGGCTCGGTGCCGCGCGGCGAGGTCATCGTCGAGAAGTAGCCGTTTGCCAGATAGCTGGGGAAGTAGCTGCCGAAATTCCTTGCAGTTGCGGTCAGCAGGAAGCTCGGGTCAGTCTGGCCGAACGCCGGGGCCGCAAACGCGGTGGAAAGGAGACCCAGGCAGGCGAAGAGGTGATAACGGATGTTCATGATGGTTCTCCAGCGTCTCAATGCGCTTCCTGGTTCGGCAACGGCGCCTATTTGGTCGCGGGACTCGTCCCGGCCGGCGCGGCCGCGCCCTCGCGATCGGTCTCGCGCTTGAACAGGAACAAGAAGATCAGCAGCAGCGTCATCGGTATCAGCGAAAAGTAGAAGGCATGGATGCCGTCGAAGCGCGAGAACACGATCGCGGTGATGCGCGAACCCACGGTGCCGCCCAGCGCCGAGAAGATCACGATCAGTCCCGTCATGGCGGCATGCGACGGCTTCGGCAGCGAACTCAGCGCGACCGAGTTGATCACCGGGTAGATCGGCGCCATCAACAGGCCGATCAGCGGAATCAGGTAGGCCGCCACCGGCGCACTGAACCAGCCGACGTTCGCATTGGCGACCACGTTCCTGGCCAACGGCAACGTCACCATGACCAGCACGCCCATGCCGACCACGCAGATGTTCAGCAAGACATACCAGGGAACTCGACGCAGCACCTGGCCCGCAAGCAGGCGACCGATCGCCGTGGTGCCGGCCAGGATGCTGGCCACCTGGATACTCATCGCGTTGGGCAACTTGAGTACTTCATTGTTGAAGGTGGGCAGCCAGGTGCCAAAACTTTGTTCGATCAGCACGTACAGGAAAGCCGAGATCAGGAAGACATAGACCAGCGGCCGCAGGAACAGATGCAGCATTTCCAGCAGCGAGCCAAGCATCGAGTTGGTGTTCTTGTTATGTGCTGCCGACTCATCCATCCGCGAGGTGGCCAGCAGCACGATCACCAATGCACACATTCCCGCGAGCAGCCAGTAGACATTGAGCCAGGACAGATTCGCCGGTGCGGCGGGATCGATGAAGGCGCTGAAAATCCAGCCGCCGGCCAGTACGCCGACCATGAAAAGGCCCTCGATGGTATTCGTCAGCCGACCGTGCTCGGCCTTGTTGCTGGTCAGCAGTCCGATCGACGAGTACACCGCGACCTTGGTCAGCGCAAAGGCCACCCCGATACAGGTGAACAGCAATTCGGTGGTGTGGAAGCCCGGATACAGCGGCATCAGGATGCAGGCGGCACCCACGATCACCAGCGCCAGGATCATGGCGCGTCGGTAGCCCAGCATGGGCAGGAACGAGGCGACCAGCAGGGAAGTCGCCGCGATCGTCAGATCCTTGAACAGTTCCAGCAGACTGGCTTGCGGCTTGTCCACGCCGAAGCTGACGATGGCCTGCAGGATCACCGTGCCGACGCTGTTGAGCAGGATGGCGAAGACCATGTAGATCAGCGCCAGCGCAGCAATCATGCGGAATCGGCTCATGGATACCTGCGTGGCGATTGGATTCACGGATGCGCAAGAGGCCACCGCCCGTGGGCGAAAACAGTAGCGTCAACCCCTGATTGAATGGCATGCGAGACCCAGTGTGCCGGTAATTGATATCGGTATCAAGATTTGGTAACGGTATCATTAGGGAGCTTGAACCTGGCTTGCCCAAGGTGCTGGCCGGCGTGCCACGCTACCTGGGCAAGGCGCCAGGTTGGACGTGCTGGCCGGAAATGACCACACTGCGGCGAGTACGCCGTGCGCGAGTGAAGTTGCCAGTCGCAACCTTGCCTGGCGCGGGCATGGCTATCGGGGCGGCGGCAATGACGGTCGGGTGCACACGGTGCCATGCGGGCAGTGACTGAGCGTTGCCAGGAAGCGTGAAGGGCGGGCCACAGGAGTCGGAGTTGAGTCGGACAAGCAAGAAGCAGGTGACCAAATTGATCTCGACCGGTCCGACCATGGCCGATCTGGCGAAATTGGCCGGCCTGTCGAAAATCACGGTCTCGCGGGCGCTTGGCGACAGTCCCCTGGTCAACCCCGAAACGCGGGAGCGGATCCGTGACCTGGCGCAGGAGCACGGCTACAAGCTCAATATCAGTGCGCGCAATCTGCGCCTGCGGCGTAGCCACACGGTGGCGGTGATCGTCGAAATGAAGCCGTCCACGGATCGCACCATGTTCGATCCGTATCCCCTGGGTCTGCTCGGCGGAATTTCCCAGGAATTGACGGCCGCGGGCTACTGCGTGCTGCTGACCACGCGGCATGGCGCCAACGCCGCCGCCGTGCAGGCTGCCGATGGCGTGATTCTTCTGGGCCAGGGCGTGCATCAGGATGCGGTGCACCGATTCGACAAGCTCGGTGTGCCCATGGTGGTCTGGGGCGCCGGACTGGCAGGCGACAATCACGTGGTGGTGGGCAGCGACAACCGGCTTGGCGGCGCGCTGGTGGCCGATCATTTCTTCGCGCTGGGTCGCCGGCGCCCGGTATTCATTGGCAACCCGAGCCATGCGGAAATATACGATCGCCTGAGCGGCTTCATCGATGCGCTCGGTGTCCACGGCATCAAGCCCCTGCTGATGCGCCGGGACGAGTTCACTCCGGACTCCGGCCTGGGTGCGGTGCACTCGCTGCATGCCCGCAAGGTCAGTTTCGACGCCATCTTCGCCTGCAGCGATCTGCTTGCGATGGGCGCGATCAGGGGTGTTCAGGAGATTGGACGTTCCGTCCCAGGCGATGTTTCGGTGGTGGGTTACGACGACATGCCACTGGGCGCGAGCTTCCTGCCACCGCTCAGTTCGGTGCGACAGGATTGGCAGGAGGGCGGCGTTCTGCTGGCACGCAAGGTGCTGGCCTTGATCCGCGGCGAACGCGCGGACTCGGAGGCGTTGCCCGTGAGCCTGGTGATTCGTTCAACCTGATCGCGTGGTTCAAACCGCCATGACTTGCTGATATGTGCTGTAACCCTCGCCGTGGATGCGGGAAAACGGACGCAGTGCGAGCGCACCTCCGTCGGTGCCGACACGCCAGAGTGAGTCCCCGCCTGGCGAAGGTTGCGCCGAAAGCAGCACGCGGCGACTCAGCGGGAACAGCGAGGCGCGGTCGTCGCGCACGCGCATCAGCACCAGCGGGCCGGCAAGCAGCGCAACCGTGTCCGGGTGTTCGGCATCGACGGGCTGCAGCCGCATCTGCAGTGGCAGTTCGAGCTCGATGCGATCACCGGCTCTCCATTGGCGGCGTATCGCGGCGAAGGTTCCGGGGATCAGCGCAAGCGCTTCACCCCTGCCATTGATGCGCAGGCTTGCGCCGGTGGCCCACACGGGAATGCGCAGGTTGACCGCGAAGGTCTGGGGTGTCGAGGTGCGCACGGTCATGCTGATTGCGCTTGCATGGGGGTAGCGTGTGTCGATTGACAGGCGTGCGTCGTGGCCGTCGTGACGCCAGGTCACCCGCGCCGGCACGTACAGGTTCACGAAGATGCCTTGTGCGTCGGTGAAGGCGACGCTGATGCGATAGTCCGCCGCGATCATCGGCAAGGTGCCCGAGCAGCAAGGCCAGCGATCGGGATGGAAGGCCTTGCGTGCATGCCGGGTGTAGTCTGAGTAGTAGAACGCGTGGCCGTCGGGCTCGATCGGCAATGCGCCCAGCACGGTGTTGTAGAGCACCCGTTCCATGCTGTCGCCGTAAGCCGGGTCGCGGGTGACGCGCAGCAGATAACGAGTCAGCTTGAAGTGCGCGTACGAGCCGCACGGTGTCTCGAAACTCTTGTGTTCATCCGCCAGGCCGTCACCGAGCTTGCCGCTGCCGGGGGCCACGAAATGCTCGTCCGGACCCCAACCTCCGGTGGCGAAGCTCTGTGCGTCTACCATCGCAAACCCCTGCCGCGCGGCGTGCAGGTAGACCGGCTGGTTGAGTGACAGGTACGCCTGCGCCGCCGAGCTCAACGCGTTCATGTGGCTGTAGGCGTGCTTGCCCGGCAGCACGTTTTCCCCACGTGCCAGCGGCAGGAAGAAATCGTCGTACAGGAAACGCCGTGCCAACGCCCGGTGCTGCTCGTTGCCGGTAAGGCGGAAGGCGAGGAACTGGTTTTCCGGCAAGGTATAGCTTTCATCCCATGCGTGCTGGCTGAAGTCCTCACCTGGTCTGGCCGCTTCATTGCGCGGCATGGCATGCGGGGGCAGATGGGGCAACACCGCCCGGGTCGTGCGCTGGAGGGTGCCGAGTGCGAGGTCGTTGCCGGCCAGCTGACTTGCATCGAGCAGGCCGCCGACCAGCTTGTCATAGGTGTACGACGGAAACCGGTTGTTGCGAAAGAACCTGCCGTCCGCATCGATTGTCGCCGCATAGCCGCGCACCATCCGGTCGACCTTGGCCCGCGTCGCGCCATCGCCGGTGATCGCGTAGTAACGCGCCAGTGCGCTCAGCCATTGGCCGAACGAGGCTCCCGGCGCGAAGCCCCAGGTGTCATACCAGCCGCCCAATTCCTGACCGGGTGCCGGCAAGCCGCCGCGCAGGCGAAACGGTCTCAGCAGGGAATTCTCATCCAGATGGAGCACAAGATGATGGTTCGCGCGCGCCTGGCGCTCGAGCGGACCAGGACCAAGCTGTACCTGCGCATAGCCGAGTTTGCCCAACGGCGGTGGCGTCATCGCGCCCGCCACTGTGAAGCGGTCGGGCCACAGGACCAGTGCCGCCGTCGAGAGGGCTCCGTACTTCAATAGGGCGCGGCGCGCCGGGTCGAACTCGCTGGCCATCAGGACACCCGCAGGGCAAGGCCGCTCCGATCCTACGCCGGCCTGCAGGCACGTGCCACGGCGGTGTGCCGCTTGTCTGGCAGCTCTCCGCGATGTGCATTCGCAGCATATGTTATCGGTATCTTGATATCGATAACAGTTCAATGTTAGGTTTGCGCTAAGACGTGAGCTGGGCGGGTAGAAATCAATGTCTTTGACGTTGCGCCAGGATCGGAGGGACGTGTGATTCGGGAAAATTCCATCGTTCATCTGCGTGCGTACAGACGACAAAACCGTCGGCTCTCGCCGGTCGGGCTTTGCGGCGTCGCCGGACCCCATGAACGCGAATAGTCCACGCGCCCGCGAAGGCCTTGCCCCGCGTGTCGAAGTCGCCACTGCGGAGCAGAATGCGCGCGCCTTCGATACGCCCGTTTCCAGTAACGATTGCTGGCGCCTGAGCCAATCGCAATGGCGACCCGACCAGGCCGCGTGCGACGAGACGTTGTTCGCGCTGGCGAATGGATCGCTGGGCGTGCGCGGCGGCTTCGAGGAGTCCGCCAGCCCCACCCAGGGCAGCTATCTGGCGGGAGTGTGGGAGCGCGCACCGATCCACTATCACGAGCGTCACTTCGGTTTTGCGGACCACACGGATACACGGGTGCCGGTCGCCGAAGCGACGGCCATACGCATTCGCCTGGGCGACCTGCAGGTTGATCCGACCCGGGGCGAGATTCTTGACTTCAATCGCGTGCTCGACCTGCGCGAGGGAAAGCTGTCGCGCCATCTGCGCTGGCGCACCGCGCAGGGACAAAACTTCGAGTTGGAGGTGGAGCGGGTGGTGCCAGTCGCACATCCGGGCCTGCTTTGCATCCGCATGCGCCTGCGCTCGATCGACTATGCCGGCCCGATCGCGCTCGAGTCATCGATATGCGGCAATCAGGCAGCTGCGGCGCAGGGCGACGACCCGCGCTTCGGTGCCGGCAGCGGCCTCGCCTTGCAGGTAAAGCACGCGGCCGCCACCGAGGCCGGGGCATGGCTGGCGCAGGCAACTCGCGCAAGCGCGATTGCGGTGGTGTGCATGCAGCGCCATCAGGTCGGTGGACTTGCCTTTTCCAGCGCCGCCGCCGAATGCGACAGTGTCCGGCAGATCTATTCCGGGGAGATCGTGGTCGGCGAATCGATCGCGATCGAGAAATTCGTTGCCTATGCGTGGAGCCGGCCACAGCAGGAGACAAGCCGCGAAGAATTGCACAAGCGCGCCAGCGATTCGCTGGACCATGCGATCAGCGCCGGCTTCGATGAGTTGCTGCGGGGTCAGGCATGTGATCTGGCAGCGTTCTGGCAGCGCGCGGAGCTGGCGATCGACGGCGATCGGCCGAGCGAGCAGGCGCTGAAGTTCAACCTGTTCCACATCTTTCAGTCAGCCGGTCGCGACGGGCGCAGCGGCAGCGCGGCCAAGGGACTGACCGGGGAAGGCTATGAGGGGCATGTGTTCTGGGATTCGGAAACCTTCGTGCTGCCCGCACTCGCCTTCATCGAACCCGCGCTGGTCAAGGCAGGCCTGCTCTGGCGCCTGAGCAAGCTTGATCGCGCCCGGGCGCATGCGCGCGAGATGAATCATGCGCGAGGCGCGCTCTATCCATGGCGCACGATCGACGGCGATGAGTGTTCGGCGCATTACCCCAGCGGCTCGGCGCAGTACCACATCAATGCCGCGATCGCTTTCGCGATCAGACTCTATGTGGAGGCCAGCGACGACCACGGCTTTCTGGCCGAGGGTGGCGCGGAAATCCTGATCGAGACCGCGCGGATATGGCTGCAGATCGGACATTTCAATGCCCGTCGTGGCGGCGCGTTCTGCATCAACGATGTCACCGGGCCCGATGAGTACACCGCCCTGGTTGACAATAACTACTACACCAATCGCATGGCGCAGGAGCACCTTCGCTATGCCGCCAAGGTGACGCATGACATAGCCGAGAGCTCGCCGGCACTGTTTGATGCGCTACAGCAGAAGTTGGAACTCTCGTGGAGCGAGGTCGCCGATTGGTCGCGCGCCGCCGAGACGATGTACCTGCCGCATGACCAACGCCTGGGTATCGTCGCGCAGGACGATACGTTCCTGGACAAGCCGCCATGGGACTTTGCCGGGACGCCGCCTGGCAAATATCCACTCCTGTTGCACCACCATCCGTTGACGCTCTACCGGCATCAGGTGTGCAAGCAGGCCGACGCGCTGCTCGCCCTGGTGCTGGCGGGCAGCAATGTTGATCGCGCGACCAAGCGCCGCAGCTTCGATTACTACGAGGCGGTCACCGTGCACGACTCGACCTTGTCGGCGTCCTCCTTCGCCGTGCTCGCGGCTGAAGTGGGCCATGCGCAAAAGGCACAGCGTTATTTCATGGACGGCCTGCGCGTCGATCTCGACGACCTGCATGCGAACACCAGCCACGGTGCTCACATGGCCGCGATGGCGGGCAGCTGGCTTGCTTTGGCCTGGGGGTTCGGTGGTCTCCGTGTGGAGGCGGGTGGTCTGCGATTCGATCCAATGTTGCCGGCAGCCTGGCGTGGCTATCACTTCGGTGTTTTCTGGAAAGGACGCCGCGTCACCGTTGCTGTTGATGCCACGGCCGCGCGCTACACCCTCCTCGGGGGCGCCTCGCTCGGCATCGCGCATGCCGGCCAATCCGTGCTGTTGCGTGAAGGCATCACGCAGTCCCTTGCACTGACGGGTCAGCGCGAACGGGGCGTGCATCCGCCGTCATCGGCGAACGCCTTCCCGGGGCCCTTCAAGGGGATCGTGTTTGATCTGGATGGCGTGCTGGCCGATACCGCGCACCTGCATCAGGCCGCCTGGAAGCGACTGGCGGATGAGCTTGGCCTTCCCTGGAACGACAGTCTGGGCGAGAGGCTGAAGGGGGTCGACCGCACCACCTCGCTGAATCTGGTACTCGGCGACGCCGCTGTCGACTACACCTCCGAGCAGAAGCAACGGCTGGCCGATCGAAAGAATGGCTATTACCGCAAGGCCATTGAATCCTTCTCGGCCGCCGATCTGCTGCCGGGCGCGCTGCAGGCGCTCAAGGCGGCACGAGATGCGGGCCTGAAGGTGGCGCTGGCGTCGGCCAGCCGCAGCGCGGGCGAACTGGTCCAGCGACTGGGAATCGGCGAATTCTTCGATCACATCGTCGATGCGTCGGCGATCGCCCGGGCAAAGCCGGACCCCGAGATATTTCGTCGGGCCGCCGATGCGTTGGGCCTCGATGCTGCCGCCTGCCTGGGAATCGAAGACGCGCAGGCCGGAATAGCGGCGATCAAGACCGCAGGCATGGCGGCCCTGGGTATCGGGGACGCACGGATCCTGGGGGAGGCCGATGCCGTGTTACCGGACCTGGTGGCATTCAGGCTGGAAGATTTTGTGCTGTGGAGCTGAGAGCGGGATTGTCACCGGATCGACCGTTGGTAAATCGGAACGTACACAACCTTGAAACACAAACCGGTGTTCCTACACCGCCTTGAGGAGGGAGTACCATGAATCACCCCGAACTAGTCAGACTCGCGCTGGTGACAGCGATCGCCGCCGCCCTTCCACAGATGGCCTGGGCGGCAGGCCCCGACGCATCTGCCCCGGCGGCGCAGGCCGACACCCAGACTACCCAGACCACCGATACTCCGGCTTCCAAGAGGGCGCCCAAGTCGGACCTCAAGGACGTCAAGTCCCTGCAGGCCGTCGTGGTGACCGCCAACGCTGGCGGTGTGAAAAAGATCGATGCCAGCTACAACGTCGTCACTGCCGACCGTCAGCAGATCACGGATGCCAATCCGAAGAGCACTGCCGACCTGCTGAAGATCTCGCCGGGCATCTGGCCCGAATCCAGCGGTGGCCAGACCGGTGCCAACATCGAAATAGCGGGCTTCCCGGGTGGCGGCGATGCGCCATTTTTCACCATGATGGTGAACGGCACGCCGCTGTATGGCATGCCGTCGCTGTCGTTCATGGACAGCAGTTCGCTGTTCCGCCTCGACGACACCATTGATCGTGTCGAGATCGTGCAAGGCGGGCCGGGCGCGATCTTCGGCCCCGGGCAAATGGGCGCTACCGCCAACTTCATCCTGCGACAGGGTACGGACGTACCCTCCGGTGACGTGGGCGTGACCTACGGCAGTGAAGGCATGTATCGCGTGGACGGCTTCTTCGGCTTTCCCATCGCCGACAGCTGGTATGGCAGCATCGGTGGCTTTTATCGGCGATCCGATGGCGTGCGCGATCCGCAGTTTCCATCGGATGACGGTGGTCAGTTGACCGCGACCGTGTCACACGACATGGACAATGGCAGTCTGCTGTTCTGGGCCCGGTCACTTGATGACAAGAACCAGTTCATCACTCCGACGGCGATCATCCAGGGTAACGGTTCCAACTACTCCAGCTTCCCCGGCATCGACGCGTTGACCGGCACCTACTACAGCAAGGCGATGCAACACGTGCAGGTACCAGGGCCCAACGGCAACATGATAAATGCCGATCTCGCCAACGGACGCGGTGGCAAGCTGAACTATTTTGGTGGCAGCTACACGGCCAAGTTTGGCGAATGGAGCGTGGACGACCACTTTGTGGTCGGCGGAGGACAGCTCAATACCAATGCGCTCTTTTCCGGCCCCAATCCCAAGCCGTTGAGCTACTACCTGTACGGCTGCAACATGGCCCAACCCGCCGGCTTCTGTGATGCCAGCAACATGCCGGTCGATGGCGACACATTGAACTATCCCACCAGCTACAACGTGCAGGCCAACTATGTCGGTGGAGGCGCGGTCCCGCTGGACCAGAGCGTCATCCACCAGGGCTGGTGGTTCATCCAGAAGCAGTTGCATACCTTCAACAACGACTTCCGCATCAGCAGGGAGATTTTCGACGGGAATACGCTGACTGCCGGGTTCTACTATGCGCGCTCGACCGACCGCGACAACTGGTCACTTGGCAACCAGATGTTGATGACCAACACCAACAATGCCAAGCCGATTACGTTGAGCTACGTGCAGGGAGGCCAGACCTACTACGTCACCAATCCCCAGGGTTTTGTCGACTTCACCGGCAACTACGACATCGCGGAAAACGGCGTGTCGGTGAACAAGGCACTCTACCTGTCGGATTCCTGGAGAGTCGGCCCCTGGTTGTTCGACGTTTCCGGCCGCCTGGAAAACCAGCATGCCACGCAAAACACCTGCAACACCTCGGCGGTCGATCTGGACGGCAACGTATACACGCTTTACGACAACGGCGTCCCGGTTTGCAACGGCACGTTTGATCACGAGGACTACAACAAGACCCATCCCTCGTTCACGGTCGGCGCGAACTACGAGCTGGCCAGCAACATGAGCGTTTACATCCGCGCCAACACCGGCGGTCATTTCGACGATTTCGACAACGGCATCCGCGGCGCCAAGGGCGATTTCGCGCCGATGGAGAAGATCCGCAACCTCGAGGGCGGCTTCAAGTACCAGTCGTCGCAGTTGTATGTCGACGCCAGTGTCTACCTGAGGAAATTCACCGGCTTGCAATACCAGGAAACCACCAACTCCGGTGTGCCGATCAGTGCGATCTCCAACTACGGTTCATCGACCAAGGGCCTGAACCTCAACACGACCTGGTCGCCCATCGAGAATCTGAAACTGGCCCTGGTCGGCAATTACATGGACGGCCATTACACGAGCTACAACGGCTGCGCACCCTACACCGACATCAACGGCAATACGCAATGCGTCGGCCTGAATGGCAAGCCACTGCAACGGCAACCGAAGTTGCGTTACATGTTTACCCCGAGCTACCGCATCGTGACCGAGTGGGGCGACGTTACCGGATTTGTCACCTACACCCACATCGGTCAACGCTATGAAGACGAGTCCGGCTTGCAGCCCCTGGGTCCGTACCACACGCTGGATGCGGGCATCGTCGCCAATGTTCAGCAGAACTGGCAGGTGACGTTGCGCGGCACCAACCTGACCAACGAGATTGGCCTGACCGAAGGCAACTCGCGCGTGTTCGGCGTCAATACCGGTATCGGCGGCGTGATCATGGCTCGCTCGATCGAGGGTCGTGAGGTGAATCTGCAGGCCAAGTACTCGTTCTAGTGGTTCTGAGTGCGCCTGCCATGTCGGCGCGGGTGGCCCGGATCGTTGCCTCGACGATCCGGGCCGTTTTGCCTGAGGCCTTGACGCGTTACATTGGTTGCGCGATCCAGCATGCTTCACGACGTGAGGCAAGCGGGTCTTGACCCGTGGTCCGGAATCAGGCGGCGAGCCATGTTGACGATGAATCCATCAGCAAGTGTCCATGGTCCATGGTCATGATCGCTGCCACCGTCATCGATTCCATGCGGCGCATCAGCGGCCTGCTGCAAGCGGGCAGGTTCACGGATGCGCAGGCGCAGCTGGAAACCATTGTCGCCGAACATCCCGATTTCGCCGAAGCGCAGCGACTGCTCGGCGGCACCCTGCTGGCGCTCGGCGATGCGTCTGGTGCCGAGAAGCTTTTGCGACAGGCGCTGGCGACTTCCTCCGACTGGACCCCGACGCTCGCGACCCTGGGCGAGATGCTGCTGGGCCAGGGTCACGTCGGCGAAGCCGAACCCCTGCTGCAGCGCGCCGCTACCGGTACGCCGCCGTCGCCACGCGCAGTGCTGGTGCTGGCCCGGTACTACAACGACACCGGACGTCCGGCGCAGGCTGTCGAGGTGACGGCGCCTTGTTGCGGCAGCGGTCACGCGGATCCTGAGTTGGTTGGCCAGCATGTCACCGCGCTGGCCGCGTTGGGACGCCAGGACGAAGCCGTCGCCTTCTATCGTCATGCCGCGGCCGCACCCGATCACCCTGCTGCTGCCCACGCGCTGGCGGTGGCTCTCGACGCGGCGAATCAGCCGGCCGAGGCCGAACGGCTTACCCGTCGGGCATTGGCACAGGGGCGCCCGAATGCGGCGCTGTACCTCACGCGCGCGCGCAGTTTGATCGCCTTGGGGGATTTTGAACGCGCGGAAGCAGCGCTGCGCGCCTGCCTGCAGCTGGATCCACGTCAGTGCGAAGCGCAAAGCCATCTGGCCCGCCTGGTATGGATGCGCACGGGCGACTCCACGCAGGCCACCGCCACGCTGGATCACGCGCTGCATATCTTTGCCAACGACGACGCATTGTGGGCGGCCAAGGCCGCCATCCTGCAGGGCTCCGGCGATGCGCGTGGCGCTTATGCCTGCCTCGCGGCGCAGGCCGCACGGCCGCAGGCAGTGCCCGCCCTGCTGGTGCGCGCCGGTCTGGCGGCACTGGAGTTCGAGCCCCTGAAGGCGTTGGCTCTGGCCGAACGCGCACTGCGCGTGGTGCCTGTTGACACCGCCGCGCGCACCCTGCTCGTGGCAGCCCGGTTGGGGGTCGGCGACGCGCGCGACGGGCTGACTCACTGCGAAGCGCTGCTGGCTGGGGCGCCCGACGACCAGTATCTGGTGGCCTTGCAGACCACCGCCTGGCGGCTGCTCGGCGACGAGCGTCATGCGCAATGGTGCGATTACGCGGGATTGGTGCTGCCCACGCACCTGCAAGCGCCAGCCGGCTGGGACGACGTCGCCAGCTTTCTGGCTGACGTGAAACGCAGCCTTGCGCGTCTGCACGACAGGCAGCAGCATCCCTTGTTGTTTCAATCGCTGCGACATGGCACCGAGACCACCGAGGACCTGGCACGCAGCACCGATCCGGTGATCCAGGCACTCTTCACGGCGTTCGCCGCACCTATCGGCCAGTACCTGGAGCACATCGGTCAGGGTGTCGATCCGTTGCGTCGGCGCAATCACGGCAGTTGGCGTTTCAATGGCAGTTGGTCGGTGCGGTTGCGCACCAGCGGATTTCACGCAAACCATGTCCATCCGCGCGGCTGGATTTCCTCGGCCTGCTATATCGACCTGCCTGACAGCATGGCCGACACGCGCCGCGAGGACGGCGTGCTTACCTTCGGTGAGCCCGGAATCGTGACCACGCCGGCACTCTGCGCCGAGCACATGGTGCGGCCCGAAGTGGGCATGCTGGTGTTGTTCCCATCGTACTTCTGGCATGGCACCGTGCCTTTTGCCGGCGCGCAGACGCGTCTGACCGTGGCGTTCGATGTGGTCCCGGATCAGCGGGTGCCATCGCATTCGGGCTAGATGGATACGCTGTGCTCAGGCCGTCACGGCATTGAACGACAGCGAAATCCGCGGTTCGTCGTTGTCGTGGGGCTCCACGAAATGTTCCAGCCAGCTGGGGAACAGCACCAGCAGACCCGCCGCGGGGGCGAGGTGGATGTCGCTGTAGCCGTTGGGTACGCTCCCGGTGACACGGCCATGCAGAACTCCGGGCCGCGGGTCGCGGAACACCAGTTTGCCGGAGCCGGCGGGTACGCCGAGATAGAAGCAGCCTGACAGCAGGCAACCTTGGTGCAGGTGCAGGAAATTGAAGCCGCCGCGGTCGTGCAGATTGATCCAGGACTGCAGCCGAAACGGGACGTCACGCAAGCCCATCTCGCCCAGCGCCGCGGCGCAACCGCTGCGAATCGCCTCGGCCAGTGGGGCGAAACCGGCCTGCTCCAGGATCGTCATGTCCGCACTGTTCCAGCCTTGCCGGTTGGTGCGGCCGGCCGGGTGCGGGTTGGCCGCGCGCAAGTCCAGTACATCCTTGATCCAGCCTTGGAGATCAGGCGACAGCGCGGTCAGGCTGGCTTGCCAGATCCGCGTGGGAAACAGATCGAACGAGCTCAGAACCGGCATGGTCACGGCTGACGCTGGTTTCACTTCGCCGGGTGCGTTGAACGTGCGTGTGAAATTTTCTGCCATGTCCTGATTCCCCGTCTTGCGCGGTGGTCCTCATACTGCGCGCGGGCCAGCATGGCCCGCAAGATTTGTCCGCTTCAGCGTGCCGGTTCCGCGGCGAAGCGCAAGCCGGTCGTACTCGGCGCCGGATGTGGAGGAGCGCCGTGCAGCTTCGCGATGTATTCGGTGAAGAATGCATTCGGCCAGCCGAAGTCCTCGCGTGTGAATTTCCTGGCGTTGTGCGGATCGAATGACTCGTGCAGGCGATGGTCGCCGGGATCGCTGGCCAGCAGCATTTTCAGCACGCGTCGCTGTTCGGCTGGGTCGTCGGTCGTGAAGCCGTCGGCCAGCAGACCGAGCGGCCAGACCATGCCGGGCGGGGTGTGCGGGCTGCCCAGCCCCGCGGCCAGCGGACCGGCGTAGTAGAACGGGTTGGCTGCAGAGAGCACGAAGCGCCGCGTATTCTGGTAGATCGGATCGTCGATGCGGACATAGCCGAAATAAGGCGCCGCGAGCAGGTTGGGGATGTTCGCATCGTCCATCAGGTTGGCATGGCCGAGTCCGTCGACTTCGTAAGCGTAGATCGATTTGCCGTCGGGCCCTTTCACGATGCCATATTTCTGGATGCCTGCGTGCACCTGCTGGCGCAGCCTTTCGGCACGAGCCGCCATCTTCGGGTCCTGATAGACGGTGGCAATCTCCTTCAGCGCCGTCAAGGCCTGCACCGCCATCATCTCGGCGGGAATCAGGTAGTTGTAGACACACGGGTCATCCGATGGACGAAAGCCGGTCCAGATCATGCCGGTCCACGCGACCGGATTGACGCCTGCCTGCTGGGTGTCGGACTTGAAGCGGTAGCTGCTGCGACGCCGGTGATGCTGCTCGGTCTGCATGACGTCGAGCACGCGCAGGAAGGCCGTCCTGACCTCGGGCGTGAACACCGACGCGTCGCCGGTCACCTTGTAATACTTCCACGCGAGCAGGATCGGGTAGCACAGCGAATCGAGCTCGAACTTGCGCTCCCACACCGTGTAGTCCTGCCTGAACGCGTTCGCATACGGGTCGACGATCAGGTACTTCGCCTGGCGCTGGATCACCGCCTTGAACAGCGCTCGGATTTGCGGGTCGTCGGCGTAGTCGAGATACGTCGCCTCGACCTGCACGCTGGAATCGCGCAACCATTCGGCGGGAATGTCGCCGGTCCTGACGTAGGCGGTGCCGTCAGACGCCGCCACGATCTGGGTGCCGGTATTGAGCAGGGCTGAACGCACCATCGCCTGCAGGTCAGGATCCGGGTCCCTGAAGGCCTTTGCGGCGGCGATGATCACAGCGGGTTGAACCACCAGGTTGCCGCCGGCGTGTTCGTGGGTCGACCGCTGGCCCGAGGTGGCGTTGGTGTCCGTGGGGACTGCGGGCCATGCCGTGGCTGACATGAACGCGCAGAGCAGGGCAATCGCCAGCGGCCAACCATATCGGTTCGTCATGGTACGCCCTCGATCACGACCAGCTCGGAGGAATTCGCCGTCGGCAGGGACACTGCCACGCCGGACTGAATCAAGTCGCGTCCTTCCAACACCTGGTCGGGTGAGGATCGATCCCTGAAATGCAGGCGATATCGACGTTCGCTGCGCAACCCCCGCAGTTTGAACCGGAACATGCCTGGTGCTGCTTCGCTGCCATGGAAGGCGTACAGCACGCCCTGGTCGCGTGCGGCGTCGAAGTATTCGGTTCCGTCCCAGCCCTTGCCGTCCGGCCGCGGGCCTGCGTGATAGAGATCCGCATCACGGATAAGCGGGCGTAGCGTCGATTTGTAGAACGCGATCTCGCGCGTCGCCGCGGCATGTTGCTGGCCGGTCCAGCTGTTGGTGTCGATCATTACCGTGAACCAGCCCATCATCCCGCTGCGCAGCATGTACAGGAAGTTCTCGATCCGCGGCGTGGGCCATGCCTTTACGTAAGTCTCGAGCATGGCCGGCGGCAGCACGTGGCTGGCATCGTAGAAGGCCTGCCGGTTCGACAGGGGGTCGTAGGAGTCGACGATCGAGAAGTAGTCGCCGTGGGCGGCGCTGCCGAAATCGACCATGCGTCCACCGTCGTTGCAGATTTCCAGCAGCAGACCGGGGTGATGGCGCTTCAGCGCGTCCTGGATGGCGTAGTAGGCGCGCGTGGCATGCAGGCTGACGTCGGTCGAATTGGAGCTGTCGACCCAGAGGAAGTCGTCGTCACGGTAGCGGTGCGTCTTGGCCGGATCGATCGCGGCGTGCGGATGATCGCTGCGATCGCAGCCCTGTGCCACCACGTAGCCATCGTGCTCGAGCATGTCGACGTGGTAGTCGTGCACGATGCGGTTGGTCTCGCCTGTCGCCCACGCTTGTGCCGCGGGCACGCCCAGGTCGATCGTGATGCCCCTGAATTCGGCCGGCTTCCAGCCTGGCGGCGGATCCGTGATCAGCCAGTCGCGCACCTTCGGATCGTCCACGTTGAGCGCGCCGTTCCCGATACCGGTACCGGCCTGGGCCCAGTCGGCCCAGAGTCCGAACTTCAGGCCGTGCCGGTGTGCGTAGTCCGACAGAGCGGCGATGCCGTGCGGAAATTTCCTCGGGTCCGGGTGCCAGTCGCCAACGGCACGGAACCAGCCCGCGTCCAGATGAAACATCTCGAAACCCAGACGCTGCGCATCGTCGATCATGCGCCGTGCCTGCACCTCGGTGATTGCCATGGCGCTGCCCCAGCTGTTGACGGTCACCAGCGGGTAGTTCGGGTTGCGCAGCGTGGCCGGGTCGTTCAGTACCTGGCGGACCCAGCGATGCAGCGTATTGCCGGTATCGTCGATGTTGCCGTCGCTCGCGCCGACGAAGACGGTCGGGGTGGCGAAGGTTTCGCCCGGCAGCAGCCGGGTGCGGAACGGGCCGGGTTCGGGGTTGAGTCCGACCGCGCCTTCGAGCGTCGCGCCGCGTCGTTTCAGGGTCATTGCGATGCGACCGCTGAACTCCACCCCCACGTACCAGCCGCCCACTTTAGGATCCGTGCCGCGAACCAGCAGCCACGGGATGATCTCGCGCGCCTGGCCGGGGCGCGGGTGTGCAAACGTGCTTGATTCGGCATGCCAGTCACGGCCATTGGCGATCGGCAGCAGATGCGTGCCGACCGGTGGCGGCTCGCCGGCACCCTTGTCGATCCACAGCTGCTGCAGCGGCTCAGTCGCCGGAATTTTCCAGGCGAAGCGGAAACTGTCCTGCAACGGGAGCCAGATTTCCTTTTTACCCAGATTTTCGATGCGAACGACATGCTCAAGAGGGCCGTGCCGTGCAGGTGCACGCCATTCCCAATACAGACGCAGCCCGACCGATCGATCCTCGTAGACCAGGCTCGAGGAGTCGCTGCCGCTGTGACTGGCGTCGGAGTCGAAGCGCCAATGCAGGGGGACGTCACTATCCCCGATCCGGGCCTGTCCGATCAGTGTGCTTGCCACCACGTTTTGCCATGGTGAATCGCTGGCGTGAACGAGCCACAACAATCGTGGCGCCGACGTGCCCGCTTGCAGGGCGATCCGGTTATCCGAGTTGCCGACCTGTATCGGTGTGGGCGAAACGCTCTCTGCCTGCAACTGCAGGCAGAGCAGGAAGGCCAATGGGAGGATCCATGCAAAACGGCTCATCGGGTGGCCTGTGCGGGCAGCGCAAGCAAGATACTCCGCATCGACCTTGGCCACCGCCACGGGCCTGCATCAATGGGGCCTGGCGTCGCGGCTTTCAGCTCTCCTCGTCACCGGTGCCCCTGCCCATCTGCGCCGGCGTCAGGGTCAGGCGAAAGCAGCTGCCGCCACCGGCCACGCGCACGTACTCGAGCGCGGCCTGGTTGGCCTCGCTCATCTGCCGGGCGAGGTACAGGCCAAGGCCGGTGCCGTATTCGTGGGTGGTGTAGAACGGCTCGAAGATCTGGGCTGCGACCTTGGGCGCAATGCCCGGGCCGCGGTCGATGACTTCGAGGATGGGTACGCCATGCTCGCCCTGGCGTGCGACCAGCATCACGCGGGCCGGTTCGCTTGGCAGGCGGCCATAGCGCAACGCGTTCTGCACCAGGTTCCAGACCACCTGTTGAAGTTGCTGCGGGTCGGCCAGTGCGGCAACCGGCACGCTTCCGTTGGTGATGGCTCGCAGCGAGTCGGTGCCCAGGTCGTTGCCCTGGCTGTATTCCTCCACGAAGTCCTGCGCCCAGTCGCCCAGATCAAGTGTTTCGGGACGGGAGCGTTCGCGCCGCGACAACTGCAGGATGTTCTCGATGATCTCGTTGAGGCGGATGCAGTGGTTGTTGATGATTTCGACCATGCGTTGGTCAGTGCTGTCCATGGTCCTGGATTCAGCCAGCAATTGTGCGGAATAGCGGATCGCCGCCAACGGGTTGCGGATTTCATGGGCAATCGAGGCCGACAGGCGACCGAGCGAACTGAGCGTGAGCTCTTCGGCGCGTCGTGACAGCAACGAGGTATCGTCCAGGAAGATCAGCACGTGCGAATCGTCGTTGGGTGCCAGCCGGGTGAAGCGAGGTACCACTTCGGGTACGCCGTCCGCGAGCTGGGTGGCGGTTTCGTCCAGCTTGCCCGAGGTCATCCAGTGGTAGAGACGGCGCGACAGCTCCGGTGCCAGCTGGCCCAGGTCGCGCTGGTCGGCGCCGGGATTGCCCATCAGCATCCAGGCGGACTCGTTGATCTGGTGGATGCGATTGGCGTCATCGACCAGCAGCACGCCGGTCTTCATGCGTCGGATGATCAACTCGTTGATCTGCGACAGATTGGCCAGGTCCGTGCTGCGCTGTTCGGCCAGCGCCTCGGTGGCGCGCAACTGCTGGCCGAGCACACTGCACAGGGCCGTCGTGGCGAAGTAGGCCAGGCCGAACAGGGCGCTTTCCAGCAGGTCGCGGTCACCCGGATGAGCGGAAAGTGACCAACCGAAGAAGGAAATGCCAAGCATCGCCAGCGTGGCCAGTGCGGCAAAGAATCCGGACAGGCGCAGCGGCAGGATCAGCGCTCCGGCGCACAGGTTTACCGCCAGCATCATCGCGATGCCGATCCGTGCATCGTGCATCGTCGCGATGGCCATCATCGCGGCCGTGATGTCGACCACCAGGGTGACCGCCACCGCGGTGCGCACGTGCAGCATGCTGCGTCGATTGAAGAGCAGCGCCAGCAGCGCGAAAATCAGGTAGAGCGTTGCCAGTGTCCGCGCATACCCCGGTTGCGGCGGTTGCGGCCACCCCATGCCACCGGGGCTGAACGCCAGGCCCATGTACACCAGTGACTGCACCAGCCGGAACACGTTGAGGAACGAGAGTTCGTGGCGGATCGTTGCCATCCCTGTGCGCGGATCGTTGGCTATTGCTGGACTGGACACGTGGCGGGCAGTTCCATGGCGGTTGCCGGCGAGTATATGACACGCTCCCACGTGGCCGGGGTGGCGGCGCAACGCGACGCGCCGACGCGCATGAAACCGGCTTGCGCGGGCCCTCTGGCACGGCGCCCTTTCCATTGCGGCCCGCATCCGCGAAAATAGGCGGCCGTTTGATGCGCTCCAGTCGGTGTTTGCGGCAGGCACGTTGCGTTCCGGCAACGTCTCATTCCACCGCCCGATTCTCCTGACCCACGCCGAGTGACCGGGCGTGCGGCCCCCACGTTTCTCCGTTCGCTCGAGGTATCGAATGAATTTCCACGAATACCAGGCCAAAGAACTGTTCGCGCAGTACGGCATCGCCGTGCCGCCAGGCAAGGTCGCCAATTCCGCCGACGCCGCCGTCGATGTCGCCAAGGCATTGGGCGGGTCCCAATGGATGGTCAAGGCGCAGATCCACGCCGGCGGCCGTGGCAAGTCCGGTGGCGTCAAATTCTGCAAGAGCTTCGACGACGTCCGCGCCGCCGCCAAGGGCATGCTCGGCACCAACATGGAGACTTACCAGTCCGCCGGACGTGCGTTGCCGGTGAACCTGGTACTGGTCACCGATGCCACCGACATCGCCCGCGAGCTGTACCTCTCGATCCTGGTCGACCGCGACTCCAAGGCCGTGTCGTTCATCGCCTCCAAGCACGGCGGCGTGGATATCGAGCAGGTCGCCCGGGATACCCCCGAGGACATCCACACCATCGTGGTCGACTTCGTCGAGGGTCTGCAACCGTACCAGTGCCGCCAGCTCGGTTTCGCGATGGACCTCAACGGCAAGCAGGTCAACCAGCTGACGAAAATCATGCTCGGCCTGTACAAGCTGTTCAACGAGCAGGATCTGGCTCTGGTCGAGCTGAATCCCCTGGCCGTGCTGGAAGACGGCAACCTGGCCGCACTCGACGGCAAGGTCAACTCCGACGACAACGCCGAGTTCCGTCATCCGAACCTGGCCGCCATGCGCGACCTAACCCAGGAAGACGCCGCCGAAGCCGCTGCGCTGCAGAACAACCTCAACTACGTGACCATGGGTGGCACCATCGGCTGCATGGTCAACGGTGCCGGCCTGGCCATGGCCACCATGGACGTGATCAAGCTGGCGGGTGGCGAGCCGGCCAACTTCCTCGACGTCGGCGGCGGCGCAACCAAAGAGCGCGTCACCGAGGCGTTCAAGCTGATCCTGTCCTCGGACAAGGTGCGCTGCATTCTGGTGAACATCTTCGGCGGTATCGTGCGCTGCGACCTGATCGCCGAGGGCATCATTGCCGCGGTCAAGGAAGTAGGCCTGAAGATTCCCGTGGTGGTGCGCCTTCAAGGCCAATAGTGATGTCTCGCTGACTTTTGCGCCGGGCTCGCGCCACGCCTTGATCGGGCCGAACGGTGCCGGCAAGACCACCTTCATCAACCTGTTGACCGGCGCGCTGACCCCCAC
>JBDTEG010000097.1:0-14305 GCA_039922695.1 Rhodanobacter sp. | reverse complement strand
GTGAGGTCGATGTCCTGCGCGGTAGCGCTGTACCTGACATTGGCGGTGCCATCGGCCGCACGCAGGCCGGCCAGTATTGTCTCGCCGTTGGGGAAGTCGCTGTTGCCGTTGTCGGTACCTTGCCATGTCAGCGACCAGCCGCCGACCTGGTTGGACAAGTTGTCGGCGCTCTTGCCGACCACCAGAATCCTGGTGCCCGACTTCAGCGGCAGCACGTTGCCGTTGTTCTTCAGCAGCACCAGCGACTCGCGTACCGCGCGCCGTGCCAGCTCGCGACTCTGCAGCAGGGTGGCGTCGCCTGCTCCTGCGCGTTGCGACGGCCGCTCGCCGAACAGGCCCATCCGCAGCTTGGCGCGGATGATCCGGCTGACCGCATCGTCGATCCGCGCCAGTGGGATCTGGCCCTCCTGGACTTGCTGCATGGTGTTGGCGATGAAAGCTTGCCAGTCGTCCGGCACCATCACCATGTCGATGCCGGCGTTGATCGCTTGCGCACAGCTGGCATTGCTGCAGCCCGGCAACTGGCCAATCGCATTCCAGTCGGAGACGACGAAGCCGTGGAAGCCCATCTTGTGCTTGAGCGCCCCGGTCAACAGTGCTTTCGCGCCAGACATCTTGCCGTAGTTGACGCCGTCGCCTACATCATCCCAGCTGTTGTAGGATGCCATCACGCTCTGCACGCCTGCTTCGATGGCGCCGAAGTAGCCCGAGCCGTGCGCATTGATCATCTCGGTCCGGCTGACCTTGGCCTCGCCCTGGTCGGTGCCGTTCCAGGTGGCCCCGTCACCGATGAAATGCTTGGCGGTGGCAATCACGTTGTGGTCGCCGAAGTCTCCCTGCAGTCCGGTCACATAGGCGCGGGCGTATTCGCGCACCAGCGGACCCTCGCTGGAGAAGCTCTCGTACGTGCGGCCCCAGCGGACGTTCCGGGCTACGGCGAGAGTCGGCGCAAACGCCCACTCGATACCCGTGGCGCGCACGGCGCGGGCCGTGGCCGCCCCGATGGCTTCGATCAGGGCCGGGTCGTGCGTCGCACCCAGACCGATGTTGTGCGGAAACAGGGTGGCGCCAAGGACATTGTTGTCGCCATGCACGGCATCGGTACCCCAGATGATTGGGACCTTGATCGCCGCATCGGTCGCCATCGAGGCATCGTAATAACGGTCCGCAAGGGTCAGCCAGTCCCGGATCCCGGCGTGCTTGTTCATCGCTGGCCAGGAACCGCCGCCGTTGAGCACCGAGCCGATGTAGTACTTCGTCACCTGTGCCGGGGTGATCGACTTGATCTCGGCCTGGGTCATCTGCCCGACTTTCTGGGCGAGTGTCATGCTCGCCACGATCTGGCGTACGCGCGCCTCCAGCGACGGTTCGGATGGTTGGGCACTCTTGATCGCAGGCCAGTCGGTGTAGTGCGTCGGTGCCGGTACGCGGGGGGCGACGGATCGTACTGACGAGTCATCGACCTTTGCGCTCTTCGTCACGCTGCCGGCCTGCACGCTGCAGACGCAGGCAAGCGTCGCCCATGTGGCATGCAGCAGCCACGGTTTGCGGATACGACCCATGCTTGCCCCTTTTTGTCTGGTACGTCGGAGTGACAGTTTACAAGCGCACGCGTTCCGTGCTCACGCAGGAATCGCATCGACATGGACTGCCATGTCGCAAGTGCGGGGAAGAACGCCGCAACGCGGCGCTTGCCCATGCGCCAGTGCGTGGCTACATTTTGTAGCTCACGCCGAACAGTACGCTGCGTCCCCAGGTATCGTATTCGAGTGGCCGGGTGAGCTGTTCGTTGTCCGGGAGGCCGGATATTTGCACCGTGGCATCCGGCGAATTGGTGAGGTTGCTGGCCTGCAGCAGCAGCGACAGCCCGCTCCAGCGTCCGGTCGAGAAGGTGTAACCCAGCTGCAGGTCCGTTTGCCGGTTGGCCAGGATCTTGGTGTAGCCGAGCTGGTCGAACAACGCGACGGCCTCACCGGTGAAGGAGGAGCGATAGCGTTGCGCCACGCGGATCGAGAAACCGTAGCGCTCGTAGAACAGCGTGATGTTGCCCACCTTGTGCGACAAGCCGGGAAGCGTTTGCGGACCGCCGGGAATCGAGGAAATGGAACTGGTGGGGATACGGCTGTTGGTGAGTGAGTAGTTGGCCTGGATGCCGAAGCCTTCCAGCGCATGCGCGATCAAGCCGCCTTCCAGTGAGCCGGCCAGTTCCAGTCCGTTCATTTTGCCGCCGGTGCCGTTCTGCGGCGTGGTGAACGCACCGATGTTGCTGGTGGGCACCAGAGTGGGCGTGTCATTGGTGTAATGCGAGAAGTCGTAGTCCAGCACAGTCTGATCGTAGACGTAGTTGAGCAGGTTCTTCTGGAACACCGCCACTGAAACGTAACTGGCATGGCCGAAATATTTCTCCCACGACAGATCGGTACCGACCGCGACATAAGGCTTCAAGTGGGGATTGCCGCCGCTGCCGGACCACAACACCTGTCCCGCAGCCGGGCCGTCGGTGATCTTGGATACGCCGGCCGAGGTGGCCACCTTCTCATCGTCGATGCGGCCACGAGTCATGGTCTTGGCCAGGCCAAAGCGCAGGTATTGGCGGTCACCGATTTGCGCCTTCAGGTTCAGGCTCGGCAGCACGTTGTTGTATGACGAACCATCCTTGATGGTACCCACCAGCGTGTCGCCGTTGGTTTGCAGCGCGGTGGACGACTGATTCGTATGCACGAACTGCACGCCAACGTTGCCGCCGAGCGGGATCCCGAACAGCGTCGTATCGATATTGAACTTGACGTAGGCCAGCGGGACCTTTTCTTCCACCGTGTAGTTGCGGCTCCAGTCGCCCTGGCCATTCTTCTGGGTCAGGTAGAACTGGCTGTACATCGCGTCCAGTACGTTGTAGTTGAGAATGCCGGGAATACCGCCATAGCTCAGTGATGTGGGGTTGTACAAAAACGACGGATTGATCGGGGAGCTGAAGTGGTTTTGGTAGGTGTCCTGGGTGGACCCGTTGCCGTTCAGCCAGGCGAAATCGACATCGGCATGCTTGGTCTTGGTGCGGTCCGAGTAGTCGAAGCCGACATCCACGGAGCTGAAAATCCAGCCCAATGGGTGACTCACCTGCAATCGCAGCGCGTTGATCCTGTCGCGTTGGTGGTCAAACTCCTGGCGACCGTTGTAGCCATAATTGTCCGGATCGGTGAAAACCATGGTGGCCGGGTCGCTCAAGTCGACCGCCGGCCTGAAATCAGGATAGCCATTGCCCGCCGGCGTGTTGAAGTCGACGCTGGTGAACGCGCCATCCGCCAGACCGCTGAACAGGTAGGCATCGTGCAGCTTCACCGTGGCCGAGGAGGTCGACAGATCAGCCATGGCCGTCCAGTCGCCTAGGTACAACATGTTTTTCCAGCCGATGGAATACAGCTTGTCGTTTTCCTTGGTGTATTCGTTTTGCAGAATCGGCGCGATGCCGTTGACGGTGCCCGAAGTAACGATGGGGTAGGGCTGTGCGGGCGTGGTGCCCACGTTGTCGTAGGAAATATTGTCGTAAGGACTGCTGGACCATTGCGCGCCGTTGGTGAATTTGCGTTTGTTGAAAGTCGAGTAATACATGTCCAGCTTGGAGTAGTACACCTCGTTCGGCGCCCACTCGAGTACAGCCATCACTCCGTTGCGCTTCTGGTTCTGCGATTGCGCACGCAACTGCATGCCTTCCTGCGAGACCACGTTGTCCGGCATGCCATCGGTGTGCGGACCACCCCAGTTCTGGTCGATGCCCGCGCTGCCGTTGTCGGCGCTCCACCACCAGGCCTGGTACTGCTTCTCCTGGATCGGCTGATCGAGCTGGGCGACGCCGATTGCCACGCCCAGGGTGTGGTCGAAGAACTGGTCGACATAGGAAAAGCTTGCGCGATGGCCGCTGTTTCCGGTGCCGGTTCCGGGATTGAGGTTGCCGTTGCTGTCGTGTTCGCCGCGCAGATTGAACACGAGCGCACGTCCGGCCACGTCCAGTGGATTGATCGTGTGCAGATCCACCGTGCCAGAGAGGCCCTGGCCAATCACGCTGGCGTCGGGCGTCTTGTAGACCGTGGCGCCATTGATCAGCTCGGCCGGGTATTGATCGTATTCGACGCCGCGGTTCTCGCCGATCGTGGCCTGCTCGCGGCCATTCAGCGTGGTGCCGGTGAAGCCGGGATCAAGGCCGCGAATCGAGATGGCGCTGGGCTGGCCATCGATGCGCTGAGTCGCCAGCCCCGGCAGGCGTGCCAGGCTGTCGGCGATGCTGACATCCGGCAGCTTGCCGATGTCTTCGGCGGAGATCGCCTCGACGATGTCGTTGGAGTTTTCCTTGACCTTCAGTGAACTCTGGATACTGCTGCTGATGCCGTTCACCACGACCTTGTTGAGTTCGGTCACCTGGGGTTTGCGCTTCGCCTTGGATGCCGGCTTCGATTTTGCGTCGCTTTTCACCACTTTCTGCGTCGCTGGCGCAGTTGCAGGCAGCGCTTGATCCGTTGCGTCCTGCGCCGAGGCAACCGGCGAAGTCATCAAGAGCAGCAACGCGGCGCTGCACGCAGCGGCAAGGACACGCGGGCGCGGTCGGGCGGCGTGGGCTGGTGAGGTCCACGATGAGCAACGATTCATTTCTTTCTCCCTGGGATTTGGTGGCAACTCCGTCATCGGACGGACGATTTCGATAGTGCGCCCAGACACGGATTCATGTCATCCGGCCTGAGTCGCAATATCTTGCGTTTCATTTTCCGGGATGCACGGCGACACGTTGCGCCGCACCGGCAAGTCGCTGCGCACAAAACGGTCCGCCGCGATGAGCTTCGGCACCGACCGGTTCGCATGCGGCGGAAAACATCAGCAAATTGAAAGGTAACTGGCGTGATTATGACGCCGAGACTCTGCCCGGCACCCGAAAGGGAGAACAGACATGCGCAGCACTCGCTCGATGGCGGTATTCGCACTGGTCGCCATGCTTACCGCACTGCCCGTGCAGCCAGCCCGTGCCGGCGGTGGCTTCCTTGGTATCGATCATCGGCTGCACTACGACAACAGCGGCATCTGGAAGCGCAGCGACCAGACTGCCCTGGTCTACGGCACCCTTGTCACGGCAGGGGTCGGTGCGATCGCCTTGGGCGACCACAGCAAGCTGGGTGACACGTTCTGGCGCTCCGTCGATGCGCTGGTGGTGACCGGCGTGGCCACCACCGCGATGAAGTACACGTTCCAGCGCGAGCGCCCCTCCCAGACCAGCGATCCGAACCTGTTTTTCCAGGGCAGCCACGCGCAGAGTTTCCCCAGCGGCGAAGTGGCGGCGATGTCGGCGGCGGTCACCCCCTTCATCGTCAATTACGGTGCTGAGCACCCTGCGGTGTACGCGCTGGCACTGTTGCCTGCCTACGACGCAGTCGCGCGCATGAAAACGCGTGGTCACTGGCAGAGTGACGTGTTGGTGGGGGCGGCGATAGGCACGGCCGTGGGGATCTGGACAGCGCATCGCAAGTCGTCACTGGTCGTGGGCTGGTTGCCTGGCGGCTTCAGCGTGGGTTATGTACACCACTTCACGTTGTGATACGCGTGCCACCAACCGCCTGATACGTTACCTCGCTATTCACGGACGACCGCGAACGTCAGGTCGTTCCCGGATGCGCACATGGATCTGACAAGGAAAAGCAGCATCGACGCCTTGCCCATTCTCATGTATCACAACATTGCGCGGGTGCCTGCCGGATTGCGTGTATACCGCAGCCTGTACGTAAACCCTGAAAAATTTGAGCGGCAAATGTGGCTGCTGCAACGCCTCGGCTATACGGGGTTGTCAATGTCGGCGGCGTTGCCTTATCTGCGCGGGCAGCGCCAGGGCCGGATCATCGTCATCACGCTGGGTGATGGCTATATCGACAACCTTGATGCCGCGCTTCCCGTGTTGCAGAAGTTCGGTTTCAGCGCCACGGTCTATGTGGTCAGCGGCAGCATCGGTCGTTTCA
This sequence comes from Rhodanobacter sp., assembly GCA_039922695.1. Classification (GTDB taxonomy): domain Bacteria; phylum Pseudomonadota; class Gammaproteobacteria; order Xanthomonadales; family Rhodanobacteraceae; genus Rhodanobacter. The sequence continues at coordinate 8,315 of JBDTEG010000097.1, read as the reverse complement.
ACGGGTGGGATGCCGAACGTCTGGGCATCAGGAAACCGTTGATGTCGGTGGGCGAAATGCGTCGCTGGAATGATGCCGGCATGGAAATCGGTGCGCATACCCGTACTCATCCGCGCCTCACCCATTGCACCGATGCCGAACTGCAAAATGAGATTCACGGCTGCAAGGCCGATCTGGAAGATCGCCTCGGCGCGGGAGTGTCGCAGTTCTGCTATCCGTATGGCGATGTGGACGATCGCGTGGCCGCTGCCGTGCGGGAAGCCGGCTGCCAGGCAGCTACTACGACGCGCCGCGGACGCGCCGTGGCTGGCGCCGACCTGTGGCGACTGCCGCGGGTACAGGTGGCGCGGCATCACCTCCTGCCCCAATTTGCTGCGCGCGTACTGACAAGGTATGAGGATCGCCGCGCATGAAGTTTCTGCTGGTTGGCACCAACCCGGAGAATACCGGCGCCGCAACCCACTTCGTCGCGTTGGCGCAGGCGTTGGTCGAGGCCGGTCATGAGGTCAGCGTGTTGGTCTGTGCAGACGGGCTGATCGAACAGGAACTTCTCCATACGGGCGTCTATTTGCATCAGGCCACGTTTCGTAATGCGTTTGATTTGCGCGGTTACGCGAAGGTGTTGTCGGTGGCGTGGCAGTCAAGACCGGACTGGCTGGTAGGCAATTTCGGCAAGGAATACTGGCCGCTGATCGTGATCGGACGGTTGCTGCGGATCCCGGTCGTGCTGTTTCGTCACCGCGTGCCGCCGATGAAGTGGTTATCGGGTTACTTGCTGCCGCGTCTGGCGCATCGATTCGTCGCCGTCTCGAACTATGCGCGTCGGTCCTATCTTGAGCGCGGCGTGCCACCCGACCGGGTCCAGGTGCTGTACAACCCGGTGAACATGGCCCTGTGCCAACACAGCTCTGTGCAACACAGCGCGATCTTGCGCACACTGGACATCTTGGGAGACCCCATTGTGCTCGGCTACTGCGGCCGCATGCACCGGGGCAAAGGGATCTTTACGCTGTTCGAAGCGGCGACGACAGCGATGGCGCAGGAGCCTCGATTGCATTGCCTCTGGCTTGGAGCCGGTCCAGATGCGCAGGCGTTGCGCGATCGGGCCGCTGCCCACCCGCTGGGGCATCGGCATCATTTCCCGGGCTGGGTCAACAACATCCACCCGTACTACAGCGCGATGTCGATGCTGGCTTTCCCATCCATCGCTCCCGAGACCTTCGGGCGTGTCTCGGTGGAGGCACAGGCGGCAGGCATACCCGTGCTGGCAAGCAACGTGGGGGGCGTCCCTGAAACGTTGGCCCCCGGCGTGACCGGCGTACTGTTGACGCCCGGCGACGTAGGCGCCTGGCGTGTGGCGATACTGGACATGTGCGATCCATCACGCCGGTTGCCGATGGGTGCGGCGGCGCCGGAATTCGTTCGCGGGCGCTTCAGCTCGAGCGTGATTGCGGCTGAGTTTTTGAAGCTGTTGACGACGGCGATCACGTTGCAACTCGGCGCGGCAGACCTTAATCAGCATCACCCGCATCGAACGCGGCAACCGCCGGACTGAGAGATTGTGAACCTTTCAACCTCTCAGCCCGGCCACGGCGAGGGCCTGGATGCCGAGTTGAGGCAACGCAGAAGCAGTTGCCCGATGGCCGGTCGCGGATCAGTCAGCAAGTGACTGATTCGCGTGAGCGAGTCCGGGCAAGTACCGGACTCGCGATAGAAGAAAACTACTGGAAGTGGTTTTCTTCACAAGCTCTGAGCCGCATTCGATTGTCGTCATTGCGTCCCGCGCCAGGGTCGAAGTGTTGGTCTGCCCCGTGGCTGCGCACTCAAATCTTTGGGCAGCCTGAACGACGGAGCGACAGCGTGTCTGCGCTAAGCATCATCAAAGTTCTTTTTGGGATTCTGGAGCTCCCCACGAAGAAGGAAGAAGCCATGCGTAACGTATTGATTACATCCATTTCGCTGTCCCTCCTGCTGGCCGGTGCTGCGATGACGGCTCAGGCCGCATCGCCAGCCAGCCCCCACGCGCAGGCGAAGATGGCTCAGGCAGCATCGCCGGCCAACCTCAAGGCACAGGCGAAGGTCAGCATGACTCACGCCCGTGAGATTGCCCAGGAAGCTTATCCCGGCAAGATCGTGAAGGAAGAGTTGGAGCAGGAGTCTGGCGGCAGTGGCCTGCGTTACTCGTTTGACATCAAGTCGGGCAACGCGACCCACGAAGTAGGTGTGGATGCGAAGACTGGCAAGGTGCTGGAGAACTCGGTGGAAGGTGCCGTGAACGATTGATAGTGACTTGGCGGCGGGGCGCGAAGTTACGTGTCCCGCCCACCGTTTGCCCATCTGAGGGCCACCGCTTGAAGCCACGCTGGCGACTGCTGTATCACCGCGCGTTCGACATCGGCATCGTGCTGAAGGGGCTCGATGGACTGTTCGAGGTGGCCGCTGGAGGGATCCTGCTGCTGACGACCCGACCGACGTTGCTGGGTATCGCTCATTGGTTCACCCGACAGGAGTTGATCGAGGATCCAGATGATTTTCTTGCCAATCACCTGCTGCTGCTGACTCAAAAGCTGTCCATCGGCAGTTGGCATTTTGCCGGGGCGTACCTGTGGGGCCATGGCCTGGTCAAACTTGGTCTGGTACTCGGGCTGTGGCGCGGCGCGCGCTGGGCGTATCCGACCGCCATAGCGTTTCTAACGGCGTTCATCGCCTACCAGTGCTACCGATGGCTATACCACGCATCGCTGTTCCTTGCGCTGCTCACCTTGCTGGATGCGGTGATTGTGCTGTTGATCGGGATCGAATGGCATCGTCGCGCGATAGCTCCCGACGGCCCGCGCGATTGCTGAAAGCTGCGTCGTCGGAGGCAGCGGACGTTGCCGCACGCCATGCGGGATCAGGATCTGCTGATCAAACTTTGCGCAATGCTCGATGAGCAATTTCTTCGCCTGGTCGGTACACCAGTTCAAACCATAAGCGTTGGAAGGACGATCAAGTCTTCCCTCGGCGCTACTGATGAGAGTCACCTGCAGTCCGGTCGTCGTGCGGTTCGGTCGGCTTGGCGATACGGTGCTGTTGCAGCCGTTGTTGCGCAAGTTGTCCTCTCGCTATGGCCAACCATGCCGGTTGCTGTCGCTCGGCAGCTGGTCATCCGTGCTGTTTTCGGCGCAACCCGAAGTCGGCGCCCTGATCCCGATGAATACGCAGTATGGACCGTTGTGGATGCGCCCCGGTCGCTGGAGGGCCATTGTTGCGCTCGGTCGCCTGCGCGGCCTCCCGTTCTATATCGCCGAGCCGGCATTTCGCACCGCCACCAAGCTGCGTCCCATGTTGAAGCTGGCGCGGATAGCCGAGGAAAACTGCCAGTTCATCGAAGACCTGCCGATGCATGAGGAAGAGCATTGGCTGGACTGGCTGTCGCGCTTCAGCGCCACCACCCCGGTCGCCTTTCGCGAACGGTTCGAGTGCGCGGCGGCGGAGCCGTGTGGCGCGCCAGTACTGCGCGTAAGCCAAGCGGAGCGCATCGATTGTGACGGCTGGTTGCAATCACGCGGCTGGGCGCAGCGACCGTTGCTGCTGCTGCAGCCGCCCAACAAGCGCACGATGCGCTGGAATGGCGTACGAGCGCCCGCGGATGATGTCAAGTCGTGGCCGCCGGAGCGTTGGGCCGCGCTCGCCCGGGTCATGCTCGAGGCGATGCCGCAGGCTCAGGTGCTGTTTTGTGGATCGCCAGCGGAGGCGGGCTATCTGCAGCGACTCATCTCGGCCGTCAGGCCCTCCACCTCAGCCATTGCCGCGGTGGCGTTGCCGCTGGGGCGGCTCAAGGCGTTGCTGGGCATCGCGCACAGCATGATTTCCGTGGACACCGGACCGGCCCATCTGGCGGCTGCGGTGGGCTGCCCGCTGGTGGTGTTGTTCGGTGGGCGTTCGCCGCGCATGTGGGCACCGCGCAGCGGTCTTGGCAGCGCGGTCAGCGTGATCGGTGGGCTGCCGCAAGTGCAGCGAATCGAGCAGATCGACGTCGCGACGGTGGTCCAGGCGTGGCATGGATTGTTGCCGCGCGCTGCATCTGTGGTGGCTTCGGCACCAGGCGACAAATGTGTTGAACGGGCATCTGAGTTGCACCTTGGCTAAGCGCAAACAAAGGCAGTGGTGCCAAGACTGAAAGTCTCTCCAAGGGAGACATGAGCATGCGCAAATTGTTGATGGCTGCGGCAGTCCTTTCATTGACTTTCAGCTGTGCCGCGATGGCGAACCCGCCAGAAGCCAACCTGAGCAAGTAGGCGAAGGTCTCGATGATGGCGGCCCGGAAAATCGCGCTCAAGGCGTACCCCGGCAAGATCGTCACGCAGGAACTTGAGCAGGAATCCGGCGGTAGCGACCTGCGCTATTCGTTCGACATCAAGTCGGCAAAGGCCACGCATGAAGTCGGAGTGGACGCGAAGACTGGCAAGGTACTCGAGAATTCGGTAGAAGGCGCAGACAGCGATTGACCGCGACGCGTCGCCGCTGCCCGCTGAACGCGGGTGGCGGCGCTAGTTGGTGCGTACATCTTGATCAGCGAAGTGAAAGCAAATGAGCGTAATCTTCTGAGATGTCCACGGCACCCATCCTTCGCAATCCCGCCGCTGCCTCGCCCGTCGTTGCCGGCGCGCTGAAAGATGGGCACGTGTGGGACACATGGCGACACAAGGCGGTAGCCGGTGTCCTGCACCGGCTGTTCCGGCGGATTGGTGGCGCGTTGCTCGAGCCGGGTGGGTTGCCGACGACGGGTGTCCATAGCGTGCTTGTGTGCCGCCCGAATCATCGGCTTGGCAACAGCGTACTGATCAGTCCGCTGATAGCGGAAATAGAGTCGTTGTATCCGGGCGCCGAGATCGACGTGCTTGGCAGCCAGGCGACCGAATGCCTGTATGCCGGCCGATTCCGCATCCACACCATCTTCGTGCTGCCGCAGAAAATTGCGCGTCATCTGTGGCTGTCAGCACGGGTGCTGCGTGGGCTGCGCCGTGGCCGTTACGACTTGGCAATCGACGCAAGCGAAGGATCACAGTCTGGACGGATCGTGCTGGCCATGGCACGCGCCAGGTACAAGCTCGGCCTACCCGATGTGCAGTTGAATCCCGCGTCGGCCTGGCATGCTCTGAGCCGGCCGGATCATCACGCGCATCGAAGCGTCTTTTTGCTGCGGCAGGCCTATGCGGGAGACACGCGCGCCGATTACCCACCGCTCAACCTGGAAGTTACGCTCGCTGAAAGGCAGGAGGCCGCGAGGGTGCTGGCCGAGGTTTGTGGCGGCACGCTCGGACGCTGCGGGGTGGTGGTGGGGATATTCCCAAACGCCACCGGTGCCAAGTGCTACAGCGAGGATTGGTGGAACCAGTTCGTGGACATCTTCCAGTCGCTGTGCCCACAGGTGCGACTGGTGGATGTGCTGGCAGCCCACGGGCGGTCACAACTGGGGTCGCGCCTTACGCCGTATTACTCGCGAAATCTGCGCCGGATGGCGGCAATTATTGGCTGCATGGATGGGTTCATCAGCGCCGACTGCGGCGTCATGCACTTGGCCGCCGCCAGCGGCACGCCTACGTTGGGCATGTTCTCGGTCACTGACCCGGCCAAATATGCGCCGTACGGTGGCGCCAACGCGGCGCTCGACACCCGCACCATGGATGCGGTGGCCACCGCGACCGCGGCGGCGACGTGGTGCGCCCGGGCGCTGTCGCTGCGTCCAGCCGTCGACGAGGTAGTGGGCGCAGCTTCTTGTCAGCTCCCTGGAACTTGCGATTGACAGAGTCGGTGTTGTGAAGAAAGTGCTCGTGCTTGCGTTGGTCGTTGTGTTGGCTGGTGTGTCGGCTGCCGGCTATTTTTTTCTAGGCGCAAAAATTGCCAACGGTGAAACGCAGTTGAGCTTGGGTCAAAAGCGGCTCGAAGCAGGATCGAGGGCGCTCGAGGCCGGCGGCGACCTGCTTCAGGCCGGCGAGCAAAAATTGTCACGGGGCAAGCACGCGTATGACGAAGCCGAGAAAAACCCTTTCCTGGTGCTGGGGAGTGAGGTGCTCAATGGTGGAAAGGATTTCACCAATGCGCGAGACCGCATCGGCTCGGGGGGAAAGAAGATCGCCGCCGGCAAGGCCACCGTCAGCGCTGGAGAAAGGCGGCTTGATGCGGGGCAGGCGCGACTGAGCCAAGGCAGGCAACAGTTGAGCATGGCTGAGGATGCTCGCATCGCCTGCGGACTGGCCACCATTTTTCTGTTTGTTTTGTTGGTCGCGCTCGGCCTTTTCTGGAGGCGATCACTGGCGCGGAGCGTCAGGTGAGGAGAGTCGCGCTGAGGTTTGATCATGGGGTCGGTGCGGGCCTGCGTACGAGTGGTCTTGAACACGAGTATCGAACCAGCGCGGTGACGATCCCCTAAGAAAGCGCGGCCGACGTTCCTTGAGGTTTACCGATTGAAGCAATGCGTGCTGCGCGAGCCGTCAGACTCACGCCGTTGTTACTCGCGGCAAATTACGCTACGTCTTTTGGATCAACAGCATGGATATCTGTCAATTGATTTGTGACGACCAACACAAGCAGCGTCGGCGCTTTGCGATTCTTGATGAGATCGACCGATCTGACGCCGAGACGTTGGTCGTGATTTGGGCACGGCTGGCGACGTTTCTCGAGGTTCACGCTGCATCCGTGGAGAAGCATTTCTATCCAGCGTTGCTGCGGATCGGCGAGGGCGCCGGCAGCAAGGACACGCCGGTAGCCGAAACGCGGGATGGCATTGGTGATCACAACGACATTCGTGATGCGGTGGCGGAAGTAGCGCTGCACGCGGTAGGCAGCGACGACTGGTATGCCGCAATAACAGCGGCCAGGGAAGCCAACAGCGATCACATGGCTGAAGAGGAGCGCGAAAGCCTCGCTGATTTTCGCCGTCACGCCAGCCTGGAGCGACGCCACCGTCTGGCCGTCGCGTTCGCAACTTTTGCAGCGCAACACTTTTCCGGTGTGAACACGAAAAACCGGGATGTCGGCAGCTACGTCCGTATCCACCAATAGGCCTGGACCGGAGTTTCTTCGCGGGAGTTGGGAAACGTGGGGAACATGACTCGCGCGGAGCAAATTGTGTCTGCACTCAACACTGATTTCACGCTGCGCCCGCATCCTCATCCCGCGCTTCGCGTCACCTTCTCACCCGCAAGCGACTCCCAAGGTCGCTGCGGGGGAGAACGGCAATGCCAGGTCAGGGCCGACCCACGGTGAGAATGCTGAAGCTGCCTGGCTCGATCCTATGCCGACCATTGGCTTGTCGGGTCGCGCTCACCTTTGCGGCAGACAAATACAACCGCTGCAGCTTGGGATCCAGCGCCTCGGTACGTGCACTGATCTGGGTGGGGATGGTAGCGCTGACGTGGTAGTGGTCCGCATCGTCCTGGTGGACGGCGGTAACCGTACCGCTTTCGCCATTGGAGCTGTAGATCGTCGACGCAGCGTCGTCGAACACCACCGCGTCCGGGCCGTCGCCGATCGGCACACTGGCTACCTGGTGACCATCGAGCGCATCGGTGACTGCCATCAGCTGGTTGTCGCACACCGAGAACAGACGGTGATGGCGGATATCGATGGCCAACCCGCTGGGCGACTGGCACGGCGCCAGCGGCCACACGTGAGTGACCTTGTTGCTGGTGGCATCGATTTCGACCAGCTCGGATTTGTCCTCGATATTGTTGTAGATGTGGCCGGCACCATCGGACACGGCGAACTCCGGCTTGCCGGGCAGGGCGATGGTGGCGATCACGGCGCCCCTGGCCGGATCGATCACGCTGGCGGAGTCGCTGTGACCATTGAAGGTCAGCACGTGCTTCGACGCGCTGTCGTACAGGATGGCGTCCGGGTTCTTGCCGGTGCCGGGGATCGTCTTGACGGTCTTCAGTGTGGTCAGGTCGAACTCGGTGACCGACGCGCCCTTGCCGTTGCTGGTGAAGCCGCGATTCAGGCCGGGCGCCAGCGCGATGCCGTGCACGCCCGAGGTGTCCGCGATCGTGCCGATCTGCTTGCGCTGATCGACATTGATCACCAGCACGCGATCACCGCGGCTGACGAACAGGTGTCGGTGCGCCGCGTCGAAGCTGAGGTAATCCCAGCCGCCGGGGCCACCGAGTGGCAACGTCGAAAGCACGCGCGGCGCGGGCATCGGCATCGCCGCCGCCGCGTGGCTGGCGATGGGCAGCGCCAACAGCAGCGCGGCAGGCAGGATTGAACGAAGCAGTCTTTGCATGGCAGTGATCTCGGAGGAAAGTTACGGAACATCAGCCTGCGGACGCAGG
>JBDTEG010000096.1:0-3315 GCA_039922695.1 Rhodanobacter sp. | reverse complement strand
ACCTGGCCAGAGACATGATCCACCAATTCGCCCGTGTTCTTCACGAACGCTGCCTCCATATCAATGCCGGACTTGTTGGCAAGCACCATGATTGACCACAAGCAGTCCGACAATTCATGGCCGAGCTTGGCTCGATGATCATCGATATCCCGAATACCTGCATCCGCCTGGATCAGCTTGGTCAGGTCGCCGACGTCCCCTACGAAACCAAGCGTCAATTCTCCCGTGGTCCAGACGCGCCCCCACCTCTGTGTTTCAAGCTGCTCGTAAAGCTCGTTCAGCTGCAGGGCTGACTTTTCCATATCACTGAATTTCATGTTGATTGCACTCGGCGCCTGGCGGATTTCAAAACTCAGCCTAACCCATCAGCTTGGTCCGCATAGGCGTCATTCGAACCGGGCAACCTGAAAAAACAAAGGGCCAGTTCATTTCCTGCATTCGGAATAGTGAACCTGAGCCCTTTGCTCACAAATCAGTTTTTTGCGGAATACATCTGCGCGCGCTCGGGCACGATGACCTGACGGCCGCCCTTGCCACTGGCGACTTGCTGATAAGCCTCGATGGCATGGTCCAGCGATACGATGCGCTGCACGCCAGGCGAATGCAGCCTGCCATCATCAAACAGAGGCGCAAGCCGATCCAGCAGACGTGCGGTATCGCCGGCATCGAGCTTGAGCGAATCGGCACCGAACAACTGCGTTTCGTTGTGATAGAAGTCGCGCAGGTTGAAAACCACGTCCACCGCCCCGGTCGCGCTGATCTCGATCAGCCTGCCCCTATGCGCAACACATTGCAGCGCTGGAGCAAACATCACGCCACCTACGGCGTCGTACACCACGTCGGCACCGTTGCCACAAGTCATCTCGCGGATGCGCGCAGGCAGTTGCTGATCCGACAGCGCCCATGCGTCGAAACAGGCAGCTTGGGCGGCACTTGGTGCTTCGCGTACCACGCCAATCACCCGGCATCCACGCCAGCGTGCCAGCTGGCAGACCGCCTGCCCGACGCTGCCCGAAGCACCGATGACCACCACGGTTTCGCCAGCGCTAGCGCGCGCGTAGTCAACCAGCCCCAGCCAGGCGATGGTGAATGGCACGCCGACGCTGGCCGCAGCGACAAAGTCGAGGCTGACAGGCTTCAGCGACAAACCGCCCAGCGGCACCTTCAGATACTCGGCATGGGAACCGTCGTGGGTAAAACCAAAACGGCCACCGCTGCCCCAGACTTCCTTGCCCAGCCATTGCGCCGGGCCGTCGACCACCACGCCGGCAAAGTCGCGCCCCGGCGTGCGTGGCAAGGTTGTCTGGCTCATCAGTCCGGCCGCGTTCTTGACGTCGCTGGGATTGATCGGCGCGGCGAACACCTGAACCACAGCGTGCTCACTGTCGGCAACGGGTTTCTCCACTTGCTGGATCTGCAAATTTTCGGGTGTACCGAATGTCAGGATGCGCAAACTTTTCATGCAGGTTGCCTCGACGTACTTGATGACATTCAAAACCAGGGACGAACCAGTACCACCAAACGTTCACCAACCAGCATCGCTGCCAGGCCCAGCAGTGCGACCGGCGGTGGCGCGGGTGAGCGCGTACGCAGCACACCGTAAAGGATGCCGACGACAAGGCCGATCGCGATCGCAACAATGACATCACGCATGACGTTCAAATCCGCAGAGAGACCGGCTCATGATGCGCTGACTGCTGCAATAGCGTTATCCTGAAATTTGCCAGACTTTTGCGAATTTGCGCCAACGTCATGTTCGGGAAAAGCGAGCAACGATCCGACTACCAGCGCACGGCCAGCCCGGTCGTGGCGATGGCGCGTCGGTTGCAGCAAGGCGATGTAACCCCTGCGCATCGGCATCGTCGTGCTCAGTTGATCTACGCCGCCAGTGGCGTGGTTTCGGTCGAGGCGCAGGAAGGGATCTGGATCGTGCCACCCGAACGCGGCGTGTGGATTCCTGCGTTGAAGCGGCATGGTCTGCGCGCTGCCAGCGACGTCGAATTGCACAACGTCTACGTGGAACCGAAGCTCGCCGCGGGCTTTCCCGCCGAATGCGCCGTGGTCGCGGTCACCCCGCTGCTGCGCGCACTGATTGGCGAGGCAGTCGTCCTGCCTGCGCGCCATGCCAAAAACTCGCGTGAAGCGCGGATATTGTCGCTACTGCTTGAGTCCATCGATGTCCGGCCGCTACCCGAACTTACCCTGCCGATGCCCAGTGATCCACGCGCGCTGCGCATGGCCATACAGGTGCGTGCAGAGCCGTCCGTTGCGCTTGGCCTGAGCCATTACGGTGATCAGGCCGGTGCCAGCCGCCGCACACTGGAGCGCCTGTTCCGCGAAGAAACCGGGATACCGTTTGGACGCTGGCGCCAACAGGCGCTGTTATGCGCGCACTTGAACTGTTGGCTGTTGGCACACCCGTGACACGCGTCGCCAGCACACTGGGATACACGGAAATCGCCGCATTCAGCAGCATGTTCCGGCGCGCCGTGAGCGAATCGCCATCGCGATATTTTCGGTCGTGAGTCGCACTTATACCGAAAATTGGGATCAGACTAATCTACCGTCAAGACAATAAAGAACCTGACCTGTTGCTCGGTTCCCGTTCAAAGGTGTCCGTCAAACCCGGGCCATTCCACTTCGTCCCCTTTTCTTCAGCGCTTGCGGTTGCGGTTGCGGTTGCGGTTGATCTTGAAGTCCTTGTGAGGCGGTGAGTCGTGGACGAAAGGCCCGCAGGGGAGTCGACATGGATGTCGACTCCTTTTCGCCAGGGCAGGATGCCCTGTCGAAAAGCCCGGCCGCGACTCACGGACTTGTCGGGCGCAGCCCGGCAAGCGCCGAGGAGGGTGGCCTTCTCTTTGGTGACTTTCTCTTGGCTACACAAGAGAAAGTCACTCGCGCGCCGCAGGCGCAGGAAACGCTCCTGCTTCGACGAATCACCAGTCAACGGAGCATTCAAACGGTTGTAAGTGAACCTGACCCCGTTTCTAGCGCCACCGCCAGTCGGCCGCCGTCGCGCACAATCGTGCCCGCACGGGATTGAGAACGATGTAGCGCGATAGCTCCAGCAGGTAGCTGTCCTTATCCACCAGCACCGCCTTGTACCGACCTTGCAGCACATGGCCGACCCGACCGTGGCGCCGATTGAAGGCCTGCGTATAGACGCCGTTGACTTCCCGCATACCCCGCGAGAGTGTCGGCGCGAGGGTCTCGACCAACAGGTGGTAGTGATTGTCCATCAGACAGTACGCCCACAAACGCCATTGGAAGCGCTCGCAGACCCGTAACAAGCCCGCGCAGAACGCCTGCCGATCC
>JBDTEG010000095.1:0-3058 GCA_039922695.1 Rhodanobacter sp. | reverse complement strand
TCAGGCCAGGTGCAGCCGCATCCCACCAGCGTCCCCCTCATCGGTCTCATGGAACGGCTAGGCGATGAATTCAGCTATCACGCAAGCGCCCAGGGACTGAGTCTGCACGTCGTGCCGTGCCACCTGGTGGTTCAAAGCGATTCCCGACTGCTTGAACAGATGCTCCGCAACCTGCTTTCCAACGCGTTCAAGTACACCAAGCAGGGACGGGTACTTTTTGGTTGTCGCCGACACAATGGCTGGCTGAGCATCCAGATCTGGGACACCGGCCCGGGTATTCCACACGAACAGCTGCAACCCATTTTCGAGGAATTCCGTCAGCTGGACAATCCGGCGCGCGAAAGCGACCGTGGGCAGGGTCTCGGTCTGTCGATCGTGCAACGTCTTGGCAGCCTGCTCGGCCACGAGATTCGGGTGCAGTCCGTGTTTGGCAAGGGCTCGATGTTCGCGATTGACGTGGCCGTTGCGCCGTTGGAGAACGCGGGCATGGGACCGATCCAGGTCAGTTCGGAGTCGGACGGCGATGGCAAGGCGGTCAGGCACACGGGCATGATCCTCGTGGTCGAGGACGAACCCGATTTGCGCGAGCTGTTGGGGTCCATCCTCAAGTCTCGCGGACATCAAGTGGCGGTCGCGGCTGATGGCCCTGCGGCACTGGACTGGATTGCCAAGGGCGGCGTACAGCCGGATCTCATCCTCACTGACCAGAATCTGCCGCGCGGCATCACCGGGTTGCAACTCATCGTCTCGCTGCGCGAAAAGCTTGGTCGTGACATACCGGCCATCGTGCTTACCGGCGACATTTCCACCCGGACCTCGCGGGAGGTCGCGCTGGAGCATTGCACGCAACTGAACAAGCCCGCCAAGCTGAAGGAAATTGCCTTCGTGATACAGCGCCTTTTGGCAAATGCGCAGCAGACGTCAATCGGGCGCCAGGCCGACGGTGACATGGCGCGGAGTGAAAACGGCGAACTCTCCGGCCCGACCCTCATCTATGTTGTCGACGACGACGACGGACTGCGTGGAACACTGCGCGAGGTGCTGGAAGCCGCGGGACACGCCGTGAAGGATTTCCCGTCATGTGAAGCCTTTCTGGAGACGTACAAGCCCGGTCGAGGATCCTGTCTGCTGGTCGACGCCAATCTTCCTGGCATGAAAGGCGTGGCCTTGCTGAGGAAACTGCGTGATCTCGGCGACGAGATGCCGACGATCATGATCACCGGCAGCAGCGAGATCTCCGTTGCCGTCGATGTCATGAAAGCCGGCGCCAACGACTTCATCGAAAAGCCGTTCGAACGAAGTGACCTGCTCGAGAGCATTGCGCGGGCCCTGGAACACGCGCGTGACGCCAACAAACTCGTCGCGTGGAAACACGCAGCGTTCGATCACATCGCCGACCTCACGCCCAGGCAGAAGCAGATCATGGACCTGGTCCTGGCAGGTCAGCCCAGCAAGAACATCGCCGTGGATCTGGGTATCAGCCAGCGTACGGTGGAAAACCACCGTGCCGAGATCATGAAGCGGACGGGGTCGAAATCCATCCCGGCGCTGGCCCGCCTGGCCGTGGCGGCATCCAGCGATGAAGCGGCCCAGTCGACAGTTGCAGCATGAGTCCGGGATCCGATCCCCTGCGCTCGTACCCATCGGCAAGCCCGCACAGCGAGTGAAGCTCGTGCGGGTATCGTCCGACTTGTCGCCGGAAACCGCCGCGAGACTGGCCCCGCCGCCGACCTGCGAGCGGGCAGCCGGCGCGGTCTGATCTTCCTTGCGGGCAGGGCGTCGTGGGCCGAGAAACGCAAGCTTGCGCGCCGCCACGCTGTGCAAGTTGAGTAGCGTGGACCGCAGTGGAACGCCGACTTTGTCGCGTCGATCTGGCAACGCTTGGGCAAGCTCGACAGGCAGAGAGCGACCCAAGGCAGGCCGCCGCCCCCTCGCTGTCAACTGGACCGGTTCCTAAGTCTGGTAGCGCAGCGCGTCGACGATAAGCGTGAATGCGGCGGAAGGCTGGCGGCGGCTGGGGTAGTACAGGTGGTAACCAGGAAACGGCGGGCACCAGCCTTCGAGCACGCGTATCAGCGTCCCAGCCTCGATGTGGTGCAGGACCTCATCTTCCGGCAGGAACGCCACGCCCGCGCCGTCGAGCGCCGCCGTGACAGTCGGCGGCGCGGTATTGAACACGAACTGCCCCTCCACACGCGCGTTGAGCTTGCGCGCGCGCCGTTCGAACTCCCACGCATACAGCCCGCCACAGGCAGGAAGACGCAGGTTGATGCATTGGTGTTCCGTGAGGTCGTGCGGCAGCTATGTGGGCGGGCTGATCGGCTGGCGCGGCGTGTTCTGGGCCTTGGTGCCGCTGGTGCTGGTCAACCTTGCATGGCAGTGGCGGTCCCTGCCATCCATGGCGCCGGATGCGGCAAGGCGAAGCTCGAATGTGTTTCGACTGCTCAAGCGCCGGCATGTGGCCTTTGCCATGACGGCCGTGATGCTCGCCTTCGCCGGCGCGTTCGCCACTTTCACCTATCTGCGGCCCTTTCTCGAAACACGCATGGGCGACACCGTGCCGCAGTGGTCGCTGCTGTTGCTCAGCTGGCGTTGGCCGGATTCGCGGGCACGTACACGGTGAGCCGTGTTGTCGGGAGACATCTCTACCGTGCGCTGCCCGCACTCCCGCTTGCGCTTGCCGTCATCACCCTCATCTTGCTGGCGGTCGGATATCACCCGTGGGCGGCAGCCGTCATCCTGTTCGTCCGGGGCCTGCTGAACTCGGCGATCCCGGTTGCGTGGTCGACCTGGCTGACCCAGGGCCTTGCCCACGACCCCGAGGCCGGAGGTGGCTTGATGGTCGCCGTCATCCAGCTCGCCATCATGCTGGGCGCTGCCTTCGGCGGTCTGCTGCTGGACCATGTTTCGCTTGCCGCCACGTGGTTCGGCGGCGCGGCCCTGCTGGTATTGGCTTCGTTTGCCGCAGGTAGCGGACGTCGCCTTCGACCCGCGCTCAACACTCGATGACGTTGACCGCCAGGCCGCCGCGCGAGGTTTCCTTGTACTTGTCCTTCAT
>JBDTEG010000094.1:0-40259 GCA_039922695.1 Rhodanobacter sp. | reverse complement strand
GTCGTAGTAGCCGGCATCGAGCCGGCGCGCGTCGACGTTGTAGCCGATCGACAGCAGATCGCGCGCGCTGTCGTAGAGGAAGCGATAGTCCATCTGCGCCAGTTCGTCGGCCTGCTGCGCCAGGTGTTCGATCAGGACCACGCGCGCGCGCGCGCGTTCGCGCACCGACTCGGCGTCGAAATCGCCCGGCCAGCACAAGGGTTCGATATGCGCCAGCTGGCGCAGGCTGGGTATGCCGCGGAAGCCGGTGTCGTCGTCCTCGGCCGGGTCGAGCTTGAACAGGGTCAGCTCTTCGCACAGCTCGTCCAGCTGCGCGCACAGCGCGTCAAGCCAGAACGCCGCGTCGCTGTCCGGCTCCGGCGCCAGTTCGTGGCGCAGTGCGTGGGTGCGCTGGCGCTGGGGTTGCAGCACCGCCAGCGCGGCGCTGACGTTCGCCGGGGGGCTGTCCAGCGCGTCCTGCAGCTGGTTCTGCAGGCGGTCCAGGGCCTCCACGTCGCGATCCAGCGCATCGTGCAGCAGCTGCAATGTATCTAGCAGACCCTGCAGCGCGCAGGCCCGGAACACCGGCGCCGCGATCAGTTCGAGCAGCCCGGGGCGCAGCGTCAGCAGGTGCCCGGCGAGGTTGCCGCTGTCCACCGCCGAGATGTACAGCGGCGCCAGCGGCTGCAGCGTCTGGGTGTCATACCAGTTGTAGAAGTGACCGCGGTAGCGCGGCAGCTGCTGCATCGTGGCCAGGGTGTCGCGGGTGCGCTGCAGTACACGACCGACGCCCAGGAAGCCGAAATCGTAACTGGACAGGTTGGCCAGCAGGGCCAGGCCCATGTTGGTCGGCGAGGTGCGATGGGCAATCACCGGGCCCGGCTGCTCCTGCAGGTTGTCCGGTGGCAGCCAGTTTTCAGCCGCGTTGACGTGGCTGTCGAAGAAAGCCCAGGTCTGCCGCGCCAACACCCGCAGGAAGCGAGTCTGCGCTGCGTTGGGCACGAACGTGTCGAGCCGGCGCGGCTGGCTCACCCACCAGGCCATGCCGGGTGAGAACAGCCACAGCAGCAGCAACGGCCACGCCAGCATCAGCACCATGGGCCGGTGCAAGGCCAGCGCCACGGTCAGCAGCACGGCGAACACCGGCCCGATCCACATCTGCCGCCATACGGCCGCAGCCGCATTGCTGCTGCGCCGCGCGACATCGCTTGAGGTCTGCCATTGCAGCAGGTGGCGATGACTGATGGTCATGCGCCACAGCGAGCGCACGATTGCATCCAGGTGATACAGCGCCTCGTGCGGCAGCCAGGCCAGCCCCAGTGCCATCCGCGCGATGTGTTGCATGCCGGTCAGGAAACCGGCGCGCAGGTGCTGGTCCAGCTGCACGTCCTTCGGCTTCTGCGCCAGTTCCAGCAGCGCGGACAGCAGTGGCGGCACCAGCACCATCGCCAGCACGGCCACGGTCCAGGACAGCACCGGCGACAATACCAGCCAGCCGACCACCAGCAAGACCAGCACCGCAGGCGGGACCAGGCTGCGGCGCAGGTTGTCGAGGATCTTCCAGCGCGAGAGTGCGGTCAGTGCGTTGCGCCGCCAGCCCTCGTGTGCGGTCGGCGCCCACGGCAGCAGCCACGGCAGCAGTTGCCAGTCGCCGCGGATCCAGCGATGCCGGCGCTTGACGTCCTCGGCGTAGCGCGCGGGGTATTCCTCATACAGCTGCACGTCGCTGAGCAGGCCCGAACGCGCATGACAACCCTCGACCAGGTCATGGCTGAGGATGCGGTTCTCCGGAAAGCGGCCGTCCAGCGTGCGCTCGAACGCGTCGATCGCGTAGATGCCCTTGCCGATGAACGAGCCTTCGTTGAAGACGTCCTGGTAGACGTCCGAGACGGTCTGCGTATACGGGTCGATGCCGGCATCGCTGCCATACAGCTGCGCATAGCGCGAGCGTGCGGTGCTGGGCAGGCTTATGCCCACGCGCGGTTGCAGGATGGCATAGCCGCTGACCACGCGACGGCGCACGGGGTCGTACACCGCGCGGTTGAGCGGGTGGTCGATGCTGCCGATGAAGGCCTGCGCCACGTCACGCGGCAGCTCGGTGTCGGTGTCCAGGGTGATCACGTACTGCACCGGGGGCAAGCTCGCGATATCGCCGACGATGCGCATGAACCGGTCGTGCGCGTTGCCGCGCAGCAGGGCATTGAGGTCGGCCAGCTTGCCGCGCTTGCGCTCGTGGCCCATCCAGCAGCGCTCGGCGGGGTTCCAGCGCCGCGGCCGGTGGAACAGGAAGAAACGGTCTGACTCGAGGCTGGCGTAACGTTCGTTGAGTGCCTCGATGCGACGTTGTGCGAGCTGCAGCAAGGCCTCGTCGTCGGGCAGGGTTTCGCTGGCCGCGTCGGTGAAATCGGTGAGCAGGGCGAAGTGCAGGTGTTCGTTGCGATTGCCCAGGAAGCGCACCTCCAGCGACTCGACCAGTTCCTCCACGTCGTGCGCGTTGGCAAGCATGCTGGGGATCGCCACCAGGGTGCGCGCGCTGGCCGGGATGCCGTGCGCATAATTCATGCGCGGCAGCGGTTGCGGTGAAATCGCCAGCGTGGCCATCCAGTTGAACAGGCTCGACGCCAGCTGGCTGGCCACGATCAGCGCCATGATCGCAATCACGACCAGCGCCCACGGCGCCACCTCCCCGTAGGAGGCCGCCAGCGTCAGCGGCTCGGCGAACGCCAGGGTCAGCACCATCAGCAAGCCGAGGTAGATCGGCACCGGCGCTCGATCGAACATGCGACGCACGCATTCGGTCAGGCCCGGCGAGACGCCCAACTGCTGCTCCAGCCGGGGACGACCGCGGTCGATCAGATAGAAACCGACGTGCCGCGGCAATGCGGGTGCGGGCTCGGTGGGTGCGGCGGCCCGACACAGTGCGATGGCGCTGTCGGCGACGTGCACCTCGTCCAGCCGGTGTTGCCGGGCCAGGCGCTCGACCACGTGGCGATAGCGATCGCGAGTGGCGAAATCCATCGCTGCATACACGCCCGCCGGGTCCTGGCGCAGGGATTGTTCGATCAGGCTGGCATGCTCGACGAAGTCGCGCCAGTCGATCGCCCCGAGCACGCGCAGGCTGCCTATGCTGTTGCTCACCGAAACCTGCGCCGCGGCCTGCTGCTGCGCTTCCAGCTGCACCAGATGGTCGATGCTCTGGCCTGACTCGGAAAGGCGTTGTTCGAGCCAGCTCAGCGGCAACGCCAGCGCCGGGCTCTGGCCCTGCAGCCGTCGGGCCATCTCGGCCACGAACGGGCCGTTCATCGGCGGATCCGAGCGCGCCATGTCGGCCACCACCAGCACCACCGAGTTGGGATCGCCCTCCGCGGTGGCAGTCATGCTGTCCGCCCAGCGCACGGCGCTGCCCCGATAGGCCCAGTCGGCCATCACCCGTGCCGCCACCCGGCGCAGGTTTTCGATCAGCGCCAGCCGCAGCATGATCGGGATCGCCCACAGCTCGCCGAGCTTCAGCGGGGTCACTTCCTGGTAGGCGTGGATGAAGCGGTGCAGGCCGGCGGTGTCGATCCGGCCATCCCCATGGGAGATGATTTCCAGCGCGATGTCGTACACCCGCGGCAGGCCGGCCGAGGCGCTGTTTCCCAGCCGCGGCAACTCGTGGCTGTAGCCCTTGGGCAGGTGCCGGCGGGCGGTGCGGATCTGCTCCTCGATCAGGTAGAAGTTGTCCAGCAGCCACTCGCCGGCCGGCGTGATCCGGCGCTTGCGCCGGGTCGCGTTGGTCAGTCGCTCGCAGGTGTGCGTGATGACCGCCTCGTTGTCGGCCAGTCTTCCCAGCAGCAGGTCCGCGCCGGAGTGTTCGCGCAGCCGATGCTGGCTGGCCAGGATGCGGCCATGCCGCTCCATCTGCTCCGCACTGAACAACTCCGCGCGCAGCGCCGGCTCCTGTTCCGGCCGCGAGCGCGCGGCGACGCGGCGACGGCGAAACGCTTGCAGGCGGCGCAACTTGAGCCGATCGAGAAGGCTGCCGATGTTCAAGAACGATGTTCCTTCGAGTTGATGATGGCCGGCGGTGCGACGGACCTGCCGGGATCTTCAGGTGGTACACGTCGTCCGGCGCAGCCACCGGCTTGTGCCGCCACCTTACGCGTGGACATGTGAAGAACGCGCAGGCTGTCGACCGGGCGGTGAAGTATGACGGGACTTCAATCGTTACCCGGCACCTCGGTAGGATGGGTTCTTTCCGCCAGGGACTCGCCATGTCATTGCTGATCCGTGCCGCCACACCCACCGACGTCCCCGGCCTGGTGGACTGGAACCTGGCAATGGCGTGGGAGACCGAGCACAAGCGGCTGGATCCGGCTGTGCTGCGCCGTGGCGTCAGTGGCGTGCTCGCACAACCGCGTCGCGGCTTTTATCTGGTGGCGGAACGTGCCGGCGAGGCGGTGGGCAGTTTGCTGGTGACGTTCGAGTGGAGTGATTGGCGCGATGGGGACTTCTGGTGGATCCAGAGCGTGTACGTGGATCCCGCCGCACGTCGTGACGGGGTCTTTCGTGCGTTGTATGCGGCGGTGACCCAGCGAGCGACACAGGCCGGTGCGGTCGGTGTGCGTCTGTACGTGGAAACGGAGAACCACCGCGCCCAGCAGACCTATGCAGGGCTCGGCATGCAGCGCTGCCATTATTTCATGTACGAAGCCGCGCTGAATTCTGCCGCGCTGTAGGAGCGCACCATGGCGCGAATGCCCTACCCGCGTTCGCGCAACGCATCTCGCCAGGGGGTGCGCGTCGGCCGTTCGTGCGGAACGGGAGGCTCAGCCAGCTTCCACCAGCAGGTTTTGAAAGTCGCTGGCGGGCATCGGCAGGCCGAGCAGGAAACCTTGCAACTGGTCGCAGCCGGCATCGCGCAGAAAAGCGGCCTGCCCAGGCGTTTCCACGCCCTCGGCGACCACCAGCTTGTCCAGCCCACGCGCCATCGCGATGATTGCGCTGGTGATCGTGGCCGTATCGGCATCGCCGACCACGTCGCGCACGAAAACGCGGTCGATCTTCAGCGTGTCGATCGGAAAATGTTTCAGATACGAGAGGCTGCAATACCCGGTGCCAAAATCGTCCAGCGCCAGGCGCACGCCGCGTTGCCGGATCCGTCGCAACAGGCTGCTGGAGGCGTCGCCACCGGACATCACCATGCGCTCGGTCAGTTCGAGCTCGAGCAGGTCGGCGTCGAGCCCGGTTTGCTCCAGCACCTCGTCCAGCCAGTGGTGGAAATCGGGATGCTGGAACTGCACCGGCGACACGTTTACCGAAATGGGGATCGGGTGGCCTTGCTGCTGCCAGGTGCGCGCCTGCTGGCTCGCCTGGCGCAGCACCCAGGCTCCGATCGGCAGGATCAGGCCGGTATCCTCCGCCACGGGAATGAAATGATCGGGCTTGTGCAGCTCCTGCCCGTTGGCGTGCCAGCGCAGCAATGCTTCGGCGCCGACGATGCGGCCGCTGCCGGCATCCATCTTGGGCTGGTAATGAAGGCTGAGCTGGCGTCGCGGCAAGGCCTGCCGCAAAGCTGATTCGATCCCGCGGCGCGCTCGCGTGCGCTCGTTCATGGAGGCGGTGAAGAAGCGATAACCGTGCCGGCGCTGGCTGCGGATCGCCGCCAGTGCGGTTTCTGCATGTTGCAGCAGGCTTTCCGGATCGTCCGCGTCATCGGGATACACACTGATGCCGATGCCCAGATGCAGGCGCAGTTCCGCCATGCCGTCGAGGAGGGTTTGCTCGCCCTGGTCGACCAGGGTTTGCGCGAGACTGGCCGCTTCGCCGACGCTGTCCAGGTTCGAGCACACCACCACGAATTCGTCGCCGCCATGGCGGCTGAGCAGGGCGCCGACGGGCAGGCAGCGCTGCAACCGCGACACGAAGGCGCGCAGCACGCGATCACCGCCGGCATGGCCGTGCTGTTCGTTGATCTGCCTGAACTGGTGGATATCGATGTACAGCAGGGCGGCGCGCTGCTGGCGCCGACGGGCGGCAGCGATGGCATGGGACAGGTGATCGTGCAACTGGCTGCGATTGGGCAGGCCGGTCAAGGTGTCGTGCTGGGTGAGGTGGATCAGTTTAAGTGCGAGGGCGCGGGTCTCGCTGACGTCGTGGAATACCAGCACGCCGCCGATCACGTTGCCGGCATGATCGTGGATCGGTGCGGAGCAATCCTCCACCGGCGTGTCGAAGCCATGCCGGTGGCGCAACAGTGTGCGTCCGACCAGGTCCATGATGGTGTTGTGCTCGATCGCCCCGCGCAGCGGGTTGACGATGGGTTGCCCGTGCGTGGCATCGAACAGCTGGAAAACCTCCTCGATCGGCCGGCCCTGAGCCTCAGCGTGGCTCCAGCCGGTCATCGCCTCGGCGATGGGGTTGAGCGAGCTGATGCGCAACTGCGGGTCGGTGGTGATCACCGCATCGCCGATCGAACGCAGGGTGACTTCGGCCAGTTCACGCTCGCGGTGCAGCGCGTCCTCGAACGCCTTGCGCGCGCTGATGTCCTGCGCCTGCGAGACGAAGTACAACGGTGCACCCTCGTCGTCGCGCACCAGCGACACGCTGAGCTGGATGTGCACGACGTGGCCATCCTTGTGCAGGTTGCGCTTCTCAAGCTGGTAGTTGTCGCGCTGGCCACTGAGCAACTGGATCATCTGCTCCGCGTCGGTGGCCATGTCGTCCGGATGCGTGATGTCCGTGATGCCCCGCTGCAGCAGCTCGTCCTCGGTATAACCGAGCATCCGGCACACGGCGGCGTTGACGCGCAGGAAGTGGCCATCCGGTTGGCTCAGCGCCATGCCGATGGTGGCGTGCTGGAACGCGCTGAAGAAGCGTCGCTCGCTCTCGCGCAGCTGCAGTTCCAGCGCGCGCCGCTCGGTGATGTCGATGAAGGCGGTGAACACACCGCAGACCCGGCCGTCGGCATCGAAGTCGGGCTGGAAGTTGCCGTGGGCGTAGCGCCGCTCGTCCCGGGTTCGCAGCTCGCCCTCGTAGCTGGCCGGCTGGCCCGCATAAGCCTGCTCCAGCGCCGGCCGCGCACGTTCGTAGTTGTCCGCCCCGGCCACGTCGAGCAGACGCTGGCCGATCATCGCGGACGGCTCGATGCCCAGCCAGCGGCGATGGGTGTCGTTGACGTAGCGGAAGCGCTGCTCGCGATCGAGGTAGGTGAGCAGAACCGGTGCCCCATGCAGCAGCCTGACCGGCCAGTGCGACCCGCCCGGTAGTGTCGGTAACCCCTCGGCTTGCTTGTCCGGCCGCATGGTCATCCCGTCGGCTTGAGGGTGCCCCTGTTGCGCACCGCCTCATCATGCGCCGACTCATCGAGGTGGCACAACTGCCACCCGGGGCGGCCAAGGAGCTACGCCTCGGGGTGCGCGCCGTTGCGCTCGCGGTTCAGTGCAAAACGGCTGACGGCGCTCCCAGTCGGCCAGCTTCGTCAAGCACGACCCGACCCAGTGCCTCGCACTCGCTGGCGATGCCGTACTGGGTGGCCAGCCGCTGCAAGAGCAATCCAAGCGCCCGCGATTGCATCGGGTAGCCGTGCGCCAGTACGCGGGCGCGCTCCGCTCCTGCAGGCTGTGCCACGGTCACCGCCACCACGCCAAGGCCAGGTGCCTCGTGCGCATACAGACGTGGCGCGCCGAGATCCGCCTGCGCCGCCGCACGGGTTTCCAGCAAATAGCCGTCCATCGACTCGGCCGTGATATCCGCCGACTGCAACTGCAACGGAACCTGATGCGCGTCGAGCAGGGCCGCGTACTGGCGCAACTCGAACACGATGCCGGCGAAATCGTGGGCACGCTGCGCCGGCTCGCCCGTCTGGCGGGCGAGCCATTGTGCCGGCGACTGCACCCATACGGTGCCGCCGGCGTAGCGTAGCGGCAAGCCACGCGCACTCATCGTGGATTCGTCCCGTTCCGGGGTCAGCAGCGCGGTTTCCAGCAGCGTCCACAGCGGCGCCAGGTTGACGTGCTCGTACTGCACGCAGGCAAGCGCGAGCAAGTCGTTGCGACTGAGGTAGCGCAGGTGCTCCAGGCGGATGCCGAGCATGCGCATCAGGCAGTCGGCAGTCGGCACGCCGGCCTCGCCTCGGCCGATCAGCTGGATTTCCAGCTGGGTGGAGAGCTCGTCGGCCAGGTCGGCAGGCACCAGCAGGCTGATCGGCAGCAACCGCATCGGGCCTGCAGCATAAGTGGAGGAGGGCTCCAGCCCGGGCGCCGGCATGTGCCCCTCGTGGTGGCCGAATGCAACCACGCTCTCCAACGTGCCGCGCGGCGCGCGGCGCGCCAGTTCGTCCAGGATTGCCCACACCGGGAAGCCGGGGCGCAGCAACTCGACCTGATCGAACAACGCGCCCGCAAGCACCAGACGCGCGCGCTCGACCTGCGGCACCAGCTTCAGCAGATCGGCCGCCACCAGCTGCGCCAGCGCTGCCGCGTCGTCGCGGCTGAGCGTCATCGGCGCCGGCGGTTCGCCGGCCACCGTTTCCAGCGCCAGCACCACCGGCAAGGCGAGCAGGGTTTGCGCTTCCACGGGCGGTCATCCACGGTCAACAGGGCGCACATTCTACCAGCGTGCCCTGATCGTCCCGTCGCGTGGTGCTGAACGAATTGGCACAACCACGGGCTTGCGGGCTTTCACCCGGCGGCATGGCGGGTTAGCCTTGAACCAATCGGGTGATGGATCGTTCAGGGCATGGAAAACACGCACAGGCGCGTCGGGGTCATTGGCGGCATACGCATTCCGTTCTGTCGCAACAACACCGCCTACGCCGACGTGGGCAACTTCGGCATGTCGGTCAAAGTGCTCGGTGCGCTGGTCGAGCGGTTTGGCCTGCACGGCGTTGAATTGGGCGAAGTGGCGCTGGGCGCGGTCATCAAGCATTCGGCGGACTGGAATCTGGCGCGCGAGGCCCTGCTCAGTTCCGGACTGGCGCCGACCACGCCGGGCATCACCACCGCGCGTGCCTGCGGCACCTCGCTCGACAATGCCATCATCGTCGCCAACAAGATCGCCGTCGGTCAGATCGAGGCCGGCATTGCCGCCGGTTCGGACACCACCAGTGACGTGCCGATCGTCTATGGGCGCCGCCTGCGCAAGCGCCTGCTCGCGGTGAACCGGGCCAGCACACCGATGGACAAGCTGAAGACCGCGCTGCGCGGTTTTTCCTTCAGCGAGCTGAAACCGTCCTTCCCCGGCGTGGCCGAACCGCGCACGGGCAAGTCGATGGGCGACCATTGCGAACAGATGGCGAGGCAGTGGCATGTCAGCCGCGAGGCGCAGGATGAACTGGCGCTGGAAAGCCACCGCAAGCTGGCTGCCGCCTACGAGGCCGGTTTCTTCGACGATTTGCTGGTGCCGTTCCGTGGCCTGCGGCGCGACGGTTTCCTGCGTCCGGACAGCAGCATGGAGAAACTTGCCGCACTGAAGCCCGCGTTTGACAAGCACTCCGGCCATGGCACGCTTACCGCCGGCAACTCCACCGGGCTGTCCGACGGCGCCGCCGCCGTGCTGCTTGGCACCGACGAGTGGGCCGCCCGGCACGGCCTGAAGGTTCAGGCCTACCTGCGCGACGCGGAAGTCGCCGCGGTGGACTTCGTGCACGGCGAGGGCTTGCTGATGGCACCCACCATCGCCGTACCGCGGTTGCTGGCGCGCAACGGCCTCAGCCTGCAGGACTTCGACTATTACGAGATCCACGAGGCGTTCGCGGCACAGGTGTTGTGCACGCTGCGCGCGTGGGAATCGGCGGACTACTGCAAGAACCGGCTCGGCCTGGATGCGCCGCTGGGCGCGATCGATCCGTCCAGGCTCAACGTGCACGGCTCCAGCCTCGCCGCAGGCCATCCGTTCGCGGCCACCGGCGCGCGCCTCGTCGCCACGATGGCCAAGCTGCTGGAACAGAAAGGCTCCGGCCGCGGCCTGATCTCGATCTGCACCGCTGGCGGCATGGGCGTCACCGCCATCCTCGAGCGCCCGTAGCGCACCGGCCATGCTGAGTCTGCGCACCACCACATGCCTGAGCACGCTGGCGCTGCTGATCGGCGTCGCGGGCACGGGCTGGCTCAGCAGCCTGACCGGTCAATGGCGCGAGCCATCCGATCGCGTGGCGATGGCGGGTCGGTTGGATGCTGCGCCGCGGACGCCGCCGAAAGTGCGGCGGTCACATGGTCCGGTCCCGGCGGCGCAGCAGCCTCGCCGTGTCCGGCTGCATGAAATCGCCGATGAGGGCGTCGCGCATGCCGCAGTGCTCGTGACACCCACCATGTTGCGTCCACTGACGACTCCAGCCGAGACCAGCCAGAGCTGGGACCAGTTGCGCGGTCATCTCGATGGCCAGGTGATCCTTCGGGTTCAGGTCGACGGCGTCGGCCGGGTGGAGAGCGCCAGCGTCGCCGGGTCCAGCGACGACCCGATCCTCGATCAGCATGCGCTGCGCAGCGTGCGTGGCTGGCGGTTCGCCGTGCCACCGGGTCACCCCGATGGCCTCAGCGGCGAGGTGTCGATGCTTTTCTCGTCCCAGGGACGCGGTGCGCGGATGCTCTGAACCAGGCTTTCATGCCGCCTGTTTCGCTGGACAGGCGTGACGACTCTCCTATATATCTGAACTAGTCGGTATGCTATTGTCCCGGGCCGACTCCCCAAGTTCAGGCCACTTCCGTGTCCAGCGACCTGTCTCGCTCCCCACCGATCCGGCGTCAGAACGCTGCGTGCACCATCGCGCTGCTCGTTGTGCTGACCCTGACCGGCTGCGCCGTCGGTCCCGATTACCATCGCCCCGACGCTCCGGCCGTGGACCGTTTCACGGACCGGCCGTTGCCCGCCAAGACCGCCACGGCCCGGACCGCCGACGGCGACGCACAGCGCTTTCTGCATGGTCGCGACGTGCCAGCTCGGTGGTGGACCACCTTCGACAATGCCGAACTGACCCGCCGGGTAGACGCGGCACTGCGGCACAGCCCCTCGATCGCCTCGGCGCAGGCAGCACTGCGCCAGGCGCAGGAAAACGCGCGCGCCGCCGGTGCGATGAGTTTCCCGTCAATCGATGCGAGTGCAGGGGTTACCCGCCAGAAGCAGTCCGGCGCGACGTTCGGGGGTGCCCTCACCTTTTCCCCGTTGACCGTCTACAACGCCTCGGTCAGCGTGAGCTACGGCATCGACCTTTTTGGCGGCACCCGGCGCGGGATCGAGGCGCAGGCGGCGCTGGCCGACGTGCAGCAGGCGCAGACCGACGCGACCTACCTGACCCTGGCGGCCAATGTGGTCACCGCCTCGCTGCAGGAAGCCTCGTTGCGCGAACAGCTGCGGGCCACCGGGGAGATTCTCGACAGCCAGCGCAAGAGCCTGCACATCGCCGAACAGCAGCAGCAGATCGGCGCGAAGTCGTTGTCAGACACGTTGGCCGTGCGCGCCCAGCTGGCCACCACCGCAGCGAGCCTGCCGCCGCTGCGAGCGCGACTCGCCGCCACCCGCAACCAGCTGGCTACCTATCTCGGCACCACGCCGGCACAGCTGGAACTGTCACCGCTGCAGCTGGATGCGATCACGCTGCCGAAGGACATCCCGGTCAGCCTGCCCTCGGTCCTTGTCGCGCAGCGCCCGGATATCCGCGCCGCCTCCGCGCAATTGCACGCCGCGACCGCCGAAGTCGGCGTGGCCACCGCAGCGATGCTGCCGCAAATTTCGCTTTCCGCCAGCGGCGGTTCGCAGGCGCTCAGCGCGGGCGACTTGTTTTCCGCAGGTACCCGCGCCTGGTCGCTGGGGCTGGGGCTGACCCAGCCGCTGTTTCACGGCGGCGAGTTGCGGCACAGGAAGCTCGCCGCCCAGGCCGGCCTGGACAAGGCGCTGGCGGACTGGCAACAGACGGTGCTGGTCGCGTTTCAGAACGTCGCCGATGCGCTGCAGGCGCTGCAATACGACGCGCAAGGCCTGGCCGCGCAGGTCACTGCCGACGACGCGGCCTCCAGGCAGCTCGCGCTGACCGGCGAGCAATATCGGCTGGGCGCCACCGGTTACCTCAATCTGCTCAACGCCGAGCGCAGCTACCAGCAGGCCCATATTGCGCTGATCCAGGCGCGCGCGGGGCGACTGGCCGACACCGCGGTGCTGTATGCGGCACTCGGTGGCGGCTGGCACGGTGAAAGCATCGAACAGGTGACCAGACAGGGTCAGTAGCTCTTGTCGGGAGCGGACCGGACATCCGCTTCCAGATTTTCGCGATCAGGAACGACCGCGCCAATGAATTCCCATTGCACCAATCACAAGGAGCCCGCGCATGACCACGCGCGTCGACAAAAAACCCAGCACCACCAAACGCATGCTCTGGATGATCGGCGGCGTGTTGCTGCTGATCGCGGTGATCGTCGGCATCAAGGTGCTGCTGGTGATGCGCATGATCCACGGCATGCCCAAGCCGGCACCGTCCACGGTAAGCACGACCAGTGCGAGCGAGCAGCCGTGGCAGCCCTCCTTGCAAGCGGTCGGCACCCTGCGCGCCGTCAACGGCGCCGACCTGGCGATGGATGTGGCCGGGCTCGTGACCGCGGTCGACCTGAAATCCGGCCAGGACGTCAAGCAGGGCCAGCTGCTGTTGCAGTTGCGTGATGGTGACGATGTAGCTCAGCTGCAGCAGTTCGCGGCGGCCGCCCAGCTGTCGCGGCTGACCTTCGAGCGGGCGAAGAAGCAGCTCGCCGCGCAGGCGATCAGCAAGGCCGACTACGACGCCGCCAACGCCGACCTCCAGGCGAAGCAGGCAGCCGTGGCGCAGCAGAAGGTGGTGGTAGCGAAGAAGCAGCTGCGCGCGCCGTTCGCCGGGCGCGCCGGCATCATCACCACCAGCCCGGGCGATTACCTGAGCGCCGGTACCGCGGTGGTGACGTTGCAGCAGCTCGATCCCCTGCTCGTCGATTTCGATGTGCCGCAAAGCGAGCTGGGTCGGCTGCGGGTAGGCCAGACGGTGAACCTGAAACTTGATGCGTTTGCGGGGCGTCAGTTTGCCGGCAAGCTCAACGCCATCAGTCCCAAGGTCGATGCCGACACCCGCAATGCGCAGGTGGAGGCCACGGTGGCCAATCATGACGAGATGCTGACCCCCGGCATGTTCGCCAAGGTCAGCGTGGACGTCGGCAGCCGGCAGCGTCAGCTGACTGTGCCGCAGGCGGCGATCGTCTACAACCCCTATGGCGACACCGTGTATGTGGTGCAGCCGTCCACGGGCAAGGACGACCAGGGCAAGCCGCTGCCGGCGACGGTCAGGCAGACCTTCGTCACCCTGGGCGAAACCCGTGGCGACCAGGTGGCGATCCTCAAGGGCGTGGACGCCGGCACCGTGGTGGTAACCAGTGGCCAGATGAAGCTGAAGAACGATGCGCCGATCGTGATCGACAACAGCGTGCAGCCTGCCGACAGCGCGCATCCTGCGCCGCAGGAGCACTGAGCACGCCATGAAATTCACCGACCTGTTCATCAACAAGCCGGTGCTGGCGATCGTCGTCAGCCTGCTGATCCTGGTCCTCGGCATCAAGGCCGTCACCAGCCTGACAGTGCGCCAGTTTCCGCAAACCGAGAATGCCACCGTCACGGTCAGCACGGCGTATTACGGCGCCGATGCACAGACCATGGCCGGTTTTGTCACCCAGCCGCTGGAGCAGGCGATTTCGCAGGCGCAGGGCATCGACTACCTGTCCTCCAGCAGTGCCGCGGGCGTATCCACGATTACCGCCACGCTGCGTCTCAACTATGATGCCAACCGCGCCCTGACCGAGATCACCACCCAGGTCAATTCGGTGAAGAACCAGCTGCCGCCGCAGGCGCAGCAGCCGGTGATCAACGTGCAGACTGGGCAGGACATCGACGCGATGTACCTGGGCTTCTACAGCGATGTACTGCCGACCAACAACATCACCGATTACCTGGTGCGCGTGGTCAAGCCGAAGCTGGATTCGATCGAGGGCGTGCAGACCGCCGAGATTCTGGGCGGCCGCTCAATTGCGCTGCGGGCCTGGCTGGACCCGGTGAAGATGGCGGCGCATGGCGTCACAGCCAGCGACGTCTCCACCGCGCTGGCGGCCAACAACTACCTCGCGGCGGTCGGTTCAACCAAAGGCCAGGCCGTCACCGTGGACCTGACCACCGACAGCAACCTGCATACGGTCGACGAGTTCAGGCAGCTGGCCATCAAGCTGGGCCACGGTGCGATCGTGCGCCTGCAAGACGTGGCCACCGTCAGTCTGGGTTCGGAAAATTACGATTCCAGCGTCGCCATGGGTGGCAAGCGCTCGGTGTTCATGGGCATCAAGGTCGCACCGGACGCCAATATCCTCGACGTGGCGAAACGCGTGCACGCGGCGCTTCCCGAGATCATCCATCAATTGCCGAGCGGCGTCAGCGGCAAGGTCAATTACGACGCAACCGTATTCGTCAACGCGTCGATTCATGAAGTCATCAAGACCCTGATCGAGGCGTTGCTGATCGTCACCCTGGTGATCTTCCTGTTCCTCGGCAGCCTGCGTGCGGTGATCATCCCGGTGATCGCGATGCCGCTGGCGCTGATCGGCGCCTTCTTCGTGATGCTGGTGCTGGGCTACTCGATCAACCTGTTGACCCTGCTGGCGCTGGTACTGGCGATCGGCCTGGTGGTGGATGACGCGATCATCGTGGTGGAAAACGTCGATCGACACATGAAGGAGGAAGGCAAGACGCCGTTGCAGGCGGCGCTGCTGGCCGCACGCGAGCTGGGCGGGCCGATCCTGGCGATGACCGTGGTGCTGATTGCGGTGTACGTGCCGATCGGCTTCCAGAGCGGCCTCACCGGCGCGCTGTTCACCGAGTTTGCATTCACCCTGGCCGGCGCGGTGACTGTCTCGGCGATCATCGCCCTGACCCTGTCGCCGATGATGACCTCGCGGTTTTTCCGCAACGAGCAGGAGGGCGGCCGCTTCGTGCAGTTCATCGATCGCCAGTTCGATCGCCTGCATCATGGCTATCGGCGGGTGCTGCACAACACCTTGTCGACGACGTCGGTGATCGTGGTCATGAGCGCACTGTTGTTGCTGGCCACCATCGCGCTGGGCATGACCGCGAAGTCGGAGCTGGCTCCCGAGGAGGACCAGGGTGCTGTCGTCGGCCAGATCGTCGGTGCGCCGAATGCCACGGCGCAGCAGATGGACGTCTACGCGCACCAGATGTACAAGCTGGCCAGTGAACTGCCCGAATACGAGCAGATGTTCCAGCTCATCGGGATTCCCACCATCAACCAGGGTATCAGCGGCGTGCTGCTCAAGCCGTGGGATGAACGCAGTCGCAACGCCCATGACCTGCAGCAGGTTTTGCAGCAGAAGTGGAACGGCATCGCCGGCGCCAAGGTGGCGGCGTTCCAGTTTCCGCCGCTACCGGGCGCGCAGGGCTTGCCGATCCAGGTGGTGATCACGACCACGGAGCCGTTCGCCAACCTCAACCAGGTGGCTACCGAGGTGCTGCAGAAGGCGCAGGCCAGCGGCAAGTTCTACTTCATCGACTCCGATCTCAAGGTCGACAAGCCGCAAGCCACGGTAAGCCTGGATCGCGACATGATCACCAGTCTGGGACTGACCCAGCAGGACGTGGGTGCAGCGCTCGGGTCGGCCCTGGGCGGGGGATACGTCAACTATTTTTCGATCTCCGGCCGCTCATACCGGGTGATTCCGCAAGTGCTGCAGGTCGACCGGCTCAACCCGGATCAGGTGCTGAATTACTACATCCGGGTACCGGATGGATCGGTGATCCCGGCCTCGACCGTGGCGAAGATCACCCACCAGGTGGTGCCGCGTTCGTTGAACCGCTTCCAGCAGCAGAACGCAGCCACGATCTCGGGCGTGTCGGGCATGGCGCAGGGCGATGCCCTGGCCTACCTGCGTGACCTGGTGCATGAGGTGGCGCCCACTGGGTACAACGTGGATTACGCCGGCCAGTCGCGTCAATTCGTCATGGAATCGGGCGGCTTCGGCACCACCTTGCTGTTCGCCGTCATCATAGTGTTCCTGGCCCTGGCCGCGCAGTTCAACAGCTTGCGCGACCCGATCGTGATCCTGGTCTCGGTGCCGCTGGCGCTGTTCGGTGCACTGATCTTCGTGAACCTGTTCGCCAGCCTCAACATCTATACCGAGGTCGGCCTGGTCACCCTGATGGGCTTGATCAGCAAGCACGGCATCCTGATCGTGCAGTTCGCAAACGACTCGCAGCGTGCCGGGATGGCCAAGCGCGAGGCGATCGAACACGCCGCGGCCGTGCGCTTGCGCCCGATCCTGATGACCACCGCGGCGATGGTGCTTGGCGTGATGCCGCTGGTGATCGCCGTGGGCGCCGGTGCAGCGGGCCGCTTCAACATGGGTCTGGTGATTGCCACCGGCATGGCGATCGGCACCGTGTTCACACTGTTCGTGGTGCCCGCGTTCTACCTGTTGCTGGCGGCCGACCACCACGGCGGCCAGCCCACGGAGGAGGCGGGATTGACCGCTGCCTGAGTGGTGCAGCAAGGGAAATGCAGAAAGCAGAAAGGCGCGGATAACCGCGCCTTTCTGCTTTCCTTCCCTTGGGTCGCCTTAGTTGCGCGACTGCAGCTTGGATAGCAGGCGCAGCAGTTCCAGGTAGAGCCAGACCAGAGTGACCACCAGCGCGAAGGCGCCGTACCACTCCATGTATTTCGGCGCGCGGGCGTTGACGCCCTGCTCGATCATGTCGAAGTCGAGGATCAGGTTGAGTGCGGCGATCACCACCACCACGGCGCTGAAGGCGATGCCGATGCCGCTGCCACCGTTGATGAAGCCCATCGAGTGGCCGAAGAAGCCCATCACCATGTTGGCCACGTACAACAACATCACGCCACCGGTGGCAGCGACCACGCCAAGTTTGAACTTTTCGGTGGCGCGGATCAGTCCGCTGCGGTAGGCAATCAGCATTGCCGCCATCACGCCAAAAGTGAGCCCCACCGCCTGCATCACGATGCCGGGATAACGCATTTCAAAAATGGCAGAGAGTGCACCGATGAACACGCCTTCGATCAATGCGTACAACGGCGCGGTGACCGGTGCCCAGGTTTTCTTGAAGATGGTGATCATGGCCAGGATCAGGCCGCCGATGGCACCGCCGATCATCAGCGGACCCATCGCCGGCAAACTTTCCGGCCCGTGGAACTGGCTCCAGCTGAAGGCCGCGCCCACCACGGCCAGCACCAGCAGCAGGCCAGTCTTGTTGACCGTGCCGTTGAGGGTCATCACCTGGTCGCCATGCGACACCACCGCACCGCTGGCCGCGTCGAGGAACGTGTTCTTGTTGAGTGCCGGGTTGCCGCTTTGCATGATGAACTCCGAAAGGTTTGTCGACATCGTAGCCGGAGCGCGCTGGCAGGGACAGCCACCGCGCGCTTGCGCCGCACTGCGGCGAAGCGGCCAACTGCGCGACAATGAGACCTTGCCGATTGCACTGGAGTTCCAATGAGCCCTTCCAACTTGCGCATCGCGACCCGGAAAAGCGCGCTCGCGCTGTGGCAGGCGGAGCACGTCGCGACGCTGCTGCGCACGGCCCATCCCGGATTGAACGTGACCCTGGTGCCGCTGAGCACCCGCGGCGATGAAGTCCTCGACCAGTCGCTGGCCACGATCGGTGGGAAGGGCTTGTTCCTGAAGGAACTGGAAGTGGCGATGCTGGAAGGCCGCGCCGAGCTGGCGGTCCATTCGCTGAAGGACGTGCCGGTCGAGCTGGACCCCGGCTTCACTTTGGCAGCCATCCTGCCACGGGCCGACGCCGCCGATGCGTTTGTCAGCAACCATTACGCCGACCTGGCCTCGCTGCCGCACGCGGCGCGAGTGGGCACTTCGTCATTGCGTCGCCAGGCCCAGCTGCGCGCGCTGCGACCGGATCTTCGGGTGCTTGACCTGCGCGGCAACGTCGGGACGCGCCTGGCCAAGCTCGACGCCGGCGCTTACGACGCGATCGTGCTGGCCTGCGCCGGACTGGAACGACTGGGCCTGGCAGCCCGCATCCGTGCGCGGCTGGCCGCCCCGGAATGGCTGCCAGCGCCGGGCCAGGCCGCCATTACCATCGAGGCCCGGGACGGACATCCGGCGATCCTGGCGCTGCTCGCCGCCCTGGACGATGCCGATACGCGGCTCACCGTCAGCGCCGAGCGCGCGATGAATCGGGCCTTGGGTGGCAGCTGCACCGTGCCGGTCGGCGCCTGGTGCGTACTGGGCGAGCATGAACTGCACCTGCGCGGCCTGGTCGGCGACGTCGCCAGCGGGCGACTGCTGCACGCCGAGGCGAGCGCGCCTCTCGACCAGGCTATCGCGCTTGGCGAGCAGGTCGCGGCCAAGCTGCTGGAGCAGGGAGCCGCGGAGTTTCTGCGCCAGGAGCAGTGACCACTCCCGATGCGCGAAGCGGACCAAGGTTCATGCTCGGCGGCGATTGATCTGCTTCCCTCCGGCAACCGGGCTTGTTCGGTGAGGCGGGCGGGGCCGGGTACCCTCTCCTCAATCCTCTCCCGTGAGGAGAGGAGGCGAAGGCAAGAAGCGCGTTGTTTTATTCGAGTGCGGGTTACCGGTCCAGGTGATGCTTTTGCAGTTGCTCGGTCGCGTTCGCGACCGATGGCGGGTTGTGGACCATCTCGTAGTAACGCATGCGCTTGTACAGCGCATAGCTGGCCGCGGTCTGCGCGATCATGAAGCCGCGCCAGCCGTCGAGGAACGCAAGCCGGAATACGTAGTCCTTGATGAAGGCCAGCGCATACACGAACGGCGCCTGCCACATGCGTACCGGCTTGCCGTGGTCGCGCCAGTCGCGGCATTTCAGTTCGGCGTACTGCAGCACCTTGAGCTGCTTGTGCACCAGGGTCGGATTGTTGGTGTGGTTGAAGGTGCCACGCAGGATGGGTGCGGTGCCGTCAAAATGCAGCGATTCGTGTACGCGCGCATCGCTCCAGCGCGCGCGTCCCCGATGGTACAGCCGCGCCAGCTTTTCGCCGACCGAGGGCCGGTACCAGCGCATCGGTGCGCCCATGTAGATCGTGCTCCGGCGCAGCCACGCGGCAGGCGCGTCGCCGGCCATCAGCGCCGGCAGGCGCTGTTGCAACTCGTTCGCCAGTTCCGGGCTGAGGTATTCGTCGGCGTCCAGCACCAGGATCCAGTCGTGCGTGCACTGGCTGCTGGCAAAATTGCGTTGGGCTCCGAAGCCCAGCCACTCCTGGTGCACGACCCGCGCGCCATGCGTTTGCGCGATCAATACGGTGTCGTCATCGCTGCCCGAATCCACTATCAGTTTCTCGGCGGCAAACGGCACGCTGTCCAGGCAACGGGCAATGGTGGATGCCTCGTTGCGGGTAATGACGGCAAGGGTCAGCGGGAGCACGGGCATGCGCGGATTCTAGCCGAAGCGGCGGAATCCACCGCGCGAAGTGGCGGTCGGCAACCGTGCGAAGAGCGGACAACTGGACCTGCGTCCCGGACTTGTCGGGCTGCCACCGCCGGACGATCCGTGACAAAATCAGCCGGCCCCGGCCGGGCCAGGACCCACCCGACAGGACGCCTTCCTACCTCTCTGAAGCGGCGGCTCATGCAACGTGTTCTGGTTACCGGCGGCGCCGGATTCCTTGGCTCGCACCTGTGCGATCGTCTGCTTCACGACGGCCATGACGTGTTGTGCGTGGACAATTTCTTTACCGGCAGCAAGCGCAACGTCGCGCATCTGTTCGTGCATCCGTACTTCGAGCTGCTGCGGCATGACGTGACGTTCCCCTTGTACGTGGAAGTGGAGCGCATCTTCAACCTCGCCTGTCCGGCCTCACCACTGCATTACCAGCGCGACCCGGTGCAGACCACCAAGACCAGCGTGCATGGGGCCATCAACATGCTCGGTCTGGCCAAGCGGGTGAAGGCGCGCATCCTGCAGGCGTCCACCAGTGAGGTTTACGGTGACCCGGAAGTGCATCCGCAGGTGGAGGGGTACTGGGGTCGGGTGAATCCGATCGGTATCCGCAGTTGCTATGACGAAGGCAAGCGCTGCGCCGAGACCCTGTTCTTCGACTACCACCGCCAGCATGCGCTGGACATCAAGGTGGTGCGTATCTTCAACACCTACGGTCCGCGCATGCACCCGAACGATGGCCGGGTAGTGAGCAACTTCATCATGCAGGCGCTCCGCGGCGAGGACATCACGATCTACGGCGATGGCAGCCAGACCCGCAGCTTCTGCTACGTCGACGACTTGATCGAGGCGATCGTGCGCATGATGGACTCTGCGAGTGATTTCACCGGTCCGGTGAATATTGGCAGTCCGGTCGAGCACACCATGCTGGAGCTGGCCGAGAAAGTGATCACGCTGGTCGGTGGCCGCTCGAAGCTGGTGTACAAGCCGTTGCCCGCAGATGATCCGCGCCAGCGTCAACCGGATATCGAGGTCGCGCGCGCCCGGCTGGGCTGGCGGCCGACGGTGGGGCTGGAGGACGGCCTGAAGGAAACTATCGGCTATTTCCGTCGTCTGCTGCAGGACGGCGCGGCGGCATGACCAGCTTCGCGGTCGTCATCACCAGCTACAACTATCGGGATTTCGTCGGCACCGCGATCGACGGCGCGCTGGCGCAGACGCGCTCGGCGGCGCAGATCATCGTAGTGGACGACGGCTCCTCCGACGGCACGGTGGATTACCTGCGCGAACGACACGGTGCCGATTCGCGGGTGACCCTGCTGTGCGGCGAGAACGCCGGCCAGTTGGCTGCGTTCCAGCGCGGCGTGGCCGTCGCTCGAGCCGATGTGATCTGCTTTCTCGATGCGGACGACAGCTGGGCGCCGGACTACCTCGCGCGCATCGGCGAGCTTTACGACAGTCGGCGCGACGTCGACTTCGTGTTTTCCGATGTGCAGCTGTTCGGGGACGAAAACCGCTGGATGGGCTACGCCAGCCGCTCGCAGGACCTCGCGTTCACTGCGATCAGCACCTACATGTTGATGCCATGGTACGGCGCTCCGACGTCGGCGCTTTCGATGCGCGCTGCCTGGGCTCGTCGCGCGCTCGAGCTGCCACCGTCAGTGAGTGCCGCCTGGCGGCTGTCCGCCGACAACTGTCTGGTGTTTGGCACCAGCGTGCTGGGTGCGCGCAAGTACTACCTGCGTACGGGAGCGGTCCGCTACCGTATCCATGGAAACAATGGATGGTGGGGCAGGCAGACGCCGGCCACCAGGTACCTCAACCGATTGCGCTCGCGTTGTCTGATCGAGACCTACGCCAGGAGCATCGGCTTGAGCGAACACTGTCTGCAGGACGTCAAGTACGAGTTCCTTGCCAAGCCGGATCCGTCCTGGCGTCAGGCCAGGCACTACGCCAGGCTGATGTGGTTGCGTCGTGGCACGTGGCTGGGTAATCTCGGAAGGGCGGTATCCATCCTGTGGGGGACTCTGGGGCGCCGCCTGCGCGCGCCAAGGGGTCGGCCGGATACAGATTGAGCGAGATGGCTGCGATGCGCATCAGTGTTGCCGTGATCACGTACAACTGGCCGGAGGCACTCGAGCTGGTGCTCAAGGCGTTGGCGGCACAGAGCGAACGACCTTTCGAAGTCATCGTCACCGACGATGGCTCGCAGCCGGCGACTCGTGAGTTAATGCTGCGCCTGGCGTCTGATTACCCGGTACGGCTGGTGCATCTTTGGCAACCCGATGACGGCGCACGCATGAGTCGCGCGCGCAACCGCGCGATCGCCGCTGCGCGCGGTGACTACCTGATCCTGCTTGACGGCGACATGGTCGTTGAACGTCACTTCGTCGCCGACCATCACGTGTTTGCACGGTACGGATGCTTTGTGCAGGGCTCGCGTGTGTTGACGGACGCCAACTCGGTCAAGCGGATGATAGGACGCGATCCCTCGTTCCCGGATTTTTTCCATCGCGGCATCGATCGACGGCGGCACACCTTGCGCATGCCACTGCTGGCTGGCCTGTTTGCCCGGCCCACCAGGCGGCAACGCGGTATCAAGAGCTGCAACATGGCGTTCTGGCGCGAGGACCTTGTCCGCCTCAACGGGTTCAACGAGGCCATGACCGGCTGGGGCCGTGAGGACACTGAACTGGTGGTGCGCGCCTTCCACGCCGGTTTGTTGCGGCGCGACCTGCGCCTTGGCGGACTGGCGGTGCACCTCTACCACCGCACCCGCAAGCACCTGGTGGACAACCCCAACGACTACATCCTGGCGGACACCCGGCGCGAGCACATGGTCCGCTGCGAGCAGGGCGTCGATCAACATCGGGATGAATTCGCCAGTGCACCGCCGGATCTTCGCGGCGCCATCGCGCCGACGCAGCCTCAACCGCCGCCTCCAGCCGCGATGGGTGCGGCGCGCGTCGCCGTATGAAATCAGCGCACCCGCCGGTTCAGGGCACATCCCGTCGTCGCAGTCGGCCGATCCGGACCGCCAGTCCGAGTACCAGGAAAAAATAGAACGACTGCGTCATCACCCGGTAAAAGACGGCGTCAGTGAGCGCGCACAGCATGTACAGGCCGATCAGCGCCAATCCGACCGAGGCAGCCAGCGCGATCTCGTCATCCGGGTCCAGCGCATGGCGGCTGAAAAAGCGCAGTGGTACGAGGAACACCGCCAGCAATACCAGCAAACCGGGGACGCCTCCGGTGGCAGCCGCCTCCAGGTATTCGTTGTGCGGCTGGTTGTAGCGGCCGATGATCGGATTGCTGCGTCCGGCGGCGATCTCCTGGTGGGTGTACTCGGCGAACTCGCCGATGCCGATGCCGATCAGCGGGTGGGCAGCAAAGGCTCGCGCAGCGGTGCGCCACATCTCCAGGCGTTCGCGCACCGCACCCTTGGCGTCGTGCCGATGATCGAAGGTAGCCACGGCCGGTGCGATCGCCTTGAAGCGAGAAGTCATCTCCCCGCGCATGCTTAACGTGGCTGCTGCGGCGATCACGCACACCGCACCGAGCACCAACGCACTTGAACGCCAGTGGCCGGTACGCCGCCCATGCAGCAGCACCAGCAGCACGAAAATCGGCGCGAAGGCCAGCAACGGACCACGGCTCTGGGTCAGCAGCGCGCCGTACATCCCGAAGGCCATCCCGACCAGGTGCAGCACTCTCTCCCATGGGCGCGTGCCACGCGCCATGAATTGCACCAGTGCGATCGCGGACAGGCCCAGCAGAATCGTCGCCAGTTCGATCGAGGCCGAGGCGCCCCCGTTGAGCCCGTAAGCGCGTTCGATCCCGAACAGGTGGGATTGCAGGACGCCAACGCCGCCGAGAATGATGGCGGTCAGACTGAATCCGGCCCAGATCCAGCGCATCCGCAACGGCAGGCTGAAACACGCAGCCACGACCAGGAGCAACAGGATATGCGCCGGCCGATCCAGCGGCCGCCAGCCGAGCTGGTGGATCGCCACGTTGAGGACCACGAAAGCGACCATCAGCAGTGCGGCCGCCACCGGTGGCCAGGCGGCGCGAAAGCTGCGGCGGACAGTTGCCGAGCCGAGCAGCACGGCCAGGCCGGTCAGGAACAACAACGCTGCCGGCAGCGGCTTGATCCGCAGGTTGACCGAAAACGACAACGGCATCAGGGCCAACAGGATGGAGATCGTCCACGGTTGCCAGGGCTTCGATCGTGCTTGCACGTGGTGGCCTTCACTCGCCTCTGCCTGGCGCCTGTGCGTGGCGCCCATCGGCGGTGGCATGGCGTCGTGCCGTTCCGCTACGCCGGTGCGTGCCACGATCCATGGTGGTGGAGGCAACTTTGTCATTCGTCGTCGTCGCCCGCCGCGCGCGGAACACAACCCGGTAATACCGCGTCGAGCCTGAACATCCACCATTCGCGCCGGTTGGCGTGGCCAACATATGTGGCGCGGTGACGGTCCACACAAGAGCCCATCGCCTCGTCCAGGCTGAAGATCCAGCGGTGCGACGGATCTTGCCGCAGCCAGGTGATAGCCTCGGCATACTGCCGCGGCCACGGTGTCAGGAAGCCGAACTCGGTGACCGGACCCTGCGCCATCAGCAGGTTCTGTTCTTTCCAT
This sequence comes from Rhodanobacter sp., assembly GCA_039922695.1. Taxonomy (GTDB): domain Bacteria; phylum Pseudomonadota; class Gammaproteobacteria; order Xanthomonadales; family Rhodanobacteraceae; genus Rhodanobacter. The sequence continues at coordinate 16,224 of JBDTEG010000094.1, read as the reverse complement.
GCCAGCAGGCCGATGGTGGCCTGCGGGCCGGCGATGACGCGTGCCTGGACCATCACGTCGCGTGCCGAACGGTCGCCGTTGAGCATGGGATAGCCCCACAGGCCGTACAGCCCCCACAACGCACCCGCGAACAGCAGCCAGCCCAGCGGTGCCCGGCGCACCCGGGTCAGCGCAGCGATGCCCAGCCCGGCGATGCCGATGGCCAGGCCCAGCCACCAGATCTGCGGATCCAGGCTCTGCTCGATCTTCAACGCCCACGGCGGATGGCGCAGCAAGGCCAGCGCGGCGCCCAAGGCCAGCAGCGCACCCAGCAACAGGGTCAGTGCGAACACGGCGAGGCGCACGCCGCGTCGGCGCAGCAGGCCAGGCAGCAGCGGCGCCAGCGCCAGTACAGCCATCGGCAGCGCCGGCAGGATGTACACATCGCGCTTGCCCGGGCTGATCGAGAAAAACAGCACGATCAGCACGATCCAGCCCAGCGGCAGCAGGATGCGGGCATCACGTCGCTGCAGTCGTCGCCACCATGCCGGCAGCGCCCACGGCAGCAACAGCGACAGCGGCAACCAGTCGACCGCGATGATGCCCAGGAAATAGAACGGCGAGTGGATGTGCCCGCTCGGCGTGGCATAGCGATGCACGGTTTGCCCGAACAGGATGTTCTGCACGTACTGCGCGTGTTGCGGGTCGCCGTCCGCATGCGCGACCAGCAGCATCGGCAACAGCCACGCCAGGATCGGCACGAAGAACAGTGCCACGCTGCCAGCCCAGCGCCAGCCACCTGTCGGTCGGGCCAGGTGACGCCATCCGCCACGCCGGGCGAAGGCATAAGGAACCAGCATCAGCAGGGCGAGCACGCCGACGCCCTTGGTCACCACGCCGACTCCGGCAAAGAAACAACCCAGCGCGAACCAGCGCCAGGATGGCCCCAGCAACAGATGCCGCAACAGACCGTAGTTGGCCAGCGTGATCCACCCCAACAACAGCGGGTCGATCTGCGCGTTGCGCATCTGGTAGGTGAAGTGGATGGTGACCAGCAAGGTCGCGGCGGCCAGCAACGCGCTGCGATGGTTCCACAAGCGCCGCGCCAGGTCGTAGACCAGCGCCAGCGCACCCAGGCCCGCCAGCAACGATGGCAGCAGGAAGGCTGCCCGCCAGCTGCGGGTCAGCAGATAGGACAGCGCTTCCAGCCACATGAACACCGGCGGCTTGTCCGGGTAGAGTTCGTGCCCCCGATGCGGGAACAGCCATTGCCCGTGCTCGACCATCCAGTGCGCGACCAGCGCGAAACGCGGTTCGTCCGACGGCCACGGATCTCGCAGACCGATGCCCAGGCCAAGCACGAGCAAGGCGAATACGCCGAACAGCAGCAGTTCCCAGCGAGCATCGCGCAGCCACAACGGGCGGGCACGGGAAAGGGGTACGAAAGAGTTCACGTGGCGCCGGGGCTCCGTCGAAAAGTGGTCGAAGATGCGAAGCATAGCCGCTGGATCTGTGCTCGACCGGAGGGTGATCAGCCCTGCTTCTTCAGTACCGCGTAATACATGCCGTCAAGGTCGCCGTCTCCGGGCAATATTTGCCAGCCGATTGCCGCCGCCTGGCCCACCGGGAGGGTGAATGCCATGGCGTGCGCATCGGCTTGCGCCGCGAGCAGCTCGCCGACGATGACTTCATTCTCTGCACGCAGCACCGAGCAGGTGATGTAGACCACGCGCCCACCTGGCGCGAGCAATGGCCAGAGTGCGGCCAGAATGCGACGCTGCTGCGCTTGCATCGGGGCGATGTCGCTCTCGCGTCGGTGCAGGCGTACGTCCGGCCGGCGGCGCAGCACGCCGGTGGCCGAACAAGGTGCGTCGATCAGGATCCGATCGAAGGGCTGGCCTTTCCACCAACCCTTTGGCGCGCCGGCATCGCCGATCACGATTTTTGCATTCAGACGCAGCCGCATCAGGTTCTGGCGGATGCGCTCAGCGCGTGCCGGCTCAAATTCCAGCGCGGTCAGGTCGATCTGCGCGCGCTCAAGCAGATGGCAGGCCTTGCCGCCGGGGGCGGCGCAGGCATCCAGGACACGCATGCCGTCGCGCAGGTCGGCGAGGTCGGTTGCCACTTGGGCAGCGCCATCCTGCACCGCGAAACAGCCATCGTCGAAGCCAGGCATGCGGGTGACGTCGGTGCTGTGCGGCAACACCAGCGCGTCGGGCAGCCAGCGATGTGCCGTCGCCGCGTAGCCGGCGGCCTGCAGTTGCTCGATCAGGCTGGCGCGTTCGCTGCGCTGCCGATTGACCCTGAGCATGAGCGGCGGCTCGCGGTTGTCGGCGTGCATCACGGCATCCGCTTGCCCGGGCCAGTCCTGCTCCAACGCAGTGGCGAGCCAGGCCGGGTGGGCATGGCGTGTCTGCGGTTGGCGATCGAGCTTGGCCAACAAAGTTTCCCGCTCGCGCTGCCAGCGGCGCAGCACCGCATTGACCAGGCCGGCCAGTTGCGGGCGCTTGAGCGCGCGCGCTGCCTCGACGGTGGCGGCCACGGAGGCGTAGTCCTGCAGTTCCAGGATCTCCAGTTGCACCAGGCCCAGCACCAGCAGGGCGTGCACGGCCGGGTCCTTGTGCCGCAGCGGCCTTTCCAGCAGGTCGTTGATTGCCGCGTCGAAGCGCAGCCACCAGCGTGCACCCTCGCTGAGCAGGGCCATCAGCAGGGCGCGGTCACGTGGATCGGCCAGCTTCGGCGCGGAACGTTCCATCACTTTGCGCAGCGAGGTGCCACGCAAGGCGATCTCCGCCAGCCCCCTGGCAGCCAGTGCGCGGGTGTCTGTTTTCATCGGGGCTGGCGCAGCTCGGACCGCGCATTCACGTAGTCAGCGGCGCTGACCTGCTTGCCGCCGGCACGCTGCACGGCCGTGATGCGCAACACACCCTGGCCACAGGCGATCTCGATGCCGTCGCGGCCGGCAGTCAGCACCTGGCCGGGCTCGGCGTGGTGCTCACGCACGATCGCGTGGGCGGCACGGATGCGCAGCGTCTCGCCGGCGATCGCGGCCTCGGCCACCGGCCAGGGATCAAACGCACGCACTTGCTGCTCCAGCTCGATGGCGGTGCGGTTGAAATCCAGCGTTGCCTCGGCCTTGTCCAACTTGTGTGCGTAGGTGACGCCGTCCTCCGCTTGCGCGGTGGCGGGCAGCGACTCGCCATCGAGGATACGGCGCAAGCCTTCGTTCAGCAGCTCGGCGCCCAGCGCGGCGAGACGGTCGTGCAGCGAGCCACCGGTATCGTCGCGTCGAATCGGGGTGCGCCGCTGCAGCATCACCGGACCCGTATCCAGGCCGGCTTCCATCTGCATCAGCTCGACGCCGCTTTCCTCGTCGCCGGCAAAGATTGCACGCTGGATCGGCGCCGCACCACGCCAGCGTGGCAGCAGGCTGGCATGCACGTTCCAGCATCCCAGCCGCGGGATCGCCAGCACCTTGCGCGGCAGGATCAGACCGTAGGCCACCACCACCAGCAGGTCGGGTCGGTGCGCGGCCAGAACCTGCTGCACCCCGGCGGATTTGAGCGATTCTGGTTGCTCGGTGGTGATGCCGGCGGCTACTGCCGCCTGCTTGACCGGGCTGGGCGCAAGCTTGCGTCCGCGCCCCGCGGGGCGATCAGGCTGGGTGTAGACGGCCACCAGTTCGGCGCCGCTGGCGCGGGAGGCTTCGAAACAGGGAACGGAAAACTGCGGGGTGCCGGCAAAAACCACGCGCAAGGCCGGGCGCTGCGCGCTCGCCTCGTTCAAGCACTGGCCGCCTGCTTGCGCTGCTTGTCCAGCCGCTTCAGCAACAGGCTGCGCTTGAGCGGGGAAAGGTAGTCGACGAACACCTTGCCGTCCAGATGGTCGATTTCGTGCTGGATGCAGACCGCCAGCGGACCTTCCGCCTCGACCACGATTTCCATGCCCTCGATATCCTGCGCTCTCACCCTGACCGCCAGCGCCCGGGTCACATCCGCATACAGGCCCGGAAACGACAGGCAGCCTTCCTGGTAGACCTGCGAACCATCCTTCTCGATGATTTGCGCATTGATCAACGCCAGTGGCTGGTCGCGCCCCTCGCTCATGTCCGCGACCAGCACGCGCTGGTGCACGTCGACCTGGGTGGCCGCCAGGCCCACGCCATTGGCGGCGTACATGGTTTCGAACAAGTCGGCCACGAATTGCCCCAGCTTCGCGTCGAACAGATTGACCGGCGCGGCGCGGGTGCGCAGGCGTGGATCGGGAAATTCAAGGATGGACAGCAAGGACATGGTTCACCTCGGCGTCAAAACTGCGGGCAATTTGGTAAAAAACCACCCTGACGCGATCTAGAATGTGCATCATTGTACGTCGGCAAGCACGCGGGCGCAGACGATTTTTGCCAACGGGCGCCTGTTGCGCGCATTAACCTTTCGGTTACACTCGACCGAGCACTTGGGGAAGGGGGATTCCCGCCAATGATCAGAAAAACAATCGTGTTGCTGGCCGGCATGCTGGTCACCCTGACCGTATACGCCGCAGGCGCACAACTGAGGGCCAACCACCCGGACAGCTACACCGTCCGGCGCGGCGATACCCTGTGGGGAATTTCCGCCAAGTTCCTGGCCAAGCCATGGTTGTGGCCGGAAATCTGGCAGGCCAATCCGCAAGTGCGCAACCCGCACCTGATCTACCCGGGTGACGTGCTCAACCTGTCGTTCATCAACGGGGCGACCCTGCGGCTGGAGCCGAGCGTGCATCGCGAAGGTGATGCGATACCGGCGATCCCGCTGGACCAGCTGAAGATGTTCCTGAAGGACATGCGGGTCATGAACTCCAGGGCAGTCAGCTCCGCGCCCTATGTCGTCGGGATGGAAGAGAATCGCCTGCGCGGCGCGGTCGGCCAGAACCTCTATGTGCGCGGCTTGCAGGCCCAGCCCGGCCAGCGCTGGGCAATCGTGCGTCCCACGCATGTGTTCCGCGGTTTCGACCAGGGCGACGCCGATGCCGACCTGGTCGCGCATGGGCTGGACAGCAATGCGGCGATGGTCAATGCACCGTGGCGCGAGGATTCGCGAAACGACGGTCACTACGGCAAGGGCGACGATCTCGGCGTCGAGGTCAGCGTGATCGGCAATGCCGAGACGCTGCGTACGGGTGATCCTTCCACCTTGTTGCTGCTCGACTCCACCATGGAGATCCGCAGCGGCGACCGCGTCATGCCGGTCGATGACAAGCCCTACGATGCTTTCTACTATCCGCACGCGCCGAAATCGGTGCCTGCCGACGCCAAGGTGATCGGTTTTGCCGACGCGCTGGATGCGGCCGGGTCGCGCCAGGTAGTGCTGCTGTCAGTCGGTTCCCGCGACGGCATCGACAACGGCACCACGTTCTCGATCACCGAACCGGGCCAGACCATCCACGACGACGTGGCCAGCAACAGCTGGAACCGCGGCGTCGGCAAGACCGTGAAGCTGCCGGACGAGTACGTAGGCCACGTGATGGTGTTCCGTACGTTCGACCGCGTCAGCTACGGCCTGGTCATGGACAGCCTGCGGCCGGTGCATGTCGGCGGCGTGTTGATCCTGCCGCAGTAAACGACTTCGGCGACGGCATTTGCCTACAGGACGGCGCGGCCCAGACCGCGCCGTTGCTGTTGGTGGCCACCGCGTAAACTGCAGGCCATGGACATCGACGACAAGGATGAGTTGCGCGCCTGGCTGATCGCCCTGCGCACGCCGGGGCTGGGTCCCGGCGGCCTGCGAGAGCGGCTCGACGCCTGCGATGGCGACATTCATACGGCACTCGTCCAGTTGCGGAGGCACCCCGCGCCGCTGGGCGACCCCGCCCGGGCGTGGCTGTCCGCCCCTGACGAGAAGCTGCTGCTCGCCGACCTGGCGTGGCTGGCCGAGCCCGGGCACGGCCTGCTGCGGTGTACCGAGCCGGATTTTCCACCCCAGTTGGAGCATGTCCCGCAGCCGCCGTCGGCGCTGTTCGTGGTCGGCGACGCGAGCCTGCTGCTCTATCCGCAGGTGGCGATCGTGGGTGCGCGAGCGGCCAGCGCGGGGGGCAAGATCCATGCGCAGGCATTCGCGCGTGAGCTGGCTGAAGCGGGGTTTGCCATCACCAGCGGCATGGCCGACGGCATCGACGGTGCGGCGCACACGGCTGCGCTGGACGCCGGAGCGAAAACGCTCGCAGTGCTGGGTACCGGCCCGGACCGGGTGTATCCGCGCAAGCACCACGCACTGGCGCGGCGGATTGCCGCTCACGGCGTGCTGGTCAGCGAATTTCCACCCGGCACGGCCGCGCGGCCGGACCACTTTCCACGGCGCAACCGAATCATTTGCGGGCTCGCGCTCGGCACCGTGGTGATCGAGGCAGGGGTGCGTTCCGGCTCGCTGATCACCGCGCGGCTCGCGGCGGAGCAGGGCCGCGAGGTGTTCGCCTTGCCCGGGTCCATCCACAATCCACTGGCGCGGGGTTGCCATCGGCTGATCCGTGACGGCGCGAGGCTGGTGGAGGATGCGTCGGAGATCATCGAGATCCTGGCGCCGCTGGCGCACAGGCTGGGCATTGAACTGGCGGCGCGACTGGATTGCGAAAAGCTCGGCCCCAGCGCTGGCCCGACCTCCGGAACAGCAATACCGCACCGCGAAGCGACTTCGAGCGATCCCGATTATCGGCGGCTTTTGAAAGAACTTGCGCACGAACCGGCGACGATGGACGAACTTTTGCAGCGCACGGGGTTGTCTGCCGCGCCGCTCTCCTCGATGTTGCTGATGCTGGAACTGGAGGCGCGAATCGAGCGGCTTCCGGGCAACCGTTACCAGGCCATGCCGGGGTCGCGAGGCGCCTGCTGACCGGATCCATTGAGGCTGTTTCCCCCCGGTTCCGTTGGGTGCAGGCTTGACAGCCGCGGCCATCGCGTGGTTTCAACTGTATATATGTCCGGCGCGAAAGCGCCGTTGGTTCACTTCCGGATATCCAGCTTCATGGCAAAAAACCTGCTCATCGTCGAATCGCCGGCCAAGGCCAAGACGATCAACAAATATCTCGGCAAGGACTTTCAGGTGCTTGCCTCGTACGGTCACGTGCGTGACCTCAAGCCCAAAGAAGGTGCGGTGGATACGGAGCACGGTTTCGCGATGACCTACGAGGTGATCGAGCGCAACCAGAAACATGTCGATGCAATCGCCAAGGCCGCGAAACTGGCCGACGACATTTATCTGGCGACCGATCTGGATCGCGAAGGCGAGGCGATCAGCTGGCACATCAGCGAGATACTTCAGGAACGCGGCCTGACCAAGGGCAAGCGGATGCACCGGGTCGTGTTCTCCGAGATCACGCCGAAGGCGATCAAGGCTGCCGTGGCCACCCCGCGGCAGCTGTCGCACGACCTCGTCGACGCGCAGCAGGCGCGCCGTGCGCTGGATTATCTGGTCGGCTTCAACCTGTCGCCGGTGCTGTGGCGCAAGGTGCAGCGAGGCTTGTCCGCCGGCCGCGTGCAGTCGCCGGCGCTGCGCATGATCGTCGAGCGCGAAGAGGAGATCGAGGCGTTCAAGGCACGCGAGTACTGGACGGTGGAAGCACGGCTCAAGCATGTGGACGGCGATTTCAGTGCACGGCTGTCCCGGCTGAATGGCAAGAAGTTCGAGCAGTTTGATCTCACCAGCGAGGTTGATGCGCACGCGGCGCGCGAAGCGCTGAGCGCGGCCACGCGTGGCCGCCTCACCGTCAGCGAGGTCACCTCCAAAGAACGCAAGCGCCGTCCTGCTGCGCCGTTCACCACCTCCACACTGCAGCAGGAGGCCGCTCGCAAACTCGGCTTCACCACCAGTCGCACGATGAAGGTCGCGCAGGGACTTTACGAAGGCGTTGCGCTGGGCAGCGAGGGCAACGTCGGCCTGATCACCTACATGCGTACCGATTCCACCATGCTCGGCGAGGACGCCGTGACCGAGTTGCGCCAGCTGATTGCGCGCGACTTCGGCGGGCAGGCCCTGCCCGACGGACCCCAGGTGTACAAGACCAAGTCGAAAAATGCGCAGGAAGCGCATGAGGCCATTCGTCCAACCTCGGCGATGTACACGCCCAAATCCGTGCTGGCCTTCCTCAACGACGACCAGCGCAAGTTGTACGAGCTGATCTGGAAGCGCACGGTGGCCTGCCAGATGATCCATGCCACGCTGAACACGGTCTCGGTGGAATTTGCGGTGCCGGATGTTCCCGGCGGCGACGCCTCGTTCCGCGCCAGTGGCACCACCGTGATCGATCCCGGCTTTCTCGCCGTGTACGAGGAGGGTCGCGACCAGAAAGCCGCCGAAGAGGAGGACGAGGGGCGGCGCTTGCCAAAGATGGAGAAGGGCGAGGTGGTACCGCTGCAGGAGATCGTGGCCGACCAGCATTTCACCGAGCCGCCGCCGCGCTACTCCGAGGCGAGCCTGGTGAAGGCGCTGGAAGAGCACGGCATCGGCCGGCCATCGACCTATGCCAGCATCATCCAGGTGCTGCAGAACCGCGAATACGTCTTCCTCGACAGCCGTCGTTTCAAACCGAGCGATGTGGGCCGCGCGGTGAGCAACTTCCTCACCCAGCACTTCACTCAATACGTCGACTACGATTTCACCGCAAAGCTTGAAGACGAACTCGATGCGGTCAGCCGTGGCGAGGAAGCCTGGATTCCCCTGATGGAGCGCTTCTGGCTACCGTTCAAGCAGCAGGTGGACGAGAAGGCCGAATCGGTCGACCGCAGCGAAGCGACCGGTGCGCGCGAACTGGGCAGCGACCCCAAAACCGGCAAGCCGGTATTTGTCCGCCTTGGCCGGTTCGGGCCATACGCCGCGATCGGCGACAAGGACAGCGACGAGAAATTGCAATTTGCCTCGCTGCGTCCCGGCCAAAGCATGCACACCATCAACCTGGCCGACGCGCTGGAGCTGTTCAAGCTGCCGCGCAAACTGGGCCAGGCGCAGAACGGGGACGAGGTCAGCGTCGGCGTCGGCCGATTCGGCCCGTTCGTGAAGCAGGGCACTACCTATGCTTCGCTGAAGCCTGAAGACGATCCATACACGATCGAACTGCCACGCGCGCTGCAGATCGTCGCCGAGAAACTGGAGATGCTGGCGAACCGGCTGATCCTTGATTTCGGCAACGGTGTGCAGGTGCTGAACGGCCGCTACGGTGCCTACATCACGGACGGCGAAAAGAACGCACGCATCCCCAAGGAACAGGAGCCGAAGGAACTGACCGAGGCGCAGTGCGTGGAACTGCTGGCCGCCGCCCCGGCGCGCAAGGGTGGCCGCTTCGGCAAGAAAACGGCGACTCGCAAGGCCGCGGCGAAGAAAGTGGCTCCGGCGAAGAAGACGGCGGTGAAGAAAGCGGTGGTGAAGAAGACCGCAGGCAAGAAAACGACGGCCAGGAAATCGCCAGCGAAGAAAGCCGCGTCAAAAAAGGCAGCCGCCAAAAACACTGCCACGAACAAGGTGGGCGCCGGCAACGTCGGGGTTTGAGTGCTCCAGCGATTCACGCTCACGGAACTGGATCGCGCTGCCGCGCTCGTGCACGGCGGCGGCGTGCTGGCCTACCCCACCGAGGCGGTGTTCGGCCTCGGTTGCGATCCGCACGACCGTACCGCATTCGACCGCCTGTTCGCGCTGAAGCACCGCCCCGCGACGCAGGGCGTGCTGCTGATCGCCGCGAATTTCGGTCAGGTGGAGCGTTACATCGATATCGCGGCGGTGCCCGCCGACGTGATGCTGCAGGTACAGGCGAGTTGGCCGGGGCCGCACACCTGGATCTTTCCGCGCTCGACCCAAGTGCCCGAGTGGATCGCCGGCAGCCATGCCGGCATCGCCTTGCGCGTCACGGCGCACGCGCCGGCTGCCGCGCTGTGTCACGCCTGGGGTGGCGCACTGGTGTCGACCAGCGCCAACCCGCATGGCCAGCCTGCGGCGCGCACGGCGCAGGTGGTGGCAGAGTATTTCGGCGACGCCCTGGACGGCCTGCTGGAGGCGCCGCTGGGCAACCAGCGCAGCCCCACGATGATCCGCGACGCGATGTCGGGCGCTATCATCCGCGCCTGAGCGCCATGTTCGACCGTGCATCGGAAAGGCATGCGTGCCGGAGGGCTCGGCAAGCGATGCCAGTCTGCCGTCACTTGCGTCGTAGTTCATCGTGTCGCGGCATGCGGTAACGCATGATCGATCAAGACCAGGGAGATTGACGTTGTCCATTGTCCAGGATGCCTGCCCGCGTGCGTTGCTGCTGCCCTTGCTGGGAGCGGTGGACCCGACGCGCACCGTGGCCTGGTGCCAGGCCAAGCCGATTTCGGCCAGGATGTTCCTGACGCAGGTTCACGCGGTCGCGGCCGCCCTGCCCGAGGCACCGGCGGCGGTGAATCTTTGCGAGGACCGTTACGCTTTCCTGGTGGCGTTCTGCGCCGTGGTGCTGCGCGGCCAGGCCAATCTGCTGCCTTCGTCGCGGGCGCCGCAGGCGGTTGACGAAGTGATGGCGGAGTCGCCGGGCTGCTACGCCCTAGGCGAGCAGGCGCTGGATCCGCCGCCGCCGGGCTACCGACAGCTGCCGCCGCTGGAAGCGTCCGCCGCGCCTGCCGGTAACCTGGCGTGGCCGGCGATTCCTGCCGATCAGGTGGTGGCCATCGGCTACACGTCCGGATCCACCGGCAAGCCGGGCGCCAATGCGAAGACTTGGGCAAGTTTCCGCGCCAGCAACGCCGGCAACCTGGCGATGCTGCAGGCGACGCTGGGCGAACGCTTCGAGGTCGTCGCCACGGTGCCGCCGCAGCACATGTTCGGCATGGAAATGTCGATCCTGCTGCCGCTGCTCGGGAACGTTGGGGTGCATGCGGGGCGTCCGTTTTTTCCTGCCGACGTCGCCGCTGCGCTGGCCGAAGTGCCGGTCCCCCGGTTGCTGGTGACCACGCCCGTGCACCTGCGGGCCCTGGTCGAGTCCGGTATTTCGCTGCCGCCGTTGACGGCCATGTTGTCAGCGACCGCGCCGCTACCGGTCGAGCTGGCGCAAGCTGCGGAGAACCGTTTCGGAGCCCCGGTGCTGGAAGTATTCGGTTCCACCGAGACGTGCGTGTTCGCCAGCCGTCGTCCGACCCGTGGCCAGGACTGGGCGCTGTACGACGGTGTCAGCCTGCATCCCCAGCCCGACGGCACTGCGATCGAAGCGCCACAACTTGAGCAGGCGACCGTGCTGGCCGATATCGTCAGCGTGTCCCGCGACGGACGCCACTTTCGCCTGCGCGGCAGACACGCCGACCTGCTGGAAATAGCCGGCAAGCGCGCTTCGCTCGGTGACCTCAACCGGCGCTTGCTGGCGATACCCGGGGTGCTCGACGGCGTGGTATTCCAGCTCGAAGGTGGCGATGCGCTCGACGTGCACCGGATCGCCGCCCTGGCGGTCGCGCCCGGGTTGGACGAGCACGCCATCCTCCACGCCATGCGCAAGGCGATCGATCCGCTGTTTCTGCCGCGCCCGCTGAAGCTGGTGAATGCCCTGCCGCGCAACGATACCGGCAAGCTGCCGCGTGCCGCCTTGCTCGAACTGCTGCATCGACACGACTGATCACCCACTGCCGTCCAACGAACGTTTTGCGCCAACCGCTACAATGAATGATGGCGCCGCATGGCGCGCGAGGGCGCGGGCATGAAGGTTCTGGTGATCGGCAACGGTGGGCGCGAACATGCGTTGGCGTGGAAGCTGAGGCAGTCGCCGCAGGTCGACGAGGTGATCGTGGCGCCGGGCAACGCCGGGTCCGCGGGCGAGCCGGGCGTGCGCAATGCCGCCGTCCCGATCGATGACATCGATGGTCTGCTGCAACTGGCGCAGCTCGAGCACGTCGGATTGACCGTGGTTGGCCCGGAGCTGCCGCTGGTGGCTGGCGTGGTCGACCGGTTTTGTGCTGCGGGTCTGCGCATCTTCGGACCGCGGGCGATCGCCGCGCAGCTCGAGGGGTCCAAGGCATTCGCCAAGGATTTCCTGCAGCGCCACAACATCCCCACCGCCCACTACGCCGTGTTCACCGAGCTCCACCCGGCGCTGGCGTACGTGCGCCGGCAGGGTGCACCGATCGTGATCAAGGCCGACGGCCTGGCGGCAGGCAAGGGCGTGGTGGTGGCGCTGACCCTGGCCGACGCGGAGCTGGCGCTGCACGACATGCTCGGCGCGCATCGTTTCGGCGCCGCCTCGGCGCGCGTGGTGATCGAGGAATTCCTCGACGGCGAGGAGGCCAGTTACATCGTGATGAGCGACGGAAACCACGCCTTGCCGATGGCCTCCAGCCAGGACCACAAGCGACGCGACCAGGGTGATCTCGGACCCAATACCGGCGGCATGGGTGCGTACTCGCCCGCGCCGGTGGTCACGGCGCAGGTCGAGCAACGCATCCTGAAAGAAGTGATCGAGCCGACCTTGCGAGGCATGGCGAACGAAGGCGCTCCATTCATCGGGTTCCTGTATGCGGGCTTGATGATCGACCGCAGCGGCGCGCCCAGGGTGATCGAGTTCAACGTGCGCTTTGGCGATCCCGAGACGCAGCCGATCCTGCTGCGGCTGCAGTCCGATCTGGTCGAACTGATCGAGGCGGCGCTGGACGGAAGGCTGGCAAATGCACGCGCGCGCTGGGATCCCCGCCCGGCTATCGGGGTGGTGATGGCGGCAGCGGGTTACCCCGCACCCACGCGTCGCGGTGATGTGATCAGCGGGCTGGACGCGGCGGTCGCGGAAGATGTGAAAGTATTTCACGCAGGCACTGCGCTCGATTCCCGCGGCCAGGTCGTCACTGCCGGCGGGCGCGTGTTGACGGTCTGCGCGCTCGGCACCGACATCGCCCAAGCGCGGGAACGCGCGTACGCCGCTGTCGATCAACTGCGTTATGAAGGCGCGTTCTGCCGGCGTGATATCGCCCACCGGGCGTTGCGCCGCGACTGATCTACGTACACCTGCGCATGGTAAATCATCACCGGATCCGGCTTTTCCGCCGCGCCGCTTTTGCGATATGCTTGCCTTATCCCCCGCGTACCGTCGTGTTGCGCAGTCGCGTGAACGACCACGCGCTTGTGTTCCAGTTCAAGAGGTTTTCGCATGCGCAAGACGGTTTTGTCGCTCGTATCGATCGCGGCACTGGCCCTGGCCGGTTGCAATGGCTCCCCTTCATCGCCGCAGGCGAATGCCGGCGGCCCCGCCTCCGCCGGTACCGCGGCAGCGGTCCCGGTGCCGAGCGAGGTCAGCGGCAATATATCGCTACGCGCAGGTTCTCCGCAGCCGTCGGCCAGCGCAACGCTGGTGCTGAACCTGGTCGACGTGTCGTCCAGTGCAGTGGGTTCCGCGCCACTGGCGAGCAAGACCTCGCCCGCCGGCACGTTTCCGCAGCCGTTCAAGCTCGGTTTCAATTCCGCCGATGTGAAGCCGGGTGACCTGTACGTCGTCCAGGCCATCCTCACCGACGGCGATCGCCAATATGTGATGCCGATCCAGGCGCCGGTGCTGGCCAAGGGCAGCAAGAACGACAACATCACGATCGAACTGGTTTCCGAGCAGACGCCCAGCGAGAAGCTGCTGGCCGCGTTCAAGACCGAGCAGGGTCAGCTGGGCGCGATGAAGGTCAGCCATGGCACCAAGCTGGACAAGGACGTGTCGCGCGGCTGGCAGCTGTTCCGACAGGACGGGCAGGTGCAGTTCATCCGTGAGCTGGTCGACTACGGCAAGGACGGCTTCACCAGCACCGACTATTCCTACAAGGACGGCAAGCCCCAGGTGATCGTGCAGCAGACCAAGCCCAGCCGCGACGGCAAGCCCACGGCGATCGATCGTGCCGGCTGGAGCGAGGACGGCACCCTGGTGTTGAAGCAGCATCAGGTCGGCAGTGACGTGCAGGAACTCGACGCGGACGCGGTGGCGAAGCTTAAGAAGCAAGCCGTGGACATTCTCAGCCTGGCCACCAACGGCAAGAACAAGTAACGGCTGGCGAGTCGTCGCCGCCAGACAAAAAAAGGCCGCCGGTGATTCCGGCGGTCTTTTGTCTGGCACGAAGGCGTTCCCGGGCCTGCCCGGGAGCCCGTCCTGTCAGAACAGGATCTTGAAGCCCATGTTGATGTTGTTGTAGCGCTGGCTGGTGTCGCTGAAGCGGCCCGTATAACCGACCCAGCTCGATACGCTCGGCGTCAGTTGGGTGGTCAGTCCCACGTTGACCATCCCCCAGGTCTTGTCCGGCACGTAGCCGGTGAGCGTGAACGAACCTGCCATGCTGGTCAGCCCGGCCGTGACCTGGGTTGGATCGGCCTTGCTGTCGTGATTCCACGACAGTTCGACGAACGGCTTCAAGGCGGCGTTGGCAATCTGGAACTCGCCCTGCACGCGCACGCCGACACTGCTGATGAGTGCCTTGCGCTCCTGGTTGGCAAACCACATCGTGGTGCTGTCGGTACCGCGTTCCTGATAGTCGCTGACGCCGATGTCATGCCACTCGACGTTGGCGAACGGGCCGAACTGCAGCTTCTCCTGACCGAACCACCAGCCGCCGGTGAAACCCAGGCCGCCGTGGGAGCCGCCGGTGTCGCCGCTTTCGGTGCGAGTCATCGGGCCAAGCTGGACGATGCGGTCGACGTCGGTGAAGCGGGCATGGCCGGCTTCGCCGTAAGCACCGAGATACGCGCCGCCGGAGTGGTAGGTGACATAGGCCAGCGCGGAGATGTCCTCCATCTTGTAACCGCCGCCGCCGCCCACGATGCCGGCATTGCTGTGACCCACCGCCAGAGCTCCACCGATCGAGAGGTTGTCGCTGTAGCGGAGGTCGCCACCGACGGTCAGGTTGAAGTTGTTGCTGTTCGCCTTGGGCGAGCTGTCGGACGCATCGAAGCTCTGCTGGCTGTAGTTGACATGGGCGAACATGCGCGTGCCCGTGCCGGTGCCGTCATAGAGCATCTCATGGCGGATCGTGCGCGTTTGGGTGGTGATCGAGGTCAGTGGGGCCTGGCTGAGCAGGGAGGTCTGTTCTGGCGCGGCGATTTCAGACAGCACCGCTTGCGCGAGCAACTGATGCGCGGCCGTGCTGGGGTGCACGCCATCGGCAAACAGATAGGTCTGGTCCGTACCGGCTGCATAGGTATAAGGCAGACCCGAACCCACCGGGCCACACAGCAGCGAGGTGGCGGTCGCACCGCAGGCTGGTGTGGTGACGTTGGTGAAGCCATACGCTGCAGGGTTCGCAATCACCTCGCTGACCAGGGCGAACGCATTGACCGGGATGATGTTCATCCCCGTGGCGCTCAGCTGACTCAGTCCGATGTTGAGCTGACCGTTGTACAGCGCGGACAGCTGGGTGGCGCCCGCCGAAGCCGCGGCACCGCCGGCCATCCCGGACGGAGTCTTGCCAATGTCGGGCAGGTTGTAGACCACGGCATATCTGGCGCCGGCGGCCTGCAGCGAACCCAGCAAACCGAGTTCGGTCTGCGCCGCGGCCAGGGTGCCAGCGGACAGCACGTCGGGATTGGTCGAGGTGGCGGTCAGATAGAAGATGTCATTCGCGCCGCCCCACACCTGGTAAAGCGCGTGCGAATCCGCCGCGCCACCATTGGCTGCCAGATACATCTGCAGTTGCTGCGGCAGCGTGGGAATCGGGCCGGCGGAGGAATTGTGGACCAGGCCGGCGCCGCCAAAGGCATAGTCGGTGCCCCCCAGCAGCGAAGGGGTGACCGGCAAGCCGAGGCCTTCGGCAACCAGCTCCGGCGCGGTCAGGCCCGGGTTGGTGGTGAATCGCTGCGGTGGCTGGATTTGCGGATACAGCGCCAGCGACAGATTGCCGTCATCGCTGAGGCTGTCGCCAATGATGACGACCTTGCTGAACTGGGCCGCGCTGGCGGCAGTGCTGACCAGCAGCGTTGCAGCGATGGCGCCGGCGAGAAAACGTATGCGATGCATGTTTATATCGAACTCCGAAGGTGGACAGGTCTGAGCGTCACCGGGTTACGTTAAACCAGTCCATACCTTTGCGCATGCTGCGCTGCACCGCGAGTATTTGCGTGGCAGCGCAACGGGTTGGGCCGCCGTCTGCTGGACCCTGGCTGGTTGGCGTGCGGGCCCGCCTCAGCGGCCCCGAATGCGTGTTCTGTATTCCTGGAACCACGACGGACCGGCAAACCATCAGCACCATGTCGTCGAAAATAGCGAAGGCTCGACTCACTCCCAAGCCGACCTTCTGCTAGCGCCGCTTGGCTC
>JBDTEG010000093.1:0-8330 GCA_039922695.1 Rhodanobacter sp. | reverse complement strand
ATCCTGTCCGACCAGATGGAGTTCCTGGTCAGCCGACTGCCGCGCGACCGGCGACCGATCGCCGCCTGACCCGACGGCAACCGTTTTCAGTCTGCGTCCTGGCGACTGGCAGCAGTTCCGTCCTCGTCTTTGTGAAGGTCCTGCACGTCCTAGCTGCAACTTCTCGCTACTTTCACTTTTCAGGGGGGAGCATCCCGGCCGTGAGCGCAAGCTATGCCCACGATGTGTTTGGACACCGATTCGTTTGAGCGCACCGACGGGTTAGGAGCATGCGCATATCTTGGTCCTCGTATCACCTCAACATGATTTTTCCTGGACCACGACCGCGTCACTGAGGCGGGAGACGGTACGCCAACTGCCGGGCGCGGGCCATACCAACAATAGGTTCGCCCGAACGAGCCCTTTCCGCCGTACGACATCCTGGATTGTGTGGGCCCGCCTACTCCTCTCACCTGGACCAATGCTTCCGCGACTGGCTCCAGCCTGCAAGTGCTCTAATCTTTCCTGGAACTGCGCATGACAAACGTGTCTGGTAAGGACGCGCAGAGCAATCGCTCTGCAAACGGCGGAGCATTCGCATGGCTGAAACGCCTGAGCGGCGGATTGATCACTGGCGCCGCCGATGACGATCCCAGCGGTATCGCGACCTATTCGCAGGTCGGCGCGAAATTTGGTTACGCCACGCTATGGACGATGTTCCTGGCCATGCCGCTGATGATTGCTATCCAACTGGTGAGTGCCCGCATCGGTCGGGTAACCGGCAAGGGTTTGGCCGACAACATCCGTAGCTACTTTCCGAAGTGGCTTGTGATGGGCCTCGTTGGCATGTTGATCATCGCCAACGTCATCAATATCGGCGCGGACATCGGCGCGATGGGAGCAGCGTTGAAGTTGCTGATCGGTGGACCCGCCCTCGCTTATGCGCTTGGCTTTGCCGTCCTGTCGACGTGGCTTCAAGTCTACCTGCCCTTTTCCAGATACTCGCCCATCCTCAAAGTGCTCACGCTTAGTTTGTTCACCTATGTCGCCACGGTCTTTGTGGTGAAGGTCCCTTGGGGCACCGCGCTCGAGGGCGCGTTCATACCGTCATTCCAGTTGAACGCAGGGTACGCTACCGCCATCGTCGCCGTTTTGGGTACCACGATCAGTCCCTATCTATTTTGCTGGCAGGCAGCGCAAGAGGCGGAGGAAATTCGTACGGTCGATGAACGCAAACCATTGCGAGAAAAGCCTTCACAGGGGCCCGATGCGATCAAACGCATCAATGTGGATACCAGCATTGGGATGGTGTTTTCAAACTTGGTGGCGTTTTTCATCATCTTGACCGCAGCGGTCGTACTGCATGCCCATGGAAAAACGGATATTCAATCATCGGCTGAAGCTGCCGCTGCCCTCAAACCCATCGCGGGGCGTTTTGCATTCTGGTTATTCGCCGCTGGCATCATCGGCACTGGTTTGCTGGCTATCCCCGTCCTGGCTGGCGCCACAGCTTTCGCTGCGGCTGGCGCGTTCAACCGACCGTACGGGCTAGAAAAGAACCACCGACAGGCCAAATTTTTCTATGGCGTCCTGATCGCTTCCATGGCAATTGGCGGTTTGCTCAACCTCACGCCAATCGACCCCATCAAGGCGCTTTTCTGGAGCGCGGTAGTCAACGGCGTCGCTGCAGTACCGATGATGGTCGTGATTTTACTGTTGGCGCAAAATACCAAGTTGATGAAAAAGTTCGCCGTGGTCGGCTGGCTGAAATGGCTCGCTTGGGTCGCGACGGCGGTGATGGGCGCTGCCGCCATAGTCATGTTCGCCACGCTTGGGAAATCTTGAGTCATGGCGTGCCGCCTGCGGCCCCGTCGCGTATCACGCGGCTCAGTTTCGCATATGCTCTTTTTGCTTCTCTTCGTGTCGACGGGAGTCATTCGAAGCGCACAGGCCGCTGATTCGGCTTATTTCGTTCCTCAAATCCTGGGAGCGCAATACACGCTGATCGAGCAGTGGCAGGACAGCATCCATTCCCCCTACGCCGGGCGCGAAAGTCTACAAGCGACAGGTAATCAAGAACGCACCCATACATTTGGCGTCTACCTTGGCATGCCGTTGTCCAAACACCTGGCAATGTTCTTCGATGTCGAGATGTTTCGCGGCGAGGGCGTAGGCGGCAGCCGAGGGCTGGGCGGTTTGACCAACGGCGATGCCATACGTGGTGGCGGCACGCTGAGCCGCAATGCATATGTGGCCCGATGGTTCCTCACGTACGACATCCCGCTCGGTCACACGACGACCAAGACGAAACGCGAAATGGACCAACTTCCTGGTAACCAAGCAAAAAATCGCTTGGGCTTCAAGTTTGGACTTCTGGGAGTCAATGATGACTTTGACCAAAGCCGCTACGCGAATTCAACACGTACACAGTTCATGAATTGGAGTCTTCTCAACAGCCCGGCGTGGGATTATGCCGCGGACACGCGCGGCTACACGGTCGGAGGCTTGGTCACGTACGCAAACGGGCCTTGGACGTGGCGCTATGGCGTCTATCAAATGCCGTCGAAGGCAAACGGGTCGCACCTGGAAGCGCCCATCAACCGCGCCAACGAGCAAGATTTACAAGTGACATGGCAGAGAACGCCGGAGAGCGCTGCCGTCTGGATGTTGGCATATCGAAATCGCGCGGCGATGGGCATTTACGATGACGCGGTGCGCATCGCGGAGTTCACCCGATCCACCCCGGACATTCAGGCAGATGATCGCAACGGGCGCCACAAATACGGGTTTGCGGCGGGGGCCGATGTCCCTCTGGCCGACCAAGGCGACACCGGACTCTTCGCCCGGGGCGCGTGGAATGATGGCCGCACCGAATCATTCGCGTTTACCGAGGCCGATCGAACCGGAAGCATCGGAGGCCAACTCGCCGGCAGCCACTGGTCGCGCCCGGATGACAGGCTCGGTTTGGCGTTGGCGGTCAACGGCCTTTCGCCATCCCACCGTGCATACCTCGCGGCCGGCGGAAGCGGCTTCGTCTTGGGCGACGGCGCACTGACCTATGGGCCCGAACAAATTGTCGAGGCCTATTACGCCGCGAGGTTCACCTCGTTCGCTACGATATCGGCTGACTTCCAATTGATCCACCACCCGGGGTACAACCGCGACCGCGGACCCGCGCGGTTTTTGGGAATGCGAGTCCACTTGGAATATTGAGCCTAATCCACGAGATCCTTGTTTCGTCACGCAAGCGATGACATCGCACGTCAGGCGGCACTAACCGTCAGACTACGGTCGAAGATGTGTTTGGATCGAGGCAAGCGAGTCTGATGCTGTTCGAAAATCATGGGGTCGGGGCTCGGAGCAACAAGCCAGTTCATGACGGTAGGTTATGGCGTTCGAATTCTGCGCAAAGGACACATGACGTTCACAGCGACACGCTGACTCTGCAGACGTTAAGGAGCAGTGCCAGCGTGCCGCCCACTAAATCCTGTGACGCAAAAGGAAGAGTGTTTCCCTGCATAAGGTTGTCGTTTGGCCATGAAGCTTGTCCACAAGCAGGGAAATAGACGTCCGGATAAGCCCTCGCTTCCTCTGCTTGCGTTAGCTGCGATTGGCGTTGTCTTCGGAGACATCGCCACCAGTCCGTTATACGCCGTGCAGCAGGCATTCGTCGAACAAGGCGTGCAACCAACGGCGACGAACGTGCTTGGTTTGTTATCACTATGCCTCTACGCACTGCTTGTGGTCGTGACCGGCAAATATGTGTTCTTCGTCATGCGTGCCGACAATCACGGCGAAGGCGGCATGATGGCGCTGGGTGCGCTTGCCCGCGGAGCAATGCGCGAATACCGGCACCTGACCGAAGCAACGATCATGGTTGGACTTGCCGGCGCGGCGCTGTTCTTCGGCGATAGCGTCATCACGCCGGCGATCTCAGTGTTGTCCGCGGTAGAAGGTCTCGAGCTTGCGACGCCGGGCTTCAAAACTTGGGTGTTGCCAATCTCCGCCGGGATCCTGATCGGCTTGTTTTTGCTGCAGCGACACGGCAGTTCGCTGCTCGGCCATGTATTCGGCCCGGTGATGTCCCTGTGGCTGCTCGCCATCGCCGCGCTCGGCGTGGCCGCCATAGTACGTCATCCTGGCGTGCTGGCAGCGGTGAACCCTGAGTACGCGCTGCTGTATATGGCGCACAATGGTTTCAAGGGGTTCGCATCACTGGGGGCGGTAGTGCTTGTGCTCACCGGCGCGGAAGCACTCTACGCAGACATTGGCCATTTTGGCACCGCACCCATCCGCCTTGCCTGGTTCGCCTTGGCGCTGCCTGCGCTGTTGCTGAATTACTTCGGGCAGGGTGCATTGCTTTTAATGGAACCCAAAGCCGCTAGCAACCCGTTTTATTTGCTCGTCCCGCATGTTTTGCTCTATCCCATGATCGCTCTGGCGGCGTGCGCAACAGTCATCGCTTCCCAGGCCGTGATCTCGGGAACGTTTTCGATGGTGCGTCAAGGTATACAGCTCGGTTACCTACCGCGCGCGCGGGTGATCCATACATCCAAGGAAATGGAAGGCCAGATCTATTTGCCTACCGTGAACTTCATGCTGTTTGTCGCCGTGATGGCAGCCGTACAGCTGTTTCGCTCGTCGGCGAACCTCGGCGGAGCGTACGGCATCGCCGTCAGCGGTACGATGCTGTTGACCAGTGTGCTTCTGCTCGTGGTGGCTTGGCATAATTGGCACTGGGGCCCGCTGCGATTGGTCGTGTTCGGGTTCGTCTTTCTGACTATCGATACGACCTTCTTCTCCGCAAACATGCTCAAGATCGTCAACGGAGGCTGGTTTCCGCTTCTGCTGGCAGCGGCGGCTTTATTGGTGATGACCACCTGGCGCCGTGGTCGCGAGCTGTTGCTGCACCGGCTGCATGCCGAAGGCGAAAACCTCGCCGAGTTCGTGGCCAAGGTCACGGCCGATCCGCCCCTTCGCGCAGAGGGTGTTGCCGTATTCCTTACGGCGAGCCACAAATGGGTGCCGCAAGCACTATTGCAAAACCTCAAACACAACCAGGTCGTGCACCAACGCAATCTCATTTTGCGTGTTGATGTAGACGCGGAAATGTCTCATGTCGAGGCTGCTCAGCGTTGTGAGGTGCTAAACCTTGGGGGTGAGTTTTACCAAATCGTGCTGCGCTTTGGCTTCGCCGAGTACATCGATGTGCCCGAACGACTCAAGGCGCTGGACATCGACGGGGGCCTCGATCCAGACAAGTTGACCTATTTCATTGGTCGAGACAAAGTTGTCGCCGAGGACAAGAATCAAATGTCTCGTTGGCGCAAGGCGTTGTTTGCATACATGACGCGCAATGCCATGCCAGCCACCACTTATTACGGCATGCCGGCACGGCAGTTGATTGAGATAGGCACCAAGATAGATCTGTAGATGTAATTGAAATCGAAGCGCTCTGCATCGCGCGCCATAAGCGAGAGACGCTCCCTGCCGGGGCTACGCCGAGGGCTGCGCGCGGACCGGGCGCGGCTCCCCGCGTCAATTCAAGGCGCGTCGGCCCTTTGTAGCAGTTCGGAAGGGCTTGCGGTTTGCGAGTGAGCTGACTGCCAATGCCCTTTGAGACGCTCACCGAATAGCTCGTATGCCTCCAGTACGGCGGCCACTGACGTGCTCCGATAGACCTATGGAAACAAGAAGAGGGTCGGAGCGAGTCGGTATTGGCACGCACGAGTAAGTTAAGTGATACCGCTCCGAGCTTTATCCACCAAATTCATCCGGTCTATGTGCCGCACGCGGGCGGTACCTAACCACAACGACCTCGATGGACCTGACCTCGAAGCCACACAGCTTTTCGGTGATATGCGCCACCTTGGGGGGAGAGACGCCTTTGACGTACATCTGCGCAAGCGCCAGCTCGAGGTCGCGCCCCGAACGCACTTCTTTGTCCAAAGACTTGCCTGCCTGGCGTTAGATGACTCCGGCAGCTCGGCGAAACAGCCTGCCCATCGACATGCTCCGACTCCCCGGCCTGAAAGCCCTCGGAACATTCCTCTCAGCTGCGTGCGCGCGACGCGCAGACGCCACATCATGGCCTGTTCACAATCCCGCCCTTGCCCCGCCCCGCCGCTGGGCCAACAATATGCAGATGAACGACCTCAGCCGCTACCCCCATCTGGCGCCCATCGAGACGCCCGCCGATCTGCGCCGTGTCCCAGATGACGAACTGCCTGCGGTAGCCGACGAACTGCGCCAGTACCTGATCGAGGCGGTGGCCAGCTCCGGCGGGCACTTTGGCGCGGGTCTGGGCGTGGTGGAACTTACCGTGGCCCTGCATCATGAATTCGATACCCCGCACGACCGTCTGGTGTGGGACGTGGGCCACCAGTGCTACCCGCACAAGATCCTCACCGGCCGCCGCGACCGCATCACCACCATCAAGAAGAAGGATGGCCTGGCGCCCTTCCCGCGGCGCGAGGAAAGCGAGTACGACACTTTCGGCGTCGGCCACTCGTCCACCTCGATCTCGGCCGCGCTGGGCATGGCCATTGCGGCGCAACGCCAGGGCGACCATCGCAAGGTGGTGGCGGTGATCGGCGACGGTGCCATGACCGCTGGCATGGCGTTCGAGGCGCTCAATCACGGTGGCGACGTCGAGCCGGACATGCTGGTGGTATTCAACGACAACGGCATGTCGATCAGCGAGAACGTCGGTGCGATGACCAAGATGATGGCGCGCGCGATGGCCAGTCGTCGCCTCAACCAGCTGCGCGAACGCGCCAAGCGGGCCATTCCGAGGCAGTCCTTCGTGGGGCGCTGGTTCAAGCGCTGGGAAGAGCATGCCAAGGGCATGTTCGTGCCCAGCACGTTGTTCGAGGAACTGGGTTTTCATTACACCGGGCCGATCGACGGCCACAACATCCCGCAACTGTTGCAGGCACTGCGCACGGTGAAGAACCTGCCCGGACCACAACTGCTGCACGTGATCACCACCAAGGGCAAGGGCTACGCCCCGGCCGAGCAGGCGCAGATCGAATACCACGCGGTCGGCCCGTTCGACCCCGAGGCCGGCGTCAAGAAGAAAGCCGGCAAGGCCTCATCGACCTACACCGACGTGTTCGGCGACTGGCTGTGTGACCAGGCCGCGGCCGATGAGCGCCTGATGGGCATCACCCCCGCGATGCGCGAGGGCTCGGGTCTGGTGCGTTTCTCCAGGGAGTATCCGCAGCGCTATTTCGACGTGGCGATCGCCGAACAGCACGCCGTGACGCTCGCTGCGGGCATGGCCTGCGAAGGCGCCAAGCCAGTGGTGGCGATCTACTCCACCTTCCTGCAGCGCGCGTACGACCAGACCATCCACGATGTGGCGCTACAGAACCTGGACGTCACCTTTGCGATCGATCGTGCCGGCGTGGTCGGCCCCGACGGCGCCACCCACTGCGGCAGCTTCGACCTGAGCTTCCTGCGTTGCCTGCCCAATTTCGTGATCATGGCACCGGCGGACGAGAACGAGTGCCGCGCCATGCTGAGCACCGGCTTCCAGCACCACGGTCCCGCCGCCATTCGTTACCCGCGTGGCACCGGCCCGGGCGTGTCGATCCACGACGATCTGTACACGCTGCCGATCGGGAAGGCCGAGCTGCGTCGGCGCGGCCACGGGCTGGCCCTGCTCAGCTTCGGTGCCATGCTGGGTCCGGCTGCGACGATCGCCGCTGAACTTGGCGCCACCCTCGTCAACATGCGTTTCGTGAAACCGCTGGACGAGGCACTGATCGTGCAGCTGGCGCAAAGCCACGACGGCTTCGTCACTCTCGAGGACAACGCCATTGCCGGCGGTGCCGGCTCGGCCGTCGCCGAGTGCCTGGCCGCGAACGGCATCACGCTGCCGATCCTCCATCTTGGCCTTTCAGACGTCTATCTGGAGCACGGTAGTCGCGAGGAAGTGCTGGCCATGGCGGGCCTCGACCTGGCCGGTATCCGCAACGCGATCCGTACTCGTTTTCCGCACGCCGCGCTGGTCAATCTCGCCAGCGCCTGAGTGGGTGCTTCAACTCTTTCGACCATGCCATTCAGCGCCGTTGCCACGTATGACTTCCTGCGAGTTGTCACCGGCTCTCGCTGACCAGACGAGTGGCTGGCGATTCTAGTTGCCGGCGTTGACGCCAGCTGCAATGCCTCTCGTGCTCTCGCCCCTGTCGTGGAAAGCCCACCGCGCAGGCAGTCGATCGTGATCCTGCAGAAGTGCTGCGCCATCCTTGGCGATGACGCCGAGGTTGGCGTGAAATGGAGGCGGACCCACGGTCGTTCTTTCGGCCACGCCTTCGCGTTGGGGCATTCGCTGTGGAGCCCCACGG
>JBDTEG010000092.1:0-29084 GCA_039922695.1 Rhodanobacter sp. | reverse complement strand
GCCTTCAACGCGTCGTTGAACCAGTGCGGACGCTTGCCACGTCCGGACCAGGTCTGCGCCGGGTTGGCGGGATTGCGATACTTCGGCGCAACCTTGCCGCCGCTGCGCTTTGACTTGCGCGCCGAGCCGAAAACGTCCTCGAAGGTATAACCCTCGGCCTTGATCATGGCGTGGACCTTTTCGCGCAGCTTGACGACCTTTTCCTTGCGCATTTCGTCCTGGCGCAGCTGTGCCTTGCTGATCAGGTCATTGAGCTGGTTGTGATTGAGCGACTTGATATCGACGGCCATGCGGAACTCCGGAAATGATTGGTTAATGCCAGGTAGCGATTATCAGGAAGATACCGACGCTTGCAGCGCCGAAACACGATGGACTCTCGCCGAATTGCCAAACCATTGTAAGGCAAATTGCGGTCCTCGTCGCGAACAAGCTCATATTCGCGACGATTATCAGACGAGCTTGAGGCGGAAATCAACTGCCACTCACTCCGACACAGGGCGATGCACCTGTGGGTCCAGCAGTGCAAACAGCTCGCTCTGGCTGACGGTACGGTTTTCGCTCTCTTCGCGGGCACGATATTCGAGCGTACCGGCGGCAAGTCCGCGTTCGCTCACTACCACGCGGTGCGGAATGCCGATCAGCTCCATGTCGGCAAACATGTTGCCGGGACGCAAGCCGCGATCGTCCATGAGTGTTTCGATGCCGCGCTGGTTCAATGCCTGATACAGGGCTTCGGCGGCCTCATTGACTGCGGCGGAGGCATTCTTGGGATTGATCACGCACAGCGCCACGCGCCATGGTGCCATCGCCTCGGGCCAGATGATGCCGGCGTCGTCGTGGCGCTGCTCGATGGCGGCGGCGACGATGCGGCTGACACCCACGCCGTAGCAACCCATCGTCATGAGTTTGGCCTTTCCATCTTCGTCAATCACCGTGGCATTCAGCGCCTGCGCATACTTCTGGCCCAGCTGGAATACGTGGCCCACCTCGATGCCCCGCGCGATGTGCAGGATGCCCTTGCCATCGGGCGAAGCATCGCCCTCGACCACATTGCGCAAATCCGTGATGCGGCTGATGCGGGCATCGCGACCCCAGTTCGCGCCGGTGAAGTGCGTGCCGTCGGCATTGCCGCCGCAGACGAAATCGGCCAGCAGTGCCGCATCGCGGTCGACGATCAGGGGAATCGAGTCCGGAAGACCCACCGGGCCGATGAAGCCGGGGCGGGTGCCGCAGGCGGCGACGATTTCCTCTTCGCTGGCAAGCACGGACATGCCGGGCAGTTCGGTCAGTTTGCCGGCCTTGACCTCGTTGATTTCGTGGTCCCCGCGCAGGCACAGCGCAACCACGCCGTTGACGCCGCGCACCAGCAGGGTCTTTACGCATTGTTGCGGTGCCACTTTTAGGAAGCTGGCGACCTCGCTGATGGTTTTCTGGGTTGGAGTTTCGACGCGTTGCAGGCGGGCGGAAGGAGCGCGGCGTTCGTCCGTCGGCGCCCGTGCTTCGGCCTTCTCGATGTTGGCGGCGTAGTCGGAGCCATCGGAAAACGCAATGGCATCCTCGCCCGAATCGGCCAGCACCTGGAATTCATGGCTGGCGTTGCCACCGATGGCGCCGGTATCGGCCTGCACGGCGCGGAAGGTCAATCCGAGCCGGGTGAAAATGCGCACATAAGCCTGATACATCGCAGCATAGGTTTCGGCCAGGGACTCCTGCGACAGGTGAAACGAATAGGCATCCTTCATCAGGAACTCGCGGGCGCGCATCACGCCGAAGCGTGGGCGTATCTCGTCGCGGAACTTGGTCTGGATCTGGTAGAAATTGATTGGCAGTTGCTTGTAACTTTTCAGCTCGTTGCGGGCGAAATCGGTAATCACCTCTTCATGCGTCGGCCCGTAGCAGAATTCCTGCTGCTTGCGATCCTTGATCTTCAACAACTGGCCGCCGAATTTTTCCCAGCGGCCGGTTTCCTGCCACAGCTCCTTGGGCTGGATTGAGGGCATCAGCAGTTCGATCGCGCCGGCGCGGTCCATTTCCTCGCGCACTATGTGCTCGACTTTGCGCAGCACGCGCAAGCCCAGCGGGCTCCAGGTGTACAGGCCAGAGGCCAGCCGGCGGATCATGCCGGCGCGCAGCATCAACCGGTGGCTGGCGATCTCGGCATCGGCGGGAACTTCCTTGACGGTGGCCAGGTGAAATTGGCTGAGGCGCATGCGTGCAATTCCGGCGTTTTGGCTAAAGCACCCATTCTAGCGGCCTGCCGATGTCGCCGCAGCGCATGTGGGACGAACTAGTTGGCCTGGCAATACTGGTTGAATTGGGCCTGGGCGGTGTCGAGCTGCTGCTTGCGCTGTGTCGCATCCAGCGCGTTGGGCTTGCCATCCTTTTCCATGACCACCGGGGCGCTGCTCTGCAGGGTGGCCAGGTTGGATTTCAGCGAACTGCACAGCGATTTGCGGTTTTCCGGCGTGTCGGCAACCGTCGTGGCTGCAGGCGCGGCCTGCTGGCCGCCCTGGTTGCTGGTTTCCCGGTTGGCGGTGGATGCGGGTTTCGCCAGGGGCTCGGCGGAGCCGGTGGGGCTGATCTTGCTGTACTTGGTGCCCTGCGCCGGCGGAGCTTCGGAGTAATGCACGGTGCCGTTCGCATCGGTCCATTTGAAGACCTGGGCGCTGGCCAGCGGTGCCAACAGCAGCAGTGCCACGGCAATCAGCAGTCGGTGCATGGGGATTCTCCAGATAAGGGAAATAGCAGGCGTCTCTTGTTAACACTCCCCGGGCCAGGACTCAAGCAGGTGATGGTTTACACTGCGTGTACTCCGTCACGATCCTGGTTCATGAACGAATCCATGCCCGTCCGCCCGCCGCGACATCGAGGCATTTACCTGCTGCCGAACCTGTTCACCACGGCGGCGATGTTTGCGGGCTTCTACGCCATTATCTCCGGCATTGGCGGTCACTTCATCGACGCAGCGATTGCGGTGTTCCTCGCGGCGATCCTGGATGGCATGGATGGTCGGGTGGCGCGCATGACCGGTACCCAGAGCGAATTTGGCGTGCAGTATGACTCGCTTTCCGACCTGGTGAGTTTCGGTCTGGCGCCGGCGCTGGTCATGTATACGTGGTCGCTGTCGGCTTTGCGTGACGTGGGGCCGCTGTGGGGCAAACTGGGCTGGGCCTGTGCATTCATCTATGCGGCCTGCGCCGCGCTGCGGCTGGCCCGGTTCAATACCCAGGCCGGGATGGCCGACAAGCGCTATTTCCAGGGTCTGGCCAGTCCCGCGGCGGCGGCGGTGAACATGTCGTTCGTGTGGACCATGGAAAAATCCGGCTGGAGCGGCAGCGAACTCTGCTTCGCCAGTGCCGCGATCATGATGGTCACCGCTCTGCTCATGGTCAGCCGCTTTCGTTATTTCAGCTTCAAATCGTTGCCGTTGGGGGAGCGTGGCAGCGTGCCGTTCGCGTGGATGGTGGTGGCCGTGCTGCTGCTGGCGCTGTTGTACCTGGCGCCGGCCCGGGTATTGCTGGTGAGCTTCAGCGTCTACCTGTTGTCCGGCCCGACATGGACGATCTGGGCACGACTTGCCCACCGGCGCCGGGGACGGCGCCTGACCACATGAGCACCGGTGCGTCCCTGGCCGCGAGTCCTGGCCATCGGGTTCGCGTGCTGCGGGCGCTGGGGTTGGCGCCGTGGGTCCGGCGCGCAATCGCAGTTACGCCGAGGCCGGCCACCGACGGCACCGACGCGGCCTGTGTGGTGGTTTTGCCTGAGCATTGCAGTACGCGTGAACTGGACTTGTTGGGCCGCGCGCTGAGCGCCGGTGGCGCGTGGCTGGCGCGCGCCGCTCGCATGCACGTGCAGGCGGGCGAGCTGGCGACGGACGTGCCCGCGGCACGGGCCTACCTGGTATTTGGCGAGGCGCAGGCGCACGCGCTGGGACGCGTGCTGCCCTTGGCGGTAATGAACCGCGCGCTGATCGTGCTGGCGGACGAGCCGGGTTTGGTGCTCGGCAACGCTGACGCGAAACGGCGGTTGTGGAGTGCACTGCGCGGTCTGCGCCGTGCCCTGATGACGGCAGGGGCCTGAGCCATGGTTGCGGTGGTCCAGCCATCAATCCAGGTGCGCGGCATGCGGCTGGATGACCTGTCCGTGGTCAGCGCGCTGGAAAAGCTGTCCTACGAGTTTCCCTGGGCATCGGGGATTTTCAGCGACTGCGTGAAGGCCGGGCATTCATGCTGGGTGCTGAGCGTGGGCGAGTCGATCGCCGGCTATGGCATCCTGTCGACGGGTGCAGGTGAGGCGCACCTGCTGAACCTGTGCGTCGCGCCAGAATATCGCGGCCGCGGCCTGGGTCGGCATCTGCTGGGACGTCTGGTCGATATCGCCAGGTGGGACCGGGCCGAGCGGGTGTTCCTCGAGGTCCGCCCGTCGAATCCTCTGGCAAAGACCCTGTACGAATCGGTGGGCTTCAAACAGATCGGACTGCGCCCGCGCTATTACCCGGCAAGGGAAGGGCGCGAAGACGCGATCGTGATGCAACTCGAGATCGCGGAAAACCCGCACCGGTAGGAGCGCACCCTGTGCGCGAAGCTTTTTTGCGACGGGACGAAGAGCATCGCGCACAGGGTGCGCTCCTACACGCTGTCTCGGAGCTTGTGGGCCTGCTCGCGCAAAGCGCCGACGGTCGTGTTCCAGTCGGCGATACGCTGGCGTTCCTGGGCGACGACTTCGGCGGGAGCGTTGGCCACGAAATTGGCATTGCCCAGCTTGCCTTCGCACTTCTTGATCTCCCCTTCGATGCGCACGATCTCCTTGGTCAGGCGCGTCTTTTCCGCCTCGAGGTCAATCAGGCCAGCCAATGGAATCATCACGCGCAGCGTGCCGACCACAGCCGCGGCGGCGGCTGGTTCATTGGCCCCGCTTCCGATCCACTGGGGCGCCTCCGTGCGGGCGAGGAAGCTGATTTGCATCGCAAACTTCGCGACGCGGGAGCGATCGCTGACTTCGCCATCGGCGAACAGAACCGGGATTATCTTGCCCGGGGAAATATTCATTTCCGCGCGGATCTTGCGAAGGCCGGAAAGGACGCTCTTGAACCATTCGATCTCGTTGGTCGCCGCGTTGTCCTCACTGATTTCGCAGGCGTGTGGCCATGGCCTTTGCATCAGGCTTCCTTCGGTCAAACCGAGCTTGGGCGCTACCGATTGCCAGATTTCCTCGGTAATGAACGGGATGATGGGGTGCAGTGCGCGCAGGACCGTTTCAAGAACCACCAGCAGTGTGTGTCTGGTCGACGCGGCTGCCGTCGCATCGTCGCCGCTTAACGCAGGCTTGGCCAGTTCCAGGAACCAATCGCAGTACTCGTTCCACACGAACTCGTAGAGTGCCTGCGCCAGGTGATCGAAACGATAGGTGGTGAACCTTTGCTCTACCTGGGCGATGGTCAACATCAGTTTCGTCAGGATCCAGCGCTCGGCTTCGGTCACCGGCGCGCCGGCAGGTGCCACGATCTCGCCTTCGGGCAGATTCATCAGCACGAAGCGCGCCGCGTTCCACAACTTGTTGCAGAACGCCTTGTAGCCCTCGGCGCGCTTGATGTCGAAGTTGATCGTGCGGCTGTAGCTCGCCAGTGCGGCGAAGGTGAAGCGCAGCGCGTCGGTGCCGATCGCGGGGATGCCGTCCGGATAGTCCTTGCGGATACGCTTCTCGACCTTGGCGCGCACCTGCGGGATCAACAGGGACATGGTGGATTTCTGCACCAGTGGCTCGAGCTCGATGCCATCTATCAGATCCAGCGGATCCAGCGTGTTGCCCTTGGACTTGGACATTTTTTGCCCTTCCGCATCACGCACGATGGCATTGATGTAGATCTCACGGAACGGGCTCTTGCCGATAAAATACTTGGTCGCCATCACCATCCGCGCGACCCAGAAGAAGATGATGTCGAAACCGGTGACCAGCACCGCGCTGGGCAGGAAGATCTTGTCCTCTTCCCAGTTCGCCACGATCTCGCCTCGTTCGTTCTTGACCGGGCCATTCCCCGGCCAGCCCAGGGTGGAGAACGGCCATAGCGCCGAGCTGAACCAGGTGTCCAGCACATCCTCGTCCTGACGCAGCGCCCCGACCGGTTCGGTGGTGGCGTGGGCACGTGCGTCTACCTCGTTTTCACCCACGAAGATGTTGCCGGCCTCGTCGTACCACGCCGGGATGCGATGACCCCACCACAGCTGCCGGCTGATGCACCAGTCCTGGATGTTGTCCAGCCACTGCGTGTACGTCGTGGTCCAGTTCTCCGGCACGAACTTGATTTCGCCAGAGCGCACTGCCTGCAGTGCCGGCTCGGTGATCGCCTTGCGCCCGCCGGGGCGGCCGTCGGACTGAGTTGCGGAAGTGAGATCGACGAACCACTGGTCGGTCAGCATGGGCTCGATCACGGCGTCCGAGCGCTGGCTGACCGGCACCTGCAGTTTGTGCGCCCTGGTTTCGACCAGCAGACCGGCGGTGTCGAGATCTGCCAGTACCGCCTTGCGCGCGTCATAGCGGTCCAGGCCACGATATTTCTCGGGCGCTTCGCCGTTGACCTTGGCGTCCAGCGTGAAAATCGTGATCAGCGGCAGCTTGTGCCGCATGCCGATCGCGTAATCGTTGAAGTCATGCGCCGGAGTGATTTTCACGCAGCCGGTGCCGAACTCCCTGTCGACGTAGTCGTCGGCAAGCACCGGGATCTGCCGGCCTGACAGTGGCAAGGTCAGGGTTTTGCCCACCAGGTGCGCGTAGCGCTCGTCCTCCGGATGCACCGCCACGGCGACGTCGCCGAGCATGGTTTCCGGACGCGTGGTCGCGACCACCAGACTGTCCTTGCCGTCGGTCGTGGGGTAGCGGATCGACCACATGTGGCCGTCGCGCTCGACATTGTTCACTTCCAGGTCGGATACCGCGGTGCCCAGCACCGGGTCCCAGTTCACCAGCCGGTTGCCGCGGTAGATCAATCCCGCGCGATACCACTCGATGAACACCTTGCGCACCGCGGCGGAGAGACCCTCGTCCATGGTGAAGCGCTCGCGCGTCCAGTCCGCCGCAGTCCCGATGCGGCGCATCTGGTTGGTGATGGTGGAGCCGGACTCCTCCTTCCACTTCCATACGCGCTCGATGAATGCATCTCGGCCCAGGTCGTGCCGCGTCTTCTCCTCGATGGCAAGCTGGTTCTCCACGATTTTCTGAGTGGCGATGCCGGCGTGGTCGGTGCCGACCTGCCACAGGGTGTTCATGCCGCGCATGCGCTGATAGCGCACCAGCATGTCCATCACCGTCTGCTGGAAGGCATGGCCCATGTGCAGCGTGCCGGTGACGTTCGGCGGCGGCAGCAGGATGCAGTACGGCTCGCCGTGGCCCGGCGGCTTGAATGCGCCGCTGGCTTCCCAGTGCGCATACCACCTGGACTCGATCTGGGCCGGTTCGAAACTCTTTTCCATCGGGGAGGCGCTCGCTGGCGCCCGCGAGGGCGCAATGTGTCGTGGAGTAAGGCGCTGATTGTACGGGGCCGGCGCGGCGCGGCCAAAGAACGGCGGTACGGTGTGCCCGCGGGGCAACGGCGGCTACAGCAACTTCAGGTTCCCAGTGTCAGCTTGGCGCCCAGGTCCAGCAGCGGCGCGGCAATCAGGATACGGGCCAGGAACAACACGAGAATCACCGCCATGGGCGCGAAATCGATCTGCCCGAACACCAGCTTGCCGTCCAGCGGCCTGAGCAGTGGGGCGACGATGCTGCCGGCCAGTCGCAACAGCGGCTGGCGGCGATCCACCGCAAACATGCTGAGCAGTGACCAGCCGAAGACGACCACGATGTAGAACAGCAGGATGAAGTCGATCAGGTCGGCCAGCGACAACACCAGCAGACCCGCAAGGTTCGGCATGATCCCGACCAGGGCGAACAGCAGCAGCCGCTTGAGCAGCAGCGCCAGCCACGCCAGCAACAGTCCGGCCAGGTTGATCCGGCGCCAGTTCGGCAGGACACGCCGGATCGGCGACAGGACCGGATTGGTCGTGCGGTAGATGAACTGGCTGAGCGGATTGTTGAAGTCTGCGCGACAGGCTTCCGCCAGCACGCGCAGCAACAACAGCACCACCACGGCGTCGAAAGCCAGCCCGAGCAGCATGGCGACTGCGTTCAGCATGTAACTCACGGCAGCTTGTCCAGCTCGGCGGCAAGTTCACCTCCGCGTCGGGTGGCCGCGGCGACGGCGCGAGCCACGATCCGCGGCAGACCATCGGCGGTGAAGCTCTCCAGCGCCGCCTGGGTGGTGCCGTTGGGCGAGGTGACTTGCCGGCGCAGTTCCGCAGGATCGGCGCCGCTGTCGGCCAGCATCCGGCCGGCGCCGAAACAGGTCTGCGCCGCCAGTGCGCGCGCAGTGTCGCGCGGCAAACCTTGGGCTACGCCCGCCTCTTCGAGCGCCTCGACCATGGCGAAAAAGTACGCCGGTGCCGAGCCCGAGATCGCCGTGACGGTGTCCATCAGGGCCTCGTCGTCAATCCAGCGGGTGAGGCCGGCAGCGTCGAGGATGTGCTGAGCCTGTGCCTTCTGCGACGGGCTGACCCGGCCGTTCGCGCACAAACCGGTGGCGCCACTGCCGATCAAAGCCGGCGTATTCGGCATGCAACGCACGATCGGCAAGC
Organism: Rhodanobacter sp.; assembly: GCA_039922695.1. Lineage (GTDB taxonomy): Bacteria > Pseudomonadota > Gammaproteobacteria > Xanthomonadales > Rhodanobacteraceae > Rhodanobacter. Next base: position 20,418 of record JBDTEG010000092.1, on the reverse strand, counting down.
TGCTGCCGAACCAGCGTTCCAGTTGGTCCAGCCGAACCCCCGCGGCAATCGAGATCAGCAGCGGCCGGTTGCGTTGCAGGGTGTCCTTCAGTTCGCCGTGGATGGCCGGCATCACCTGCGGTTTGACTGCCAGCACGATGACCTCGGCTTCGGCCGCAGCCAGCTTGTTGTCCGCGTAGCAGGCCACGCCGAAGTCGCGGCCGAGCGCCTGGCGGCCTTCGGCCCTGGGCTCGGCAACGCTGATCGAGGCCGGCGCAAGGCCCGTTTTCAGCAGACCGCCGATCAGGCTGCGCGCCATGTTGCCGCCGCCGATGAAGGCTACTCGTGTCATGCAGGACTCCTTGGGCTGGTACCAGCTGTCTACCTTACCGGAGCCGGCTCCGCGGCGCAGGCAAACCCCCAAGCCTGCGGGATCCGTCCGTGGTGTCCGGTGGTTGGCGGGGGACGCTGATGACACGATTTTCGACCGAGCGCACAAACTGGAGGGAAAGTTTCGGCATGAAGAGCGGGAAAGACTGGCCGCACAGCTACTTGCCCGAGTAGTATCGACCCGGCTGCAGGGGGCTCGAGTGGTTTGTCGGTATCGGCAATGGTGCGTCAATCGCGCACCGGATGCCGCCCGCCAGACGTGATTCCCGGATGTGGCGCCAGAATTCATGCCATACAGACGATCGGTTGAGGGGAACCACATTCATGGACATTGCCGAACTGCTTGCCTTCTCGGTGAAGAACAAGGCCTCGGACTTGCATCTGTCCGCCGGGCTGCCGCCGATGATCCGCGTTGACGGCGATGTCCGCCGCATCAACATCCCGGCGCTCGAGCACAAACAGGTGCATTCGCTGATCTACGACATCATGTCGGACAAGCAGCGGCGCGACTACGAAGAGTTCTTCGAGACCGATTTCTCGTTCGAGATTCCCGGGTTGGCGCGCTTCCGCGTCAACGCATTCACCCAGAATCGAGGTGCCGGCGCGGTGTTCCGCACCATTCCGTCCGAAGTGCTGACGCTGGAGGACCTGGGCTGCCCGCGCATCTTCAAGGAGCTGATCGAGCAGCCGCAGGGCTTGATCCTGGTCACCGGCCCGACCGGCTCGGGCAAGTCGACGACCCTGGCGGCGATGGTCGATCACATCAACAAGAACGAATACGGTCACATGCTGACGATCGAGGACCCGATCGAGTTCGTGCATACCTCGCAAAAGTGTCTGGTCAACCAGCGCGAGGTCCATCGCGACACGCACGGCTTCAACGAAGCCTTGCGCTCGGCGCTGCGCGAGGATCCGGATTTCATCTTGGTCGGCGAGTTGCGCGATCTGGAGACGATCCGGTTGGCGCTGACCGCCGCGGAAACCGGGCACCTGGTGTTCGCTACCGTGCATACCAGCTCGGCCGCCAAGACGATCGACCGCATCATCGACGTGTTCCCCGCCGGCGAGAAGCCGATGGTGCGCTCGATGCTTTCCGAAAGCCTGCGTGCAGTCGTTTCGCAGTCGCTGCTGAAGAAAGTCGGGGGCGGTCGTATCGCGGCGCACGAAATCATGGTCGGCATCCCCGCCATCCGCAACCTGATCCGCGAGGACAAGGTGGCGCAGATGTACTCGTCGATCCAGACTGGCCAGCAGTTCGGCATGCAGACCCTGGACCAGTGTCTGCAGGACCTGGTCAAGCGCGGCGTGGTCACGCGCCAGCAGGCTTCGAGTTATGCCAAGAACAAGGAGAGCTTCCGGTGAGGCCGGGATTCGGGAGTCGGGATGCGGGACTGGCTTCCGCCAAAGTCCTGGCACCGATTCCGGTTCCGGTCTTCATTGCCGATTTCCACAAGTCCGATTCGCACGGCGCCGTGGCGCTGGTTTTGACGAATCCCGCATTCCGACTCCCGAATCCCTGAGGTACCCGCCATGAGTGAATTTGATTTCACCTCGTTCCTGAAACTGATGGTGCACAAGAAGGCGTCGGATCTTTTCATCACGGCCGGCGTGGCGCCGTCGATGAAGGTGCAGGGCCGTATCGTACCGATCACGCAGAGCCCGCTCAGCGTGCAGCAGTCGCGAGACATGGTGCTGAACGTGATGACGCCGGCCCAGCGCGAAGAGTTCGAGAAGACCCACGAGTGCCAGTTCGCGATTTCGGCGCAAGGTGTCGGCCGCTTCCGCATTTCATGCTTCTACCAGCGCAACTGCGTCGGCATGGTGCTGCGCCGCATCGAATCGAAGATCCCCACCACCGAGGAGCTGAACCTGCCGCCGGTGATCAAGCAGCTGGCGATGACCAAGCGCGGCATCATCATCTTCGTGGGCGCCACCGGCTCGGGCAAATCGACGTCGCTCGCCGCGATGATCGGTTACCGCAACCACAACTCGACCGGCCACATCATCACGATCGAGGACCCGATCGAGTACGTGCACAAGCACGAGGGCTGCATCATCACCCAGCGTGAAGTCGGCATCGACACCGACAGTTGGGAAAACGCGCTGAAGAACACCCTGCGCCAGGCGCCGGATGTGATCATGATCGGCGAAGTCCGCACCCGTGAAGGCATGGATCACGCCATCGCGTTCGCCGAAACAGGCCACCTGGTGTTGTGCACGCTGCATGCGAACAATGCGAACCAGGCGATGGATCGCATCCTGCACTTCTTCCCGGAGGATCGCCGCGAGCAGTTGTTGATGGATCTGTCGTTGAACCTGAAGGGGATCGTGGCGCAGATGCTGATCCCCACCCCCGACGGCAAGGCCCGCCGGGTCGCGGTGGAGGTGTTGCTGGGCACCCCGCTGGCGCAGGACTACATCCGCCAGGGCGAGATCCACAAGCTGAAGGAACTGATGAAGGAGTCCACCTTGCTTGGCATGAAGACCTTCGACCAGGCGCTGGTGGAGCTGTACCACGCCGGCGAGATCAGCTACGAGGATGCCTTGCGCTACGCGGACAGCTCCAACGAGGTGCGCCTGCGCATCAAACTGGCCCAGGGCGGTGATGCGCACACGTTGTCACAGGGCCTGGACGGGGTGGAGCTGGAAGAATCCACCGACAACAAGAACTTTGGCGGCAGCAACCTGCTGAACCGCTGACGCAGTTTCAGCCACACAGGGAAAAGGAGCCGTGAGGCTCCTTTTCCTATGGCTTCATGCGCTGCTGGCACCAGGGTGGGTTCAGTGTCCCATGCTGTCGTCCGGCTTAATTTTTGTCCGCATGCATCTTGCTGACAGTGAGGCCGGCCGCATTGACGCTCTTCACGCCTTTCACTTTCCTGGCCACGCGCTCCGCGCGTGTCTTCTCGTGCGAGCTGCCGACCGTGCCAGTCAGGGTCACCACGCCGTCATTGGTTTCGACCGAAATACCGGTGGCATGCACGCCCTTGGTCGTACCCAGTTCAGTCTTCACCTTGGTGGTGATCCAGCCATCGGCAGCCTTGTCCGGTACCGTCTGGTTGTCAGACGATTTCTGCATCTGGTCGTTGCCCTGTGAAGCCATCGCCTGGCTGAACGGTACAGCGGCCAAGGCGAGCATCATGCTGGCGGCAATCACGCTGTGGCGGATCATGGACTTGTGGTTCATGGCAATCTCCTTGGATGCGAATGGACTGACGCGGGACAGTCGGACACTGGTGTGTGCGGTGTCCGTGGAATCATGTCAACAGGTGCGACGTGAACCCCGCGTGCGCGATCACCATGGGATTCAGCCGGCGGCAGGCTTTGCGAAGACAGCGTGGGCGCAAGGTTGGCAATGTGTTCCGACCGGCGGGCGCTGCACATGAAAAACCAGGGCGCTTGCGCGCCCCGGTTCCATGCGTGGCTTCCTGCGCGGTCGAATGGTTACTTCAGCACGGTTTGATTGGTGAGCACCATGCCCTTGCTGTCCACGTGCATTTCCACATCGATGCTGTCGACGCGTTCAGCCTGCAGCTTCATGGCCGCGAACTGGGCCGTGGAGCCTGCCGTTGCATCGTCGACTTTGTCTTTCGACGAGTCATCGCCCTTGCCCATCGCATTCGCGGCGGCGGTGATGGTAGCGAGCTTGTCCTGCATCAACTGCACCCAGGACAAGTACATCGCGCCACTCAAATGCATCCGGGTCATCTGACCGGCGTCGCCGCCAGGTTGCTTCAGCGTATCGGCAAGCTTGGCTTCCTCACCGGCGCCCACACCCAGGGCGATTGCCTTGTCGCCCATCGCCACCCAGGCCGGCTGGCCCAGCATGCCGGCCATCTGCTGCGGCAAGGCAACTGGCTTGCCGTCATTGGCAGGCTTCAGCTGTGCCAGCGCAGGTACCATCATCTGGCCCATGGCAAGCAGGCCGGAGGGGTTGCTGGTGGCCAGCACCAGTCGGCCACTGAAAGTCGGCAGACTGGAGCTGGGGTTTGACGTCAGCGAATCCAGTGCGATGCGGACGCCCAGCAGGTCGCCGAACGGCGGAATGGCGGCCTTCTGCATGGCCGGCCCCAGCTTGGCAAAGCCTTCGTTCAGGTCGCTCAGTGCCGGACAGGTGAACGGCTTGGCGGCCACGGCCTCGGCCTGGGCCAGCCAGAAGGTGCGCAGCGCGGAAACCGGCAGCGCCAGGCTCAGGTCGAACGGTGCGGTGCCCGCGATGCCGAGCCCGGGAAGGTCGACCTTGAGCCCGGCGAATGTCTTGTTGATGTCGTCTGCCAGCGCGATGTCGACGCGGCCGTCCTGGTGCTTGGTGTCAAGCGTGGTGTAACCGAAGCTGATGGTCGGCACCCGCGCCGCGATGCGGGCAGCCTCGACGCTGCACGCCGGCGAGGTCTGCAACTGGTTGGCGACTGGCTCGCCGGTCCTGGCCGATTCGGCTTCGGCGTGCGCCTTGCGGACAGCTTCCGCCAGTGCATCCTTGCCGCCGAGCGCCAACGGTAGCGCGCGTGTCAGATCCAGTTCGCCCACCAGCCACTTCTTGTACCCCTTGGTCTTGGCCAGGTCGGCCAGGTGACCATCGTCCTGCATGCTTTTCTGGGGACGGTCCAGGCCGAGTGCTTCACGCAGCATGGCCTGTGGCGGGTTTGCCGGTAGCAGTGCCGCGACGGCCTGCTTGTCGACCGTGGCCAGGATCAGCTCGGTGCCCGATTCGGCAGCGACGTACCGGCGATAGTTCTGCTTGCCTTCGGTGGCAACTTCAAGCTTTTTTCCGTAGGCGGTTTCGAGCCGGCCGATGAAGGCTTCAAACGCGGCCGGATCGCTCAGCTGGAAACGCATCACAGGGGCCAGGCCCAAGCCGTAGAACGCGGAGTAACCCTTCAGATCCAGTCCGGCGGACTTGGCGAAACCTTCCACCGTCTTGCCGTTGAATTCCGCGCGCAGCGCACGCAGCAGGCGTGCACCGTCGGGGTCCTTTTCCGCCAGGCGGTCGGCCGCGGCGTCGATCTGGGCCAGTTGGGACGGCAACTGCGCATCGGCCTGCGCGAGCAGCGCCTTGCGGGTGCTGTCGTCCAGCACGTCCAGGTTGGCCACGACGTAGGGTGTGTCGGCCGGCACGAAGGCCAGCGGTGCATCCTTGTCCTTGTGCGAACAGGCCGCCAGCATGACGCTGGCCAGGCCCATCGCGAGATAGCGCGTAGTCGATCGCATGATGATCCCCGGTGTGGTGAGTGCTTCGCCGGTCATTATGCCCGCTTGAACGGGGCCATGCCGAGGCTATCGCGTGGCCGCATTCGGCGCGCAGTGGGATCGCTTGCGGTGGTTTCAGCGAGCCAGGACTTCGTTCAGCACGGCCATGCGCACGAAAACGCCGTTGCCGACCTGTTCGAGGATGCGCGACTGGGCGCCATCGGCCACGTCCGAGGCAATCTCGATACCACGGTTGATCGGCCCGGGATGCATTACCAGGCAACCCGGGGCCGCGCGTGCCAGGCGGCCCCGGTCCAGCCCGTAGCGGGCGAAATACGCGGCTTCGTCCGGCAGCTCGATCGCGGCCATGCGCTCCTTCTGCAGGCGCAGCATCAACACCGCGTCGGCGCCTTCGATGGCCTCGTCAAAATCGTCGTAGCGCTGCCCTTCGGGTACTTCGCCTGCTTCGGGCATGAGCTCGGCGGGCGCGCACAGCCGAAGCTCCTTCACTCCCATCGCCGCGAACGCGTGGATGTCGGAACGGGCCACGCGGGAATGCTTGATGTCGCCGCAGATCACGATCCTGAGGTTCTCGAAGTCGGGCCGGTGCTGACGGATCGTCAGCGCGTCCAGCAGGCCCTGGGTGGGATGGGCGTGGTTGCCATCCCCGGCGTTGATCACCGACACGCCGCTCATCGCGTGGCGGACCAGCTCATCCGGCGTGCCAGCCCGTTTGTGCCGCACGATGATCGCGTCCAGATGCATTGCTTCAAGCGTATGCAAGGTGTCGAACAATTCCTCGCCCTTGCTGGTCGAGGACAGGCCGATGTCGAAATTGACCACGTCTGCACCGAGCCGCCTCGCCGCCAGCTCGAATGAGGTACGGGTGCGCGTGGATGGCTCGAAGAACAGGTTCAGCACCGTGCGCCCGGCCAGCACGTCGAGCTTGCGCGTGCCGTGGGCGCAGGCGTCGCGCAGCGCCTCGGCGCGGTCGAGCAGACGCACGATCGTTTCGCGCGGCAGGCTTTCCAGGGTCGTGAGGTGACGCAGGCGAGGACTCATGGCAGGAATTCGCTGGAGAGGCTTTCAGGGCGGATTGGTTGTGTGCGGGCAGACCGCGCGCTCGACCAACCACCGTTCGAGGATGACGGCGGCGGCTTCGGCGTCGATGTCGGCCGCGTCGCGGCGACGTTTGAGCCCGGCCGCACGGCCGGCGGCGAAGCGTTGCGCGGCTTCCTGCGAACTGTGGCGCTCGTCGACAAACTCCACAGGCAGCCTGTAGCGCTGCTGCAACTGGGCCGCAAACGCGCGAGCGCGTCGGCTGGCGGCCTGTTCGGTACCGTCGAGAGTCAGCGGCAGCCCAACCACGAGCGAGTCGGGCTGCCATTCCCGGTGCAGGGCATCGAGTTGGGTCCAGTCAGGCGCGTCGTCATGAATCGGGATGGTGGTCAGGGCGCGGGCGGTGGCGGTGAAGCGGTTGCCGATGGCGACGCCGGTCAGGCGGCTGCCGACATCGAAGCCGAGCACACAGCTCATGCGTGACCCGCGTAGCCGGACAACTGGCGAGGATCGACCCCGACCAGGCCGGCGGCGGCACTCCAGCGTTCTTCCAGCGGAGTATCGAAGACCACCCGACTGCACGCCTCGGTGGTCAGCCAGGCGTTGGCCATCAGCTCCTGTTCCAACTGGCCGGCTTCCCAGCCGACGTAACCAAGCACCATGATCGCCTGACGCGGGCCTTCGCCCGCTGCCATGGCCACCAGGATGTCGCGCGAGGTGGTCACCGACCATTCCCCGTTGATGCGATAGCTTGATTCCCACTCGCCTGCCTCGCGATGCAGCACGAAGCCGCGCTCCTGCTGCACCGGACCACCGATCAATACCGGCGCGTCGACCAGTTCATCGTCAAGACACTCCAGCTTCATCTGCGCCAGTACGTCGCCGAAGCGGTATTCGGACAGCTGGTTCACCAACAGGCCCACGGCACCATCCTCGTCGTGCTGGCACAGCAAGGCCACGCCGCGCGAAAACGGCGGGTCGGCCAGGCCGGGCATGGCGATCAGGAAATGTCCGGTGAGCGTCGAGGGTTGCATGGCAGCCATGCGTCCATTGTAGTCGCAGCTGCGCCCGGGCGCGGGGTCAGTGCGTCTGCAGCACGTTGTCGGGCTGGAACTGCCAGGTGCGCGTGATGTTGAGCTCATCGTAGTGATCGTTGCTGGGCGGCGCCGGTGGAAACGGCGCGGCCAGGCGCACGATGCGCTCGGCGGCATCGTCCAGCAGCTGGTGGCCGGAACTCTGGATCACCTCGATGCTCTTGATGCTGCCATCGAGATTCAGCACCACGGTAAGCAGCACATCGCCATGCAGGCCCCGCTGACGTGCCTCCTCCGGATAGTTCAGGTTACCGACCCGCTCGACCCGGTCGGACCAGCCGCGCATGTAGGCGGCATAGGCATATTCGCGCGTGCTCGCGGTCAGGAACTTGGGGTTCGGTCGCTTGGCCAGTTCAATCTTCTTGTGGCGCAACTCGGCGGCCAGCTGGGCCATGGTCTGTTGCCGCTGCAGTTCGGCGGCCGTGGGCTTGGCCTGGTCCGGTCGAACCTCGGTCTGCGCGGTATCGTGGCTGACACTGAAATCACTGCGGCTGCTGGTGGTGATCAAGCGTTCCGGGGTGGGTGCTTGTGCAGGGGGTGTGGTGTCCGCCACCGGCTGCGCGGCGATGCCGGGGTCCGGGCGCGGCAGCGCGCCGGAAAACACCTGCGACGGACGCACCGCGTGATCACCCTGGCCACCGCCACGGTTGTTGGCCTGGGCCAGGAAGTCGGCTTTGTCCGGCGTTTCCTGGTTGGCGACGTTGACCAGCGCCACGTCCAGCGTCGGCAGGTTGGGCGTCGGCTTGGCGAAATGGAAGGTGATGCCGAGCAGCAGCACGCCGTGCAGGAGCAGCGAGAACAGCAAGGTGGCGCCGATCGGGTCGGGACGCGTGTTGACGGTATCAGTTGCACTCACGCAGGACGGTTTCCACTGGCGTGCCGTTCGATGACGTCGAACAGCTGGCCGGCAATGTTAAGCCCGAACTGGCTGTCCAGCTCGCGCACGCAGGTCGGAGATGTGACGTTGATCTCGGTCAGGTAGTCGCCAATCACGTCCAGGCCGACGAACAGCAGTCCGCGTCGGCGCAGTTCCGGGGCCACCTGGGCCGCGATCCAGCGATCACGCCCGGACAGAGGCACGCCCTCGCCGCGGCCGCCGGCGGCCAGGTTGCCGCGGAACTCGTCGCCTTGCGGGATTCGAGCAAGTGCGTAAGGTACCGGTTCGCCCTCGACCACGAGGATGCGCTTGTCACCGGCACTGATCTCCGGGATGAATTTCTGGGCAAGCACCATTTGCCGGTCATTGCCATGGCTGTCGCCACCGAGCAGGGTTTCCAGCATCGAGTTGAGGTTGCTGTCGCCGTGGCGGACACGGAAGATGCCGCGGCCGCCCATGCCATCCAGCGGTTTCAGCACGACTTCGCCGTGTTCGGCGGCGAACCGCCGCAACTCGGACGGTTCGCGTGCGACCAGGGTGGGTGCGATGCACTGCGGAAATGCCAGCGCAAACAGCTTTTCATTGCAGTCACGCAGCGCCTGGGGGTTATTGACCACCATCACGCCGGCGCGCTGGGCCACCTCCAGCACCATGGTGTCGTAGATGAACTGCGCGTCGACCGGCGGATCCTTGCGCATCAGCACCACGTCGAGCTCGCGCAGGTCTCGCCACTGCGGCTCGCCCAGGGTGTACCAGCTACGTGGATCGTCACGCACGGCGAGCGTGGCGAGCCGCGCCCACGGCACGCCATCGCGCAGCGCCAGGTCGCCCTGTTCGAAATAGTGCAGCGCGTGGCCCCGTCGCCCGGCTTCGAGCAACATGGCCAGACTGGTGTCCTTTGCCACTTTGATTGCGCCGATGGGATCCATCAGCACGGCGACCGAAAGGGTCATCGCGGATTCTCCGTGGGTTGCCGGATTTGTGCGTTGGCGCCTGCAGGCGGCGCCTGACAGGTGGCTATACTAACGGCGCATCGTTGGCGCAGTCGCCTGTCGGTGGCGAGTGGGGGTCTGGAACGTGTCGTGGTTGATCGGATGGTGCCCATCTGGATCAATTTGTGCGACCCATGGGCAGGGCGGATGATTATCGCTTGACAGTTTCGCCGGGCAGGCAGTAAACAGCAAAGGTTCGGAAATGCAGTCACGACGCGGTTTTCCGGCGGATCGGTCAACGGAATTTCCACATGTGTACCATTAGGCATAACCGTTGCATGCCATGTTGCTTGTTCTGAGTTCGTGGCAGGCCGCAGGGGGAGTAAGTGAATTTGAACGCAAGTGCAACTGATTTGGCTGGTCTCAAGGTCATGGTAATCGACGACTCCAAGACCATTCGCCGTACCGCCGAGACCCTGCTGAAGAAAGAGGGCTGTGAGGTGTTGACTGCCGTGGACGGTTTCGAGGCGCTGGCCAAGATCTCCGACCAGAAGCCGGCGATCATCTTCGTCGACATCATGATGCCTCGTCTCGACGGCTATCAGACCTGTGCGTTGATCAAGAACAACCCGGAATTCCGGTCTACACCGGTGATCATGCTCAGCTCCAAGGATGGCTTGTTCGACAAGGCGCGTGGCCGCATCGTGGGCGCCGAGCAGTACCTGACCAAGCCATTCACGCGCGACGAGTTGCTCGGCGCGATCCACCGTCACGTCAGCACCGCGGCAAGCCACTGACCGCAGATTCACAAGGGGAAGCTGTGGCCAACATTCTCATCATCGACGATTCGCCCACCGACGTGCGTGTGTTCACTACGCTGCTCGAGCGCGCCGGGCACCATGTCGCTGCCGTCAGCGCGGCCGAGGAAGGCATCGAGCAGGTGCGCGCCGACCCGCCGGACCTGATCATCATGGACGTGATCATGCCGGGGATGAATGGCTTCCAGGCCACGCGCACGCTTACCCGCGATCCGAAGACCCAGCACGTACCGGTGGTGATGATCACCACCAAGTCAATGGAAACCGATCGCGTATGGGGCATGCGCCAGGGTGCCCGCGCGTTCATCACCAAGCCGGTGAACGAGAAGGAACTGCTGACCTGCATCAACGATTTGCTGTCGAGCGGAACATGAACGACTCAGTCAACCGCACCCCGTTCGAGATCCTTGCCCGCTACGAGCGGCTGTCGCTGGCTCACGCCTCCGACACGCAGGACAAGTTCGAGGCGCCGGGGTTGTGGCGCGGCATCGCGTTCCGCGTCGGTTCGCGGGTGCTGGTCAGCGGCATCGACGAGATCAGTGAGTTGCTGGCCGTGCCGCCAGTCACGCCGGTGCCTGGCACCCAGGGCTGGCTGCTGGGCGTGGCCAACGTGCGCGGCAACCTGGTGCCGGTGGTCGATATCGCCCGCTTCCTGTTCGGTGAGCGCGCGCAGAACTCCGATCGCAGCCGCTTGCTGGTGGTGCGCCAGGATGCCGGCAGTGTGGCGCTGCTCGTCGATGAGGTGTTCGGTCAGCGCACCGTGGATGCGGAGCAGCGCGAACGCGCGCAGGGGGAGGACGACCCCCGGTTGGTTAGATTCGTGGATAGTCGGGTGGGCGAACAGCAGATGGCCATTTTCAGCATGAACCGCCTGGTGCGCGCGCCGGATTTTCGTCAGGCCGCAGCATGATGGCGGGATGACTCCGGCTCGTGGAAGGGTCGGACCGGTTTCAGGCGCGGCAGGTGTGAACACAGGTCTTGGCCGGCATGCGCCTGGGGCGATGTAACACCGGCAATGTATCAGCGGCACAAATCAGTTAGACCGATGAGGTGAACATGAGCACTACAGGGGGCGTCAGCCGGGAACGCGGATATACCGCACTTATTGTCCTGCTGCTGATCGCGATTGGTTTCGCGGCACTTGACTTCTTCCTGCTCAACCAGAAGAACGGTGAGGATCGTCAAGCGATCGCGTTGACCACGCAAATCCAGGTGCTGTCCCAGCAGACGGCGAAATTCGCGCTGGAATCCGCCGACGGCAACACGGACTCCTTCAACGAACTCGAAGCCACCCGCAACGCCATCGACTCGGCCGTGAAACGGCTGAACAAGGGCGACTCTGCCAGCGGCATGCAGCCCTACGCGGACAACAACACCACGCCGGCAGGACGCGCGGTCAGCGCACTCGATGCATCGTGGAAGAAGCTCGATTCGGACATCGGCAAGATCCTGTCGAACAAGGCAGCCGTGCTCGATTCTGGCCAGCGAGCGGCCACGCTGTCGCAGCAGATTCCTCTGCTCAATTCCAGCATGGAACAGGTCGTCAACATCCTGCAGCAACGCAACGGCAGTTCCGAGCAGATGCTCGGCACCTCGCGCCAGATGCTGTCGGCTGACCGCATCATTCGCCGCGTGCAGGAGGTCCTGCAGGGGGGTGACAACGCCCAGTCTGCGGCCGACGGCCTGTCACGCGACGCGCAGCTTTACGGCAGCGTGCTGAAGGGCCTGACCGACGGTAACCGTGACAGCGGTGTGCGCCCCATCAGTGACCCCAATGCCCGCAAGATCCTGACCGACATGCAGACGGACTGGGACAAGCTGGCCGATCCGGTCGCCAAGCTGGTTGCCGCCGCCGGAAATATCGCCGACGTGAAGAGCGCGGGCAACCAGGCATCACTGGACTCGCAGACGGTGTTGTTGCGCGCGAACAACTTGTCCGACCAGATTGGCAAGCTGCCCCTGCGCCGCTTGTTCCCGAACGTCTGGTGGGGCTTGTTCGGTGCGGTCGCCGCGGTCGCCTTCGCGTTGCTTCTGGTTATCGCCCTGGTCGCCGATCAGCGCAAGCGGTTCGCCCAGAGCACCGAGCTGAACCAGCGCAACCAGGAGGCAATCATGCGCCTGCTGGACGAGATGGGCTCGCTGGCCGAAGGCGACCTGACCGTGAAGACCACGGTGTCGGAAGACATAACCGGCGCGATCGCGGACTCGGTGAACTACGCCATCGACGAGCTGCGTACGCTGGTGACCACGATCAACGAGACCTCCGAGCAGGTCTCCTCGTCGGCGCAGGAAACTCAGACGACGGCGCGACACCTCGCCGACGCGGCCGAGCAGCAGGCGCAGCAGATCAGCTCCGCGACTTCCGCGATCAACCAGATCGTGAGCTCGATGGACGTGGTATCGAAAGATTCCGCCGAATCGGCGGACGTGGCCGAACGCTCGGTGAAAATTGCCTCGCGTGGCGCCGAAGTGGTGCGCGAAACGATCTCCGGCATGGACTCGATCCGTGACCAGATCCAGGAGACTTCCAAGCGCATCAAGCGTCTGGGCGAATCTTCGCAGGAGATCGGCTCGATCGTGGAACTGATCAACGACATCGCCGAGCAGACCAACATCCTGGCCTTGAACGCCGCGATCCAGGCGGCTTCGGCCGGCGAGGCGGGTCGTGGTTTCGCGGTGGTGGCCGATGAAGTGCAACGATTGGCCGAACGCTCCACGAGCGCGACCAAGCGTATCGAGACCCTGGTGCAGGCGATTCAGTCCGATACCAACGAAGCGGTGAACTCGATGGAGCAGACGACGGCCGAAGTGGTCGCCGGTGCCCGCCTGGCCGAGGATGCGGGCAGCGCACTGGGCGACATCGAGCGCGTTTCGCACGATTTGTCCGCACTGATTCAGAACATCTCCACGGCGGCGCGCGAACAGTCCGCTGCGGCAACCGATATTTCAGTCTCGATGAATGCGATCCAGGAAATTACTTCGCAGACCTCGCACGGCGCGAGCCAGACGGCCGACTCGATCGGCACGCTGGCGCAGTTGGCGAGCGACCTGCGGCGATCGGTGGCTCACTTCAAGCTGCCGGGATGATATCGGTCGGAGCAGGCACCAGCCGGATGAATACACGCACAAAACAGGGGGCAGTCTCGCTGGTTTCGCCATGCCTGCATGGCGCAACCGCTGAGAGAGGCGCATGAGACTTCAAGACCACATCGATTTCACCACACTGCAGTGGGTCAAGCCGGAACTCGACGATACCCTGTCGATCGCGCGCGAGGCACAGGAGTCCTACGTCGACAATCCGGACCAGGGCGATTTCATGCGCACTTGCGCCGCCCATCTGCATCAGGTGCACGGCACGCTGAAGATGGTCGAGTTGTACGGTGCGGCGATGGTCACCGCGGAAATGGAGGCTCTGGTCGGCGCGCTGCTGGACGACCAGGTTACTCACCGCGAAGAAGCCTATGCCGCACTGATGCGCGGCCTGATGCAATTGCCCGACTACCTGGAGCGACTCTCCAGCGGTCATCGCGACGTGCCGGTGGTGCTGCTGCCGTTGCTGAATGACTTGCGCGGCACGCGCGGTCAGGAGCCGCTTTCCGAGTCGGCGATGTTCCACCCCAATCTGGACGCGTTCCTGCCCGAGCAGGCGCCCGCTGCAATGAGCGACGCCTATGCTGCGTCGCATCGCGCGGAGTTGCCTGGCTTGCGTTTGCGCTTTCAGCATCAGTTGCTGGCATGGTTCCGTGGGCAGGATGCATCGCATCAACTGGTCGGCATGCGCAAGACCCTGCTGGCGATCACCGCACGTTGCCATCATGTGCATGGACGTCGATTGTGGTGGATTGCGTCCGGCGTGCTGGAAGGCCTGGAGCAGGGCATGCTCAGGGGCCAGACTGCCGAAGTACGCCAGTTGATCGGCAAGGTCGACCGCAACATTCGTTTATTGATCGAACACGGCGAAAACAGCCTGCGCTCGGGCGATGCGGACGAGGTGGCATGCAAGCTGCTCTACCTGGTGGCTCAGGCCCGCCAGCGTAGTCCGCACATGGAGCAGTTGGCCGCCACCTACGGCCTGGACAGCCTGCTACCGAAAGCCGGCGAACTGGAACATGCACGCGGTTCCATGTCCGGGCACAATCGTGCCCTGCTCGACTCTGTATCGCGCGCGCTGAAGGACGACCTGCTGCGTGTCAAGGAAGCGTTGGATCTGTTCCTGCGTCAGCCGGACGGCGACCCGGCACAACTGGCCGCTCAGGGCGAGGTGCTGGAGCGGGTGGGTGACACCCTGGGGATGCTGGCACTGGCCGTGCCGCGCCGGGTAGTCACCGAGCAGCGTCGCGTGCTCGACGAGATCGCCAATCGCCTGCGCCCGGCCGACGAGGAGGCGCTGCTCGACGTGGCTGGCGCGTTGCTCTACGTCGAAGCCTCGCTGGACGATCACATCGAAAGCCTGGGTTCCGAAGACGAAACGTCGGGTGAGGCCATGCATGGCCTGCCGCGCAGCGAGGCGCTCGGCGTCGTCGCGACGCTGATGCACGAGGCCATCGGCAATACAGGCGGCGTCAAGGACGCCATCGTGGCATTCGTGGAATCCGGTTGGGAGCACGATCGCCTGGGCGGCGCCCCACAGTTGATGGACGAAGTCGCCGGCGCCATGCGCATGCTGTCGTCGCCGCGCCCGGCTGCACTGGCGCAGGGTGTGGGTCGATTCATCGATTACGAATTGCTGCGCGATCACCGCGTGCCCAGCGGTGAGCAGATGGACCACCTGGCCGACGCGCTGGCTGCTCTGGAGTATTTTCTCGAGGCGGCACGTGAGCATCGCGGCGGCCTGGACCACATCCTGGACGTGGCTGAGCACAGTCTGGCTGAACTTGGGTACTGGCCGGTGCCGGGCATGCGCGCCGAACCCGACGCTGAGGTGGACGCACCGGTCGGCATCGCTGGCGAACCCGGCGCCCAGCACCACGAGCATCCGGAACTGTCCGAGTCGGTGAGCATGCTGCCGGGTGAGGACCTCAGCAATCTGTTCATCGGTGACGCGCAATCGCCGGGTCAACTGGAGCATGACATTGCCGGCTTGCGCTTGGCCGAGACAGGATCGGCCGCACCCGAAGTTGCCGGATCGCCATATTCGGGCGACGAGTGGGTCGAGATCGAGGAAGAGGTGGTCGAGCAGGTGCCGGAGGGCGATCCGCTCGCCGCGAACACGCGCTTCAATGTCAACGCCGAGGGTATTGACGACGACATCCGGGAAATCTTTCTTGAGGAGATGCAGGAGGAAATCGACAACCTCAACGCCGCCGAAAAGAGCTGGTTGGTCGATCCGACGCAGACGCCGGCTCTGGTCAACATCCGCCGTTCGTTCCACACGCTGAAGGGATCCGGCCGTCTGGTCGGTGCCGGGGTGCTGGGCGAGTTCGCGTGGAAAGTGGAGGACATGCTCAACCGCGTGCTCGACAACAGCATCGAGCCGACTCAGAACGTGCAGGACCTGGTGCACCACGCCATCGAGGCGTTGCCGGAGTTGCTGGCCGCGCTCAAGGGCGAAGGCACGCCGAACGCTCCGCTCAGCGCGATCATGCAGACCGCCGAACAACTGGCTGCCGGGCGTCAGGCCAGCCTCGATGATCAGCCACCGCGCGCCATCGAAACGGTCACTCGCAAGGTGACCAGGCGGGTTCCGCGCGCAATTGTCGACGCTGACGAGGTGCCAAAGGCCGGATTGACGGAGGCCGACGTCGCCGCCGCTGCGTCCGAATCGCTGGCTGCGGAACCGACGGTGAGCTTGCCGGTGATGCCGCCGGTGGATCCGGTGCTGCTGGAAATCCTGCGCAGCGAAGTGGCGCAGTACCTGCAGACCATACGTGCCGCCATCCAGCGCACCGACGACGAGCTTCCGGTCAGCGAGGAACTCTTGCGTGCCGTGCATACCCTGCACGGCGCGATTGCGATGGTCGATGTTCCCCTGCTGACCCAGTTGCTGTCTCCGCTGGAAGGCCTGTTCAAGCGCTTGCGCGCCTCCGGCCAGCCACTCTCCGCGCAAGGCGTACGCGTGCTTGGCCAGTCGGCCGACGTGGTCGACCAGGTCATGCGACAGTTTGACGCCGCCGATCCGCAACTGCCGAACCTCGATGCGCTCACCGCGCAAATCATCGAGATGCGCGACAACTACCCTGAGTCCCAGGTGGCGCACGTGGTGTTCGAGCCGCGGCAGCATGAGGGCGATCGGTCTGAGTCGGACAAGGCCGAGGACGACGCCATCGACGAGGAATCGATGGATGCGGCAGCGCTCTTGAGTGAGCACGAAGCGACTCATTCGCGAAACTCCCCGTTCGACAAATCCCATGCTGACGTTGCGGCCGAGATGGCTGCAGCGCTGAGTGCCTTCGATCCAGATGCTGCCGGCGAGCACGCTGCCGCCGAGCAAGCAGAAGCTGCTCAGGCAGCCGCCGAGCAAGCAGTCGCCGAGCAAGCAGCGGCCGAGCAAGCAGCGGCCGAGAAGATCGCAGCGGAGCGGGCAGCGGCCGATCAGGTCGCCGCCGAGCGGGTAGCCGCCGAACAGGCTGCGGTCGAGCAGGCGGCAGCCGACAAGGCTGAAGCTGAAAAGGCAGCGGCCGAGCAGGCAGCGGCGGAGAAGGCAGCGGCGGAGAAGGCATCGGCCAAGAAGGCTGCTGCCGAGAAAGCCGCGGCTGAGCGGGCAGCCGCCAAGAAAGTTGCCGCCGAGAAGGTAGCGGCCGAGAAGGCCAAGCCGGCTCATGCGCCTGAGGCCTCTTTCAGGCTGCCAGATGGCGGCGAGATCGATGCGGACCTGCTGGAAGTGTTCATCGACGAGGCCCGCGAGATTCTCGATCACGCCGACGGCGTGCTGGCGCAATGGCATGAGGACCCGGACGACGCGTCCTGCGTTGGCGAATTGCAGCGCGACCTGCATACGCTGAAGGGTGGCGCGCGAATCGCGGGACTGGTATCCGTGGGCGACCTTTCACACGCACTCGAGACCGTGCTCGAGAAGCCGATCCGCGATAGCGGCAAGACCCCCGGCCTGATCAACGCGCTGGAGGCGGCCTTCGACCAGTTGCACGCGCTGGTGCAGCGCGTGTCGCAGGGCCAGATGCCCGAGTACCCGCAGGACACCATCGATCATCTGCTCGCCATGGCAGGCGAAAAAACCCTGGCCGCAGACGCGGCGCCGGCAGAGGTTGCGGCGTCCGCTCCGATTGAAGACGCACCGCGTCCAGTGGCGGCCACTCACGCCAACACAACCGATTTGCCGGAGCTGTTGCCGGAGGCGGAGCACGAAATCCACTCCTCGCAGGAGCAGATTCGTGTCCGTGCCGACCTGCTCGACAACCTGGTCAGTCACGCCGGCGAGGTGGCGATCTACCGTTCGCGCCTGGAACAGCAGGTTGCGGGTTACCGTTTCAACCTGGTCGAGCTGGAACAGACCGTGGCCCGCTTGCGCAGCCAGTTGCGCATGCTTGAAATCGAGACCGAAGCGCAGATCATCGCGCGCTTCCAGCGCGAGCATCGCGAGGCCGGCCTGACCGTCTTCGATCCGCTCGAACTTGACCGTTATTCGCAACTGCAGCAGTACTCGCGTGCGCTGGCCGAGTCCGTATCCGATCTGGTCTCGATCCAGAACATGCTGGACGAACTGACACGCCAGGCCGAGACCTTGCTGATCCAGCAGTCGCGCGTCAGTACGGAACTGCAGGATGGTCTGCTGCGCACGCGCATGCTGCCGTTCGACACGATGGTGCCCAACCTGCGTCGTACCCTGCGCCAGGCGGCACAGGAACAGGACAAGCGTGCCCAGTTGTACGTCGACGGTGCGCACGGCGAAATGGATCGCAACCTGCTTGACCGCATCAAGGCGCCGTTCGAACACATGCTGCGAAACGCGATCGCGCATGGCATCGAGACTCCCGCAGAGCGCCGCAAGGCCGGCAAACCAGTCGAGGGCTCGGTCCATATCAAGGTGGCGCGCGAGGCGACTGAGGTGGTGATCCGCGTGAGCGACGATGGCCGCGGACTGAATCGCGAGGCGATCCGCAAGCGCGGCATCGAGCGTGGCCTGCTGCGCGCCGAAACCAAGCCGAGCGACAACCAGTTGCTGTCGCTGATCACCCAGCCCGGGTTCTCCACCGCCAGCAAGATCACCCAGCTGGCCGGTCGCGGGGTCGGCATGGACGTCGTGGCGAACGAGATCAAGCAGCTCGGTGGCTCGCTCTCGATCGAGTCGGAGCAGGGTCAGGGCACGACCTTCGTGTTGCGCCTGCCGTTCACCCTCGCGGTGACCCAGGCAATCCTGGTGCGCATCGGCGAAGCCACCTTCGCAATCCCGATGACGTCGGTGCAAGGCGTGGCGCGAGTCAACCCGGAGGATCTGGCGGCGATGCTGGCCGAGGACGAACCTTCGTTCAGCTACGGCAACGAGGCTTACGGCATCCACGACCTGGCCGAGCTGCTCGGCTTGCCGCCGGGACTTGCCGTCGAGGACGAACAGCAGCCGCTGCTGCTGACGCGTGCGGGTGACTTGCGCGCGGCGATCCGGATCGACGCCGTCCTCGGTTCGCGCGAGATCGTGGTGAAGTCGGTAGGCCCGCAGATCAGTTCGGTGCCCGGCCTGCTGGGCGCCACGATCATGGGCGATGGTGCGGTGCTGATCATTCTGGATCTGGCGCCACTGGTTCGCCATGGCATGATCCGTCGCGAGCAGCGCCTGGCCGAGGGCCTCAGCGCAGTGCAGGCGCCCTTTGTGGAAGAGGTGCAGGTGCGGCTGCTGGTGATGGTGGTCGACGACTCGATCACCATGCGCAAGGTTACCGGCCGCGTGCTGGAGCGTCACGAATATGAAGTCAGCACGGCCAAGGACGGTGTCGACGCGTTGGAGAAGCTGCACGAACGGGTGCCCGATCTGATGTTGCTCGACATCGAGATGCCGCGCATGGATGGCTACGAGCTTGCCACCCACATGAAGGCCGATCCGCGCCTGCGTGACGTGCCGATCATCATGATCACCTCGCGTACCGGCGACAAGCATCGCCAGCGGGCATTCGATATCGGCGTGGACCGCTATCTCGGCAAGCCCTATCAGGAAGCTGAGTTGCTCCTGCAGATAAGCGAAGTCCTGGAACAGCGCGCGATGGAGCAGGTCAATGACTGACACGGCACCCGCGATTGCCTTGCTGTTTGACGACACCGAGCTTGCGGCGCATCTGCGCGATGCACTGCACGAGCGCGGCGCGCGAATCGTCCACGAAGGTGATGTGTCGGGCATCAGCCGGGAGTTGCTGGAACAGGTGGGCGCCGATGTGCTTGTGGTGAACCTGGATGACAGCGCCGACGATGCGCTCGATCAACTGTACGAAGTGCTCGATGGCGATCGGCCCCGAGTGGTGTTCAACGACGCGCAAGCCAGCCGCGGCCTGGACGGCTGGGATCGCGCTCGCTGGGCTCGCCACTTGGCGGTGAAGGTGCTCGCTGCAGGCGATATTGACCCCCCGAGGCCCGCGGACGCGCTCGAGATCCAGCCTCCTGCCGTCGCATTTGTACCTCTGGCCCCGGTGCCGGCCGAGACAGAAGCGAGCCAACAGGTGACTTTCGATGAGTCCTCTGAAGCCGACACGCCGGAGCTGCAGCCGGAGATGGTGGAGACGCCCGCCCCGGAAATCGAAAGCGCTTCGGAGCTGGTGCAAGCGTGGGCGCCTGAGCCAGATCCTGACTGGGTCCAGGACCAGGATTTCCTCGCATTCGAAGACGATGCCCCTGCGCAGTCCCAGGACGAGTTCCCTCATTCCTCGGAAGACCTGGCTGCCGAACTGGAGGCGCTGCTCGCCGGCGGCGACCTGCCCGTTGAAGAGGACGAGGAGGTGGGCGGATCCGCGCTCCGTTTCAGCGCAGACGAAGAGCCGCCGGCCCTCTTCGATGGCAATTTCGGAGCTCCGGAAGCTGCTGAACCAGGCGCAGGCGAATCCGTGCCGGAGCCGGTGGACCCGCTGCCACCTGAAGTGCCGGTGCGGACATTCCAGATCGACCACCTGCAATTGTCCGAATTGACCGATGCGGCGGTCGGTGCC
>JBDTEG010000091.1:0-16980 GCA_039922695.1 Rhodanobacter sp. | reverse complement strand
CACGGCTGGCTGAGCTCGCGCCACACCTTTTCGTTCGCCGACTACCGAGACCCGGACCAGATCGGTTTTTCCGACCTGCGCGTGATCAACGAGGACCGCGTCAAACCGGGCCAGGGTTTCGGCACCCACCCGCACCGCGACATGGAGATTTTTTCCTACGTGCTGGAAGGCGCGCTGGCGCACAGCGACAGCATGGGTACCGGCTCGAAGATCCTGCCCGGCGATGTGCAGCTGATGAGTGCGGGCAGCGGCGTGACGCACAGCGAGTTCAACGGCTCCGAGGAGGCGCCAGTGCACTTCCTGCAGATCTGGATCGTGCCGGATCGCGTCGGTGGCAAGCCGGTTTACCAGCAACAGCATTTCGACGACGCGGACAAGCGCGGACGCTTGCGCCTGATCATTTCGCCGGATGGCCGCGATGGCTCGCTGCGGATCCAGCAGGACACCACCGTTTACGCCGGCCTGTTCGACGGCGATGAACGCGCCACCCTGACGCTGGACAAGAATCGCCATGCCTATGTGCATGTCGCCCGCGGCAGCATTGAACTCGACGGGGTGAAGCTGGAGGCTGGTGACGGTGTGCGCCTGCGCAATCCGCAGACCCTGCATTTCACAGCCGGCAAGAATGCCGAGGTGCTGGTGTTCGACCTGCGTCCGCAGGAATTGCCGCAAATGCCGTGAGGTTTCGCCCGTGGACGGATGAGAAGCGGGGCCGAAGAATGACCTCCGGTGGGCACAGCGACGATTTGGGATGCACGCCTGCCTGAGCGGCCGTGGCTAGCGCACCGGCATGAGGTCGGCTGTGAACAGTCGCCAACGCCCGTCGCCACCCTCCACGCACAGGTAACTTGGCTTGGCCGTAGCCACGGATTGCTCTTTCGCCAGGGTTAGTGCGAATGCCATCGCTTCTTCCCGCGATGCAAACTGACGCTCGCCGTCGCCGGGTATGGGTATCGTCCAGCCTTTGGTGCCTTCGGCACGGTAAGGGATTTCAATCATGTCCACGGTGTCGCTCCGAGCCGTTTGATGGCTGCACGTTATCGGGACGCAGGTGAAGAAGCGGTGCGTCAATGCCACGAAAGAACCGGAAGCAATCAATTTGATGTGATTCGCTCCGTGTCCTTGTCGTTGGCGGGGGCGGCCGGCGCCCGGTCGCGCTGCACACGGCGGCCAGGCTGAAGCGGAATCCGGTGCTGGCCTTACATCAAAGTGGAGCGGTGGGCGCTTTCGCTGGCTGCGGCGTGCGATAGCGTTCAAACCACGCCAATATCGCGGCGGTCTTTGCGGCCGATTGAGACGGCCGCTCGGCGAGGCCATGGTGGTTTGCGCCGGGGACCTTTACCAGACTGGTCGGGATGCCGCGCAGTTGCAGCGCGGTATAGAACTGTTCTGCCTCGCTGTCGGGCGTGCGGAAATCGTCCGATCCCACGACGAGGAGGGTGGGTGTCTTGACGTTGCCGACCAGCGACAGCGGCGAACGCGCCCAGTAGCCCGCGGGATCTTCCCACGGAAATTTTCCGAACCAGTAGCGGTGGTAGTAGGGAGTGACATCCGAAGTCAGCACGAAGCTGGCCCAATCGATCACGGGCTTCTGCGATGCGGCGGCACGGAAGCGGTCGGTCTTGCCGACGATCCACGCGGTCAGCGCGCCGCCGCCGGAACCCCCGGTGACGAACAGGTTGGCCGGATCGATGTAGCCCTTGGCGATGGTCGCGTCGACCGCGCTCATCAAGTCATCGTAATCGTGTCCCGGGTAGGCCTTGTCGATCTTGTTCGCGAACGACTCGCCGTAACCAGTCGATCCACGTGGGTTGATGTAGAGCACCACGTAGCCGGCGGCGGCATACAACTGGTCGTCGGTGGAGAAGGTCGGCCCGTAGGCAGCGAAGGGTCCGCCGTGGATCTCGAGGATCATCGGGTATTTGTGCGCAGCGTCGAAATCCGGCGGGGTCACCAACCATGCGTCGATCGGCAACTTGTCGAAGGCGGTCACCACGAAATGCTGCACCTTGCCCAGTGCCTTCGCGGCCAGGTTCCCGTTGAGATGGGTCAACTGGCGTGTCGTACCGCCGCGCGTGATCCAGACATCTGCGGGCCGCTGCGCGGTACCGCTGGTGTATGCCACGGTGCCGTCGCGTGCCACGCTGAAGCTGCCACCGCTGTAGGGGCGGTCGAAGTCGCTTGCGCTGAGATTGTCGGCGACAGTGCGCACCGAGCCGTCCAGGCCGACGCGCGCGACACGCATGCTGCCGTGTTCGCCGTAGTCGACATAGAGCGCGTGCCCATCGGCAGCCCAGACCGGATCGCTGACGCTTCGATCAAGGTCGGCAGTGAGCACGCGCGACCCGCTGCCATCCCGATTCATCACCGAGAGGCGACTGTTCTGGTAGCCAAGGGATCTGTCCTCGAAGCCGACGTAGGCGATCAATTTGCCATCGGGCGAGACCGTGGGCTGCTGGTCAGGACCCTTGCGATCGGTCAGCGTACGCACGCTGAGGTCGGCGATCGAGACCGCATGCACGGCGTCGTCGAGCAGGTTGCGCTGCCAATCCTTGCCGAAGTTGGCACTGAAGATCACCGATTGCCCATCAGCCGACCATGACAGCTTGCCGCCTGCATTGCGTGCGCCGAAGGTCAATTGGGTGGGCGCGCCGCCATCGGCAGGCACCCAGAAAATCTGTTCGTAGCCAGGCTTCTTGTAACCACCTTCATCGGTGCGATATACCACCGAGTCAATCACCTGCAGGGGGTCGGCCCACTTTGCCCCTGCGGGTTTGGCCGGTGGCTTGCCCAGGGTGGCAGCAGCGTCCGGAACGAACATGGCGTACGCAATCCGCTTGCCGTCAGGAGACCAAGCCAGGGAATGTGGGGTGGCGGGCAGGCCGGTGATGCGAGCGCTGGCACCGGTGCGCACCCAGCGCACATGCAGTTGAGCGCCACCATGGTCGTCGCTGCTGGAGACATACGCGATTTTGCTGCCATCCGGCGACCAGCGCGGCGCGCCGTGCGAACCGGGACCCGTGATCAGCGGCTCTTGCTGTGCGGTGGCGACATCGATCGACCAGATCGACGAACGGATGCGATCAGTCATGATGTCATTGCTGCGGCGAACATAAGCGATGGTCTTGGCGTCAGGCGAGATTTGCGGATCGCTGGCCGCCTCCAGATTGAAGAGATCCGCGCCGGTCAGCACGCGGGTGGGGCCGGTGGCCGGCGCGGCCATGCTCGGTGTCATCAAGGCAGGCGCCACCAGCATGACCGCGAGCAGGGTGGCGATGGGTCGAAAAGACATGGACGGTGACCTCGGGGATTTGGCTGCGATCCAGCCGGAGATGAATGGGACGGGAGGCGTGGTGCAAGCTTGCCGATGGTGCAGAAGGTGCTGATCAGGCCGGGCCAATCGCCGTCGGCCGCTGCCACGTTGAACTCGACGGGATGCCCCGGATACGAACCCGTGCGGCCTTCATGCCGGCAGGATGTCCCGAACCCTTCGCATCAGCGCATCCAGCGAAAATGGCTTCGTGAGGACGTGCATGTCCGGTTCCAGATATTCGTTGCCAACCGTGGAGTTCTCCGCATACCCGGTCATGAACAGGATTTTGAGCTGGGGCCGTGTAGTGCGCGCGACATCGGCCATCTGACGGCCGTTCATGGTGCCGGGCAGGCCGACATCGGTGATCAGCAGGTCGATGACCGCTGTGGATTGCAGTATTTGCAGGCCTGCCTTGCCATCGCTGGCTTGCAGCAGGCTGTAGCCCGCACCGGTCAGGACTTCGCAGACCAGTTCGCGGATGGACGGCTCGTCTTCGACGACCAGGATCGTCTCGCTTTGCAGGGCAACGTGGGGCAGGTGTGCCGGTGAGCTGGGCTCCCTCTCGACAGCCGCCTGGTGGTGGCGCGGCAAGTAGATGCACACGATAGTGCCTGTGCCGGGCTCCGAGTCAATGCGCGCGTGGCCGCCGGACTGGCGCGCGAAACCGTAGATCATCGACAGGCCCAGCCCGGTACCCTGGCCGATCGGCTTGGTGGTGAAGAACGGGTCGAACGCGCGAGCGATCACGTCCGCGCTCATGCCGCTGCCGGTGTCGGTGACGCTCAGCGCAACGTACTGGCCCGGTTCGAGTTCGCAGGCCGCCGCCGCCTCCTCGTCCAGCGAACGGTTGGTGCTTTCGATGGTCAGGCGACCGCCGTCCGGCATCGCATCACGGGCGTTGATGCATAGATTGAGCAGAGCGTTTTCCAGTTGCGGCGGATCGACCAGGGTTGGCCAGAGTCCGCCGGGGGCGACCACTTCCAGATGCACCGAAGGGCCGATGGTGCGGCAGATCAGATCCTCCATGCCGGCGACCAGTCGATTGATGTCGGTCGAGCGCGGATCCAGGGTTTGTTGCCGCGAAAAGGCCAGCAGGCGCTGGGTCAGCGAAGCGGCCCTGCGCACTGCTTTTTCACCGAGCGCCAGGTAACGCGGAATATCCGCGGCCTTGTCCTGCTCCAGTTTCATCCGCGCGACTTCCAGCGCGCCCATGATGCCGCCGAGCAGGTTGTTGAAGTCGTGCGCGAGACCTCCGGTGAGCTGGCCCACGGCTTCCATCTTCTGCGACTGGCGCAGGGCGGCTTCGGTGCGCGCAAGCGACTCGGCGGCTTCCTTTTCGGCGGTGATGTCGCGCGCCGTGCAGTAGATCTTGTCTGCCTCCGGGATTGCCACCCACGACAACCAGCGATAGCTGCCGTTCGCGTGGCGGTAGCGGTTTTCCAAACGCAGGGCCGGTTCACCCAGCTCGATGGCACGCGCAAATGCGGTACGGTTGAGCGCCACGTCATCCGGGTGCAGGAGATCGAAGAACGGCGTCGTCGCAATGGTCTCCTCGGGCCATCCCAGCATGACCTGCCATGCGGGATTGGAAAGCTCGAAGACGCCTTCTGCGTTGAGTACGCCCAGCATGTCGGGGCTCAGTTGCCACGTGCGTGCACGGCCGTGCATGCGCTCGGCCACCTGCTTTTCCAGATCACGGTTGAGTGCGCGCAGCCGCGCCTCGCTGCTTTGCAACGCTTGTCCCGCCATTGCGCGCTCGGTAACGTCGATTCCTTCCACGAAGATGCCGGTGACTTCGCCGGCGGCGTTCTTGATTGGCTGGTACACGAAGTCGAGGTAACGCTGACTCACCGGAGCATCGGGCGCGGGCCGCATGGCGAACGGCGTGGAGTTCGCCGCGTAGGGCTCGCCGCTGGCGTAGACCTTGTCGAGCAGCTCTACAAAACCTTGTTCGGCCGCATCGGGCAGTGCCTCGGCGACCGAACGACCGACTACGCTGCGTCCGCCAACAAGTCGCGCATAGCTGGGATTGGCCAGCTCGATGATGTGCTCGGGCCCGCGCAGCATGGCCATGAAAGATGGCGCCTGATCGAACAGTTCCGCAAGGCGCTGGCGTTCCTCGACCGCCCGCATGGAAGCCAGCACGTGCTCGGTGGTTTCACTGGTCACGACCAGCACGCCGCCCACGCCGCCGGGGGCGGTTTCATCGTCGATCGGTCCGTAGCTGTAGGTCCAGTAGGTGTCTTCGTCGCGACCATTGCGGCGCAGCAGGATATGCTGGTTCTCGTGCCAGGTGGCGCTGCCGCCGGACATTACCTGCTGGAACTGTGCATGTATCACCTCCTCCCATACCTCCGGCCACACCTCTTGAGCCGGCAGACCCAGCGACGAGGGGTGCCGCTCGGCCGAAAGGGTCTGGCGGTAGGCGTCGTTGTAGAACCAGAAGCCAGTCGGGCCCCAGAACAGACCCATGGGGTAGCGCGAATTGAGCATCAGGCGAATGGCGGTGCGCAAGGCCTGCGACCAACCTTCAGGGCTGCCCAGCGGATGCTTTGACCAGACATGGGCGCGCACCAGCTTGCCCATTTCGCCGCCGCCGGACAGAAAAGTGACATCCACCATGGGATCCTGTTCCGCCTTCGACCTGGCCAGTGAAGTGCAGATCGTGCCGTGTTCCAGTCGGGCTGGCAAATAGTGCCCAACCCCCAGGCTGGACTTGTCCATATCCGTATGCGGCTGGGGCGGGTTTGTCGCGGCGAGTGAGGCGGAGATGCATTCGCACCCATCCATCGACACCGCCAGCTCGACTGCTGCCACGAAATGCGCGGATACTGCCTGCCGCATACGGGTTACCCAGTGGCCGTGGTTGCGTGCCTGCCGTCCATGACTTCATTGGACCACGCGGAACTCTTTCCCGGCTTCACATGATGCTTCGCGGTTGTCTTGAGTCCGGTGGCGACGACGTCGACCCGCGCGACCAGTGGCCGTTCGCACCATCCTCGAGCTGGATGCTTGTGCTGCCAAACATGAGGGCAACCTGCGCGTGCAGCGGCTTGTTCGACCACGCGGCTGAAACGCAGTGGGCGCCACCACTGACGCACTGGTGCCCACTTGGAAACCACCCCTCGTGATCGCGCAAGCCTTTCGGCTGCGTGCACGCGCTCATCAAGGCGACGACGCCTATGCAAGCCAGGTATCGTTTCGTGATCTATTGCGCGCTTCGCATTCGTATACGCCCAGATGAGTTTTCGAGTAAAGGCGTTGCGTCAGAGGCCCGAAAAACGCAGGGAACCGCGAATGCGCCGAGGTGCCTCGACTGCATCCCGCGGAACCTGCGTCTGCGGACGATCGGATCACCCTTCGCCCATGCCCTCGGCCGGCTCCGCTGCGTGGCCGGCGCGAACCTTGTCCTCGATTTGCTGACCGATTTCTGCATCCACGCTCTTCCAGTAGCCGAAGGCACGCTCCAGCACCGGGCTGCGCACTCCGCCAAGCAGGCTGCCGGCAACCTGGTCGACGAACTGCGCTCGCTGGGCATCGTTCCAGATCTCGCGCACCAAGGTGCCGGGCTGGCTGAAGTCGTCGTCCTCCGGGTGCAGGGTGTAAGCGCTGCGCACCATGTCGCCATCGGTCTCCCAGCCATCGGCTACCGGGCCGGTTTCGTCCGACCAGCTTCGGCCGCCACTGTTCGGCGCGTGTACTGGCGCATTGCCGCTGTGGTGGTAGGTCATCTGGCCGTCGAACATGTACGTGTTCACCGGCACCCTGGGCTGGTTGACCGGCAGCTGGTGGAAGTTGGTGCCGATGCGGTTGCGCTGTGCGTCGGCGTACGCGAATGCGCGACCCAGCAGCATCTTGTCCGGGGACAGGCCGATGCCGGGCACGGTGTTGCCTGGCGAGAACGCGGCTTGTTCGATTTGCGCGAAGAAGTTTTCCGGGTTGCGGTTCAAGGTCATCGTGCCAACCTTGACCAGCGGGTAATCCTTGTGCGACCAGGTCTTGGTGAGGTCGAACGGGTTGAAGCGATAGTGCTTCGCGTCGGCGTAGGGCATCACCTGCACCGACAGGTCCCACACCGGATGCTCGCCACGCTTGATCGCATTGAACAGGTCGGCACGGTGGAAGTCGGCATTCTCGCCGGCCATCGCGGCGGCCTCGGCGTTGCTGAAGAAGGCCATGCCCTGGCGGGTGTGGAAGTGGTACTTCACCCAGAACTTCTCGCCGGCGGCGTTGATCCACATGTACGTGTGCGATCCGTAGCCATTCATGTGGCGCCAGGTGCGCGGCAGGCCGCGCTCGCCCATGACGTAGGTCACCTGGTGCGCAGTCTCCGGATTGCTGGTCCAGAAATCCCATTGCATGTGGTTGTCGCGCAGGCCCGAGTCCGGCAGGCGCTTCTGGCTGCGGATGAAGTGCGGGAATTTCATCGGGTCACGGATGAAGAAGATTGGCGTGTTGTTGCCGACCAGGTCGTAGTTGCCTTCGTCGGTATAGAACTTCAGCGAGAAGCCGCGCACGTCGCGCCAGGTATCCGGACTGCCTGACTCGCCGGCGACGGTGGAGAAGCGCGCCAGCATGTCGGTACTCGTGCCTTCCTGGAACAGGGCGGCTTTCGTGTAGCGGGAAACGTCCTCGGTGACTTCGAGCACGCCGAACGCACCGGCGCCCTTGGCGTGTGGCTGGCGCTCAGGCACCTTCTCGCGGTTGAAGTGCGCCATCTGCTCGAGGAAGTGCACGTCGTGCAGAAGAATGGGGCCGTTGGGACCGATGGTCAGGGAATTGCGATCACTGATGGCGGGGGCACCGGAGCCGGTGGTCGAGCCGGCCTTGGCTTTGTTGTCTGTATGGGACATGGCTTGCTTCCTTTATCAGTGGCTGGAGGGAAGGGTGGTGCGCCGTACGTTTACCGAGTGTGCCCGCAACGGCTCGGGCAAGCCATTCGGTTTCTCCAATCGGATTGATAGGCTGGGCCTTGGCGAACAAGACCATCCTCTGCGCTGCGTGGACGTGGTGGTGCCATGGCGGTGGTGATCATGGCTGCAGCGGGTGCGGCCAGGCACTACTGCAGCATGAGGTCATGACGGTATTGCACGACAGGTGGTTTTGGTGTCGGATGTACGGCTATGCAGCGATGACCTCGGCTCGCGGTCCACGGGCTGGTCAACCTTCGATGAACGCTGTTCACGAGCCAGTTCGAACGGTCAGGTCTGATCGAACAGGTCGTGGCACGACAAGCTCCATCCATTCCACCACAGTCCCCTCACGTTGGAGTACAACCATGCAAACCCGGATTCTTGGGCACCGTGGACTCGAAGTCTCCGCCATCGGCTACGGTTGCATGGGTTTGAACCACGCGTATGGCACGCCGATGGAGAAGCACGGCGCGATCGCCCTGCTGCGGCAGGCGGTCGAGGCTGGCGTGACCTTCTTCGACACCGCCGAGGCCTATGGCCCGTTTACCAACGAGGAACTGGTTGGTGAGGCACTCGCACCCTTTCGCGATCACGTGGTCATTGCCACCAAGTTCGGCTTCAAGGGTGGCAATTCGCAAGCAGGCATGGACAGCCGGCCGGCACGTATCCGCGAAGTCGCCGAAGCCGCGCTGAAGCGGTTGAAGACCGACCACATCGACCTGTTCTACCAGCACCGCGTCGATCCTGACGTACCGATGGAGGAGGTAGCCGGTACGGTCAGGGAGCTGATCGCGGAAGGCAAGGTCAGGCACTTCGGTTTGTCGGAGGCGGGCGCGCAGTCGATTCGCCGGGCGCATGCGGTGCAACCAGTCACGGCGCTGCAAAGCGAGTATTCGCTGTGGTGGCGCGAGCCGGAGCAGACGGTGCTGCCGACGTGTGCGGAGCTGGGCATCGGCTTCGTGCCGTTCAGTCCGCTCGGCCGTGGATTCCTCACCGGCAAGATCGACGCGAACACGTCGTTTGCCAGGGACGATTTCCGCAGCAACATCCCGCGCTTCTCGCCGGAGGCACGCCAGGCCAATCAGGTGCTGGTCGATCTGCTGGGACGTATCGCCGCCTCCAGGGTGGCCACGCCGGCGCAGATCGCGCTGGCATGGTTGCTGGCGCAGAGACCATGGATCGTACCGATTCCGGGCACCACCAGACTGTCGCGTCTGCAGGAGAACCTGGGCGCGGCGGACATCGCGCTGAGCACGGATGATCTTCGGCAGATCACGGACTCGCTGGCGCAGATCCAGGTGCAGGGCGATCGGTACCCGGCGCATCTGGCGGCACACGTGGGCAAGTAGACACCAGCGGCCTAGGGCGGGCACAGCCTGCCGATTCTTCGAGCTCCTGCGTGCCGTGCCTGGCAAAAGCGGCCGGCGGTGCCCGCCCTGCGCCAGGCGCTCCGCGGGATGGTGCGAGGCAGGCCGCCACATCCAGGCAGGCGAAGGGCAGCCAGGTCATCGAATGGATGGAGAAGGTGACCGATGAGGAATATCGTGCAGGGCCGACGTCATGATTCCCATCCATCCCACAGCTAAGGAAAACCGCATGAGTACGAACGCCTATGGCGCATACGCCGCCGACAAGCCGCTGCAAGGGATTGACATCGAACGTCGCGCACCTGGCGCGCAGGATGTGCAGATCGAGATCGCCTACTGTGGCGTATGCCATTCCGACCTGCACACGGTGCGCTCGGAGTGGGGTGGGACGCTTTATCCCTGCGTTCCCGGCCACGAGATCGTCGGCCACGTCAGCGCCGTCGGCGGCGGGGTCGCCGGGTTCAAGGTCGGTGACACGGTGGGCGTGGGCTGCCTGGTGGGCAGCTGCCAGCACTGCGCGGCCTGCGACGAGGGGCTGGAGCAGTACTGCGAAAACGGCTTCGTCGGCACCTACAACGGCAAGACGAAGGACGCGCCCGGACATACGCTGGGCGGTTATTCGCAACGCATCGTGGTCGACGAGAAGTTCGTGGTGAAGATCCGCCACCCTGAAGCGCAGCTCGCCGCGGTGGCGCCACTGCTGTGCGCCGGCATCACTACCTATTCGCCCCTGCGTCACTGGAACGTCGGTCCGGGCAAGAAGGTCGGCGTGGTCGGCATTGGCGGGCTTGGCCACATGGGTGTGAAGATCGCGCACGCGATGGGCGCACACGTGGTTGCCTTCACCAGCTCGGACAACAAGCGCCAGGCCGCGCTGGAGCTGGGGGCGGACGAAGTGGTGGTGTCGCGCAACGCCGACGAGATGAAGGCCCAGGCGAACAGCTTCGACTTCATCCTGAACACCGTGGCCGCCAGCCATTCGCTGGATGCCTACACCTCGTTGCTAAAGCGCGACGGCACCCTGGTGCTGGTCGGTGTGCCGTCCGACCCGCATCCGTCGCCGAACATCGGCAACCTGATCTTCAAGCGCCGGGCGATCGCCGGTTCGTTGATTGGGGGGATCGCAGAAACCCAGGAGATGCTGGATTTCTGCGCGGAGAAGGGCATTGTCTCCGACATCGAGATGATCCCGGTGCAGAAGATCGACGAGGCCTACGACCGCATGATCAAGGGCGACGTCAAGTACCGCTTCGTCATCGACAGCCGCTCGCTGGCTGGCTGATTCAATCCGCGACCCGTCAACGGGGCCCCTCGCGATCTCCGTCTCCCTGGCAACAGGAGAGGGTAGGAAAACCCAACCGGATCCCTCTCCTGTGGAGGGTTGAGGAATGCGCTCCGGCTTCGCGGCGACTCGTTCGCGACACCAGAGGGCATGAAATCCACGTGGGAGCCGAAGCTGGGAGGGGAGCGGCTGAAACTCGCTGGCTGCTTCCAATCCCGTTGGCACTACCCGTGCGATGAGGGGAAAGCGCATGCTTGCGACTACCAAGCGCATCACCGAATCCTCACCGTATTCTCATGACAGGATCTCGGCGCGGCGATCATAGTGAACCCGGTGCAGCAGACCGCGTCGATTGATGGCCGTGGCGGGCCTTGGCGAATCGGTGATCCAACCTGGACTTCGTTGCACGAATACCGTCTATGAGATTGAGTGGAGGGCGATGATGGGCGTCGAATCAAGTCCGGCTGAAACTGAGGCGTGGCCCCGGCTGGCTGACGCCATGCGGGGTGCTCTGCTACTTCCCGGCAGTCCGGAATACGAGGAACGCCGGCACGTCTGGAATGGCGCCATCGATCGCCGGCCGCTGGCCATCGCGCGTTGCGCGGACGCGGAAGACGTCAGTGTTGCCGTGAAGTTCGCCGCCCGTGAGCGCCTTCCGCTCACGATACGCGGCGGTGGCCACAATGTGGCGGGACTGGCCGTTCGCGACGGGGCGTTGATGCTGGATCTTGGTGCCCTGAATCGCGTGGAGGTCGACGCGCACGAGCGTGTCGTGCGGGTGGAGGGCGGTGCGCTGTGGCGTGAGGTGGATGCCGCAACGCAGCCGCACGGACTTGCCACCACTGGCGGCTTTGTTTCTAGCACGGGGGTTGGTGGCCTGACCCTGGGCGGCGGCGTCGGCTGGCTGATGCGGCGATGTGGCTTGGCGATCGACAATCTGCTCTCGGCCGACGTCGTGCTGGCGGACGGTCGTTGTGTTGTCGCCAGCGCCGACCAGCATGCCGATCTGTTCTGGGGGCTGCGAGGTGGCGCCGGCGGCCTGGGCGTGGTGACGCGCTTCGCGTTTCGCCTGCATGAGATCGGCGAGGTGCTGGCGGGTGCCGTATTCCATCCGATGGAGGCCGCTCCCGCGCTGCTGCGCGCATTTCGCGCATTCACGCCGACCGTGCCGGAGCAGTGCACGTTCATGCTGGTGTTCACGACCGCGCCGGCCGCGCCGTTCCTGCCGCCGCAGATCCATGGTGAACGCGTGCTTGCACTGGCCTACTGCTGGAGCGGCGATCCTGCGCAAGGCGAGCAGGTGCTCGCCCCACTCACCCACTTCGGCGAGCCGCTGGGTCGGGTCGGTGGCAGCATGCCGTACGCTGCCTGGCAACAGTCCTTCGACGTGCATGCACCGGCCGGTGATCACTACTACTGGGCGACTTCGATCTTCGATGGGCTCGACGATGCGCTGATCGATGCGCTCGTCGCGAACGCCGCGGCGGCGCCCGATCCGCTGTGCGAAGTGCACGTGCATCACCTGGGCGGTGCGGTGGCGGCGCTGCGGTCCGACGCCAGTGCATTCGTGCATCGTGATGCGCCTTTCTTCATCAACGCGATCGGTCATGCGCAAGGGGCCGGAAAGTTCATGGAGGTTCGCGAGTGGGCGCGCGCGCTGCGCTCCTCGCTGGCGCCCTGGGCACGCGCAGGCATGCAGGCGAATTTTGCCGGCGAGGTCGGCGACTGGCAGATACAAACGCACGACGCCTCCACCCGGACGCGTCTGGAGGGCGTGCGCCGAAAGTACGATCCGGCGGGATTGTTTGCGCCTGTACGCAGCGATTAGCTGGCCAGTTCGCTCAATAGCGTGCGCGCCTGCTCGACCACATCCTCCAGCCGTGTCGCCACGCCCTGCTCCTGCACGGCCTTGAACGCATCGCCAAGGATCCTGCTCGACTGGGCTTCGGCCTCGGCATGGACCTTGTGCCAATGCGGGAACAGTGGCGCACCGGTCAGTTCGCGCACGAACGCGGCGGCCGCGAGCAACCGCGCAGCGCAGTGGGCATCCCCTTGCTTGAGCACCAGATAAGCCGTGCCCTCTATACAGCCCGCCGTGCCGCGCCGGTGCTGCAGCGCGATGCTCATGTCGAGCATGCCCAACCAGTCCTGGGCGGCACCGCGCACATCATCGATCAGGTACCGCTGCAAGGCACGATTGCTCAGCACGTATCCATGCTGAAAGATGTCGGCGTCGGACGAGGACATGAGTTCGGCGGCCTCGCTCATCCACGCTTCCGCGTCGCGGTGATGACCGCGCATTGCGCATGCAATGCCGCGACTCAGGAGCGCCATGGAGCGGAGCCAGTCCGAATGGTATTCTTTCGCCACTGACAGGGCCGATTCCACACACCGTTCCGACCGATCGAAGTCACCGCTGCCGGCAAGTTCGAACGCAAGCACCCCATGCCCTGACGCGGCGAGTACGTCATCGCCAAGCTGCATTGCAAGTCCGATGCCTTCCTCAAGCAGCAAGATGGCACGCTGGTGCATCTGGCGATGGTGGTGAGCGATGCCGTTGGCGATCAGTGCGCGGGCGCGATGCGCTGTTTGTGCGTGCGTCATCTTCAGCGCAGCATCCAGCCATTGGCTCGTCAGGTGATACTCGCCACGCACACGGAAGTACCAGCAGAGGTTGGCGCAAAGCGTGATCGCGCCTTCGGCCAGATCCGCTTGCGCCAGTGCGTAGTCGAATGCTGCCTGCAGGTTGGCCTGCTCCCGCAGCACTCGCTCGATCCACAGTTGCTGTCGTTCACCGCGTATTTCCGCATCCACGCGAGCGGTGAAATCGATGCAATGCAGCAGGTGCGCTCGCCTGATGCGCGGTTCGTCATCGCGCTTGTCGAGACGCGCCAGCGCAAACAGGCGCACGCTGTCCAGTTGGCTGTAACGCGGCGGACTGAGGCTGACATCGACCGTGATCAGCGATTTGTCGACAAGACCGCCAAGCAGATCGAGCGTCTGTTCGCCGTCGAGTTCAAACACCGCGCCGATGGCGATGGCGCCGTGCAGTGTCCAGCCGCCAGCGAAGACGGCCAAGGCACAAAGCAACGCCTGTTCCCGCTCCGACAGCAACGAAAAACTCCAGTCGATCAGTGCGCCAAGAGTCTGGTGATGGGCAGGTTGCCCGAACGGTGCATCCACCTGCCACTGGAAGCGGTGCTGCATGCGCAACAGCAATTGCTCGGAACTCAACAGGCGCAGCCGCGCCGCAGCTAGTTCCAGCGCGAGCGGCAATCCATCCAGACGACGGCAAAGTTCGGCCACGGCAGCGGCGTTCGTGAGCGTCAGGGCGAATCCGGAAGCGAGCGAACGCGACCGTACCAGCAACAGTTGCACGGCGGGTACCGTCGCCAGACGCGCGACTTCATCGACTGTTGCCCATGCCCCCGCAGCGGGCGCCTCCAAGGGTGGCAGTGAATAAATCGTTTCACCCGGACAATGCAAACATTGTTGACTGGTTACCAACACCCGCAACGCAACGCAGCGGGAAAGCAACGACGCAACGAGATGGCTGAGAGGTTCAGCCACCCGCTCGCAGTTGTCGAGCACGAGCAGCACCTGACGACGCTGCAGCAGATCCACCAGCCTTTCAACGATCTTTTCGATGCCAAACGCATCGCGGATGCCGAACGCCCCTGCCAGCGTGCGCGCCAGCTCTTCGGCTTTCGTACAGAGCGTGAAATCAAATAGCCAGACTCCGTCCGGAAAGCGTGACGCGCACAGGGTGGCTATCTCGAAGGCCGCCTGCGTCTTGCCAATGCCACCCGGTCCGGTCACTGTGACCAGCCGTGCACCAGCGAGCAATGCACCGAGGTCGGTAATTGCCTGCTCACGCCCGATCAGCGCCTTGGTGCGCTCGGGCAGGCGGGCATGCAAGGGTGGCGCAAAACTCAAGACAGGCGCTGCGCTGTGGCCAAGTGGCGCTATGAAACGGTAGCCCAGGCCACGTACCGTCTTGATGTAGCGTGGAGACTGGATGTCGTCACCCAGGGCGCGGCGCAACTGCACGACGAGGCGATTGAGCGTCGCCTGGGTGACATAGACGTGGCCCCAGACCGCGTCGAACAGCTGGTCGCGGCTGAGCGCCTGATCCGGATGAATCAGGAACTCGACCAGCACCGCGAACGCCTTGGGCTCAAGAGCGACTTCCGCCCCGGCGCGGGTCAGACGATGCGCACCGACATCCACCTGCACGTCGGCGAAGGAAAACACGCCGCCTGCTGTTGCAAGTCCTGAAGGTCTGCCGGTGCCCATCGCCGCATTATCACCCCGATCAGCGACATGCGATCACGAGAGGTTGGCGCGATGTCTCACGATTTCCCTATCGCTCCCTCATGAATCCGGGGTGGGCAAATAGGATGCTCTTTGGTGAGCCGTTGCCGGTCGAAGCAAGCCTGCGACGGGTCATCACTGCCCCAAGGGAGACTTGCCAT
The DNA here is from genome assembly GCA_039922695.1 of Rhodanobacter sp. Taxonomy (GTDB): domain Bacteria; phylum Pseudomonadota; class Gammaproteobacteria; order Xanthomonadales; family Rhodanobacteraceae; genus Rhodanobacter. The sequence continues at coordinate 1,630 of JBDTEG010000091.1, read as the reverse complement.
GAATACCCGTCTGCAAACAGCGATGTTACTCGCTGCGTTTGGAGTGTCTGCTGCCACGCTTTCCACCGGGGCGCATGCCTGCGGTGTCACCGACTACCGCCTACCCATGGCGTTTCATTGGGCGTTGCCACACACCTTGCCGGACCGCACGTCGGCGGTCGTCGAGGCGTCGGCCGCCTCGCTGGCCTCGCCCGCCGCCAATAGCGCCGCGGCGAAAGCCGAGAACCTGTTTCAACTGCTCGAGCCGATTACCGGCTTGTGGCAATTCACGTTCACGCTGAAGGGCAATGTTGGTATTCCTGACGGCACCCCACTGGATGCGGGCTTCGTGACCTGGCACGCCGACGGCACCGAAATCACGAATTCCGGCCGTGCGCCGCCGACCAGCAGTTTCTGCATGGGTACGTTCCGGCACACCAGCGTCTATGGCTACAAGCTCAATCACTACACGTTGTCTTGGGATCCCACCGGAACCGTCTTTGTCGGGCCGGGCAACATCCGTGAACAAATTCAACTCGATCGCGGCGGCAACAGCTACTCGGGCACCTTCTCGCTTACCCAGTTTGGCGCAGACGGCTCGACGGTGCTGGCACATCTTGTGGGCGTCGTCTCCGGGAGCCGCCTGACACCGGACACGAATTGACTGCGCGCCTATCTGTTTGCATGACCAGTCCGCCAATGCGGGCTGGTGGTCGGCCCGTCCTCGACATCGTTGGCGGTTCGCCACCACGAGGCGACGCGGCACCGCCCGATCTGCCGCATCCTCCCTGGAGGGATTTCCCATGATTGCTCACAAGTTTCTCCTGCCCAGTGCGCTGGCGCTCGTCCTCAACGTTTCGGCAGGGCCGACCATTGCCGCCACCGGGCAGACGGCGGCGCCCGACGCGAACGATATCGCCAGCCTGGTCCGGACTGATACGGGCTATCCGGTCAAGGTGTCGGTCTACGCCACCGGCCTCGATAGCCCGCGTGGCTTGAAGTTCGGTCCCGACGGTTACCTGTACGTCGCCGAAGGCGGCCGCGGCGGCACCCTCTCGACCACGCCGATGCAATGCGCACAGGTGCCCGATGCCGGCCCGTACACCGGCAGCCGCACCGGCGGCCGCATCTCCCGCATCGGCCGTCACGGCAACCGCATCACCATCACCGACAAGTTCCCGTCCAGCCAGACCAATCCGGCGCAGGGTTCGCTGGTCAGCGGTGTGGCGGATGTCGCCTTCATCAACGATACCTTGTACGCGATCACCGCCGGATCCGGTTGTTCGCACGGCGTTGCCGGCACGTACAACGGAGTGGCGCGGATCGGTCGTGACGGCTCGATCCACTGGATCGCGAACCTCAGCGAATACCAGATGCACCACCCCGTGCAGAATCCCAATGCGGGGGATTTCGAGCCGGACGGCACCTGGTATTCCATGCTGGCGCTGCGCGGCAATCTCTATGCAGTTGAGCCCAACCACGGCGAAATGGTGAAGATCACGCCCTACGGCGAGATCCGGCGCGTCGTGGATATCTCGGCCACGCAGGGTCACATCGTGCCGACCGCGCTGGCGCATCACGGACAGTTTTTCATCGGCAATCTCAACACATTCCCGATCGTGTCCGGGTCGTCCAAGGTGCTCCAGCTCAC
>JBDTEG010000090.1:0-16395 GCA_039922695.1 Rhodanobacter sp. | reverse complement strand
TGTACAAGGGCGCGAGGTTGACGCTGCTGGGCGGAGTGCTGCCGTCTACGGCTGGCGTCGAGCGACCAGGCACGGCGGACCGTCGCTTGTCGACCTAAAGCCGACGGTCAAAAGTGCACTCTGACCCCGCCCTTGCCTTCTGCACACCCTCTTTTGGGAAGTCCCGCTCGAAGCGAGACTTCCTGCTTTTTGCTCTTCTGCTCTCGGCACCGCGCAGCGGGGGCGTACCGAGTGTGTACCGGGATGGCGCGCTACACGACCCGGGGGCTCCTGTGGCGCGGTGAGGTGGGGACGACAGGCCCGCAGGGGAGTCGGCAGGCGAGGACATGGATGCCCGAGGTCGACTCCTTTTCGCCAGCACGGGGCGACGGCATGGATGCCGGAGTTGAGGCAACGCAGGAGCGGTTGCCCGATGTGCTGTCGAAAAGTCCGGCGTCGGCTCACGGACTTGCCTCCCATGCATGGGCGGCAAGCGCCAAGCGGAGTGGCTTTGTCTTTTGGTCACTTTGCTCTTGGCTACGCAAGAGAAAAGTGAGTCGGGCGCCGGAGGCGCACGAAAGCCCTTGATTCAAGCAACATGGTACGAGCGAGCCCTGGATACCAGCGTATCCTCTGGGCAATCGGCATCTTGATGCGGCATGGATAGAGCATCGCGCACAGGGTGCGCTCCTACAGGTGGCTTCGGCGACGTTGCGGGGTTGTTACCCGGGCATCTGGAGCGGGGTCCAGGATTCGCTGCTTTTGAATTACCAGATCAAATCATCCGGTACTTCGAATTGCTTGTAGTACTCGTCGTCCGCCTGGGTGCCCTTGCTGGCTTCCGCACGGCCATGGTCCAGCACGATCACCGCCGCGTCACGTTCGCTGACCTTGTCCGCCGCAATGCGCGGCAACAGTTCATAGCCCTCGCCGTGGCGCACGATGACCAGGGTGCCGGCGGCCAGTTGCGCGCGCAGGGCCTCGTTCACGAGTACGTCCTTGATCGCCGCACCGTCGCGGAATCGGTACGCGATCTCGCCTTCGCGTTTGATCTTGTGTGTCTCGACGATCTGGCGAATCTGGGCGTGTGCCTCGTGGGTACGTGCCTGCGCATTGCGCTGGGCGGCGATGGCACGATCGCGCTCGGCCTTTTCGGATTGCAGGCGCCGCGCTTCCAGTTGTTCCGGGCTCGGTGCCGACGGTCCTTTGCCCTTGTGCTGTTTCGCCTGTTCGCGCGCAACTTGCGCGGCCTTGACCTTGTTGACCAGGCCGGCCTTGAGGAGTTGTTCCTGGAGCGGGTTGCGGATGGCCATGGATGACGGTCGGCGAGAGAATGTGCCCCATTGTAGCGTGGGCCTGCCGATGCGCCGGTGGCGAGGGCTGCGCGCAGTCAGTCTGCGTTGTCAGGCTCGAAGAAGCTCCAGCGAACATCGTCGAACTCGGACTTCATGGCGGCTTCCACGGTGTTGATCGCGGCGATCAATTGCTGGTCACTTCCGGTGGGCTGCATGCGCGCCTTCACCGCCACCATCACGTCCGGGCCCATCTGCAAGGTGATCAGATTGAGCACCTCGGACACCTCCGGACGTGCTTCGAGAAAGGCGTTCAGTTCATCGCGCCGATGTGGCTCGACGCCCTGGCCGATCAGCAGCGCCTTCACCTCGATCGCGACCAGCACAGCCACCACGACCAGCAGCACACCGATGGCAATCGTGCCGCCAGCGTCGAACATCAGGTTGCCGGTCAGCATGGTCGCGCCGACGGCGATCGTGGCCAGGCACAGGCCGACGAGGGCGGCCAGGTCCTCACCGAAGATCACCAGCAGTTCGCTGGAGCGGGTCTGGCGGAACCAGGTCCACAGGTTCTGATCGCCACGCGACTTGTTCACTTCCACCAGGCAGCCGCGCATCGAGATGCCTTCGACCACGATGCCGAAAATGAGCACGCCGATCGCCAGCCACGGCTTTTTCAGCGGCTCGGCGTGGGTCAGCTTGTGAATGCCTTCGTAGACCGAGAACATGCCGCCCACGCTGAACAGCAAAATGGCCACGAGAAACGACCAGAAATACAGCGCGCGCCCCCAGCCCAGCGGAAATTCGTCCGAAGGTGGTCGCTTCGCCTGGCGAATGCCGAGCAGAAGCAGACCCTGGTTGCCGCAATCGGCCAGCGAATGCACCGCCTCGGCCATCATGGCACCGGAGCCGGTGATCATGGCAGCGACCAACTTGGCCACGAAGATCGCGAAGTTGGCGCCGAGCGCAAGCAGGATCGCCTTGATCGGGTTGGCGTGGGCAGATGACATGCGGCGTGGATCCTCGGCTATCAACCGCGCAGTTTACCGTCGCTGCCGGCTGCTGTGCACGGGATCAGTGGATGCCGACCCCCACGCCGACTCCGAACCTGAAGTTGTTGCGTCCCTTCTGCATTTCGTCAGCGGTCCACACGTGCGATTGAGTCACGTCCACCAGTGGAAACTGGTAGTCGGCCTCGCCCACCTTGCCGGCGCGGGTACCGTTGAGCTTGCCGTTGATCGTCATCAGCGCACCGGCCGGATAATCGAGGGGCTCGACGTAGCCGCGCATCACCGCGATGAACCGGCCATTGCCGCTGTCATTGGCTCGTGGACGCTGTGAGGAATCCAGCGGGTAGGCGAGCAATTCGATCTCGCTGTGGTCCGGGAAATTGCTCACGTGGACGATGCGTCCGCCCCAGATCACTTCGGCGCCGCTGTAGCGCTCGGGAGTCTGGGCTGCCTGGGTGGGGACCGGCGATACCGTGTTGGTACTGGTCTTGTAGATCGGTGCGGGCGCGCAGGCCGCGAGCGCGAGCAGGACGGCAGGCAGGCCCAGCCGGATCAACAGCGAGGCGGGACGGATGTGCATGGTCGTGGCTCCTGGTCGGATACTGGCGAATGGCTTCAGCTTAGCGGCGGTTCGGCGCAGGCGGTAGTCGCGAGGCTGGCAACGGGCTGGGCGTGTTCAGCTGGCTGCGGGCTTCGTCCAGCAACCAGTCCACCTTCGAGGAGGCTGGTTGGTCCTGCGAGAGCAAGCTGGCCAGCGCACGCAACGGCTCGCGCAGAATCTCGTCCAGATTCCATGGGGCATTGAGTATCACCATGCCCGAGCCATTGAGGCGTAGCGGCGAATCGTCCGGGTGCACCAGCAGTTCGGCACGCAGGACCCGCTTGACGCCGCTGTGCTGGAGCCGACGCAGGAACGGTTGCACCTGGCTGCGCAGCTTGATCGGATACCACACGGCGTAGATCCCGCCGGGCCAGCGCTGCAGTGCCGCCTTCAGCGCCTGTTCGATCAGCTTGTACTCGGCCTCCTGTGCCTCATACGGGGGATCGATCAGGACCAGTCCGCGCCTTTCCCCGGGTGGCACGAGTGACCCCAAGGCTTCGTAACCGTCGCGCTGGTGCACGTGCACGCGCGGATTGCCGCGAAACAGGTCGCGCAGCTTGCAAGCCTCTTCCGCATGCAGTTCGCACAGCTGGGCGCTGTCGCCCGGGCGAAGCAGGCGGGCAACCTGCAGGGGCGAGCCGGGATAGCATTTCAGCCCCTGCGCATTGTCTTTGCTGCCCAGGATGCTGGCGCGCCAGCGCTGCAGCAGCGGGGGCACCTTCTCGGCTGGGTGCAGACGGGCAATCCCGTCCTTGTACTCGCCGGTCTTGCCTGCCTCGAAGCCGTCCAGCGGGTAGTTGCCACTGCCGGCATGAGTGTCGATGTAGCAGAACGGCGTCGGCTTGATCTGCAGCGATTCGATCAGCGCCAGCAGCACGGTGTGTTTCTGCACATCGGCAAAGTTGCCGGCGTGATAGGCGTGACGGTAGTTCATGGCGTTCACGATGGGTGGGAAAGGCAAGTATAGATGCGCCAGCGCCGCACTCTGGATGCTGCGTCATCGTGCGCCGTAACCTCTCGTGCACATCAACAGGTGCACGGTTTCAACGTTGCATCCTGCAACCGATCGGACAGCGCACCGACCGTTCCCTGAAGCGGAGAATCATCATGGCATTTTCACTCAGAGTTCTCATTTCGACAGCAGCTCTGGGTTTTTGCGTCGTGGCCTCCACGACCATGGCGCAGGAAACCAGCATGCCGCCGGCAGCCGCGAGCAGCAGCATGGGCGCGATGAACAACGGAATGATGAAGGGGAACATGATGCAAGGGAACATGATGCAGGGGAAGATGCATCACAAAGGCAATGGCAGCATGCACCGCATGCCCGCTACCGTGACCTCGATCGACAAGGCCACCGGTATCGTTGAAGTGACGGCGGGCGGCATGTCGTTGCGGGTGCATTTTCCGCCACCCTCCGTGGCGAACCTGAAGGCGGGCGACAAGATCACGCTGCACATGGGTTTCAGCAAGTAACAGGCCGGAGAGTGGGGTTTGACTTCCTCCGAGGGGACATCGTATTCGACCTCGACAGGCGCGTCTTTCAAACATCGCATCAGATGCGAAGTCGCATCACCTCGCGCGGGGGCTGGATCGCCATCAGTCACTACTAGGTGATGAACTCGACGATGCTGTGGAAGGACATCCTGGCGGGACTGCTGGTGGCTGGCGCGCTGGGCGCATGGGTTCGGGTCACTTCTGGCAGACGCTTTTCCTGCATGGCTCCAACCCGTGGCTGGTCGTCTTGTGGGGCGCGGCGATCGGGCCGCTGATCATTCCGCCGATCCTGAACATTTATCGCAAGTACTACGGTGACAAGCCGACGCTGTTCCTGTTCATTTCCCTCTATCTGTTGATGGTCGTGGCCGCGCATTGCGAGGAGGGCATCTTCTTCGTGCTTGGCTGGTTGCCGGCAGGTCATGCCAAGGCCGTCGGTCCGGCGACGATCAGTCTCAACTACACCAGCGTGCTGGATATCGTCTTTTTCGCCGTGGCCGCGCTGCTGCTTGTCACGTTCTGGCGCACGGGCGGCCCGAATGATGCGCAAGATGGCAGGAGGTGGAGAGCACGATCACCAGGCATGGGCGCGCGGATGGAGCGATGCCGAGCGGACCAGGCCAATCGCCGAAGTCTGTTGGACCCAAGTCCAGAGTTGAAGGTCCAGGGCCACCCGGATATTGTCCCCAGATGACTATCTCGCTACGCTGGCTCGCCCGATCCTGGGGTCTACGGACCTTGGCAGGACTGGCGTGGCTGATGCTGGTCAGCACATCCCTCGCCGCGGGGCCGATGCAGATGGACATGCACGGAGGCGGCTCGTCTGTCGCTCATGTGGAGGCAGCGACGAGCGTGGTTCACAATCATGGATCGGCATTCTCGACCCATCTTGCCTCAAGCATGCCAGGACACGCCTGCTGCGGTGATCCGGTGACGCAGGGTTGCGACTGTCATTTCGTGTGCGCCGGCGTGGTCCACTCGGTGGCTGTCGTCGTGCGGGCGCCCGTGTTTTTCGCCAGCGTCTACGATCTCCCTTCCCGGATTCGCGCACCTTCGCCGAATACCGCGGTGCCTTTGCGCCCACCGTCGGTCTGATTCTCTCCGCCCATCCGGGACAGCATGTTTCCGCCCGTCATCGACGGCGCCGGTGACGACCTGTCGCGATCTGCATCGCCTTGATGCGTGCGTCCGTGGACTGAATCATGAAACCCTTTTCTCCTTCGGCGATCGACCTGTCGCGCCGCCGCTTCGTGCAAGGCGTGACCCTGGGCGGCGCGGTCGCCGGCCTGGGCTTGTTGAGTTCCTCCCGAGCCTGGGCGGTCGGCGGCGATGCGCCGGTGGCGGGTTCGTTTCATCCCCATGTGCTCAGCGGCACCGAATTCGCCCTGGACGTCACGCAATCGCCGGTCAACTACACCGGTGCAACCCGACTCGCCACGACGGTCAATGGCGGCGTTCCCGGCCCGATCCTGCGCTGGAAGGAGGGCAGCGTGGTCACCTTGCGCGTGACCAATCGCCTGCGCGTGCCGACCTCGATCCACTGGCACGGCATCCTGCTGCCGTTCCCCATGGATGGCGTGCCCGGGATCAGCTTTGACGGCATCGCCTCGGGTGAGACCTTCGTCTACCGTTTCCCGGTGCGCCAGTCCGGCACCTACTGGTATCACTCGCACAGCGGCTTCCAGGAGCAGATCGGGCTGTATGGGCCGATCGTGATCGAGCCTGCCGGGTCGGAGCGTTATCCCAGTGATCGCGACTACGTGGTGATGCTGAACGACTGGAGCGACGACGACCCGAACCACATCTTCGCCACGTTGAAGCGTCAGAGCGACTACTACAATTTTGCCGAGCCCACGGCGCCCGAGTTCTTCCGCGATGTGCGCGAGCCGGGTCTGCAGCAGGCACTAGCGAAGCGGCGGATGTGGAACCGGATGCGCATGAGCCCCAGCGACCTCAGCGATGTCAGCGGCGCCACCTATACCTATCTCATGAACGGTACTGCGCCGGCCGGCAACTGGACCGGCCTGTTCCGCCCCGGCGAGAAGATTCGCCTGCGCTTCATCAATGGATCGGCGATGAGCTATTTCGATGTGCGCATTCCAGGCCTGAAGATGACGGTGATCAGTACGGATGGCCAGGATGTCGAGCCCGTGTCGGTGGACGAGCTCCGGATCGCCGTGGCGGAAACTTTCGACGTGCTGGTCCAGCCCCAGGAGGATCGCGCCTATACGGTGTTTGCCCAGACGATCGACCGCACCGGCTACGCTCGCGGCACACTGGCGCCGCGAGAGGGCATGCAGGCCGAGATCCCCGTGATGGATCCCCGTCAGCGCCTGGCCATGATCGACATGATGGGTGCGATGACCATGGAGGGTGCGCACGATGCGCACGGCGGCATGGATGGCATGTCTCACGCGGCCATGGAACATGTCGACGTGGCCGATGATCCGATGGTCAAGGCTCGTCACGCACGCACGGAATACGGTCCCGGCGTGGACATGCGGGTCGACATGCCGCGCAGCAATCTGGATGACCCGGGTGTGGGTTTGCGTGGCAACGGTCGCCGTGTGCTGACCTATGCGGACCTGCATACCATCGGCGGCCCGATCGATTCGCGTGAACCCTCGCGCGAGATCGAGCTGCATCTCACCGGCAACATGCAGCGCTACATGTGGTCGTTCGACGGGGTGAAGTTTGCCGATGCGAAACCAGTGCACTTCAACAGCGGCGAGCGCCTGCGCATCGTGCTGGTCAACGACACCATGATGAATCACCCGATCCACCTGCATGGCATGTGGAGCGAGCTGGAGAATCCCGATGGCCAGTTCCAGGTTCGCAAGCACACCGTCAACGTGCAGCCTGCGCAACGCGTCGCCTATGCGGTGACTGCGGACGCGCCCGGGCGCTGGGCCTATCACTGCCACATGCTCTACCACATGGACGCCGGCATGATGCGCGAAGTGGTGGTGTCATGAGCACGCGGTCACGATGCATCCGGCCGGGCTTTCCGCGTGCAGCATGGGTAGCGTTCATGCTGGCGGTGATGCCGCTGGCCGGTTTTGCCCAAAGTGCTCCCGCTTCCTCAAGCTCCACATCCACGCATGAGATTGATGCACAGGTACACACGAGTCATGGCGACATGGGCCACACGGCAATGCCGGCGCCGTCGGCGACGGTAGCCGCACCCGCCCCGGCGGATGGTCACGAGCACAACACTGTCAGCAAGGCGGGTGTGCAGGGTGCCGACATGGATCATGGCGAAAGGTCCGGAATGGATCACGCAAGCATGGACCATGGCCAGGAGTCCGGCGTGAGCATGGGTTCGATGCAAGGCGGCGGTCCGCCACCGGATGCGCGCAGCCCTGACTATTCCGACGGGGTGAACTACGCTGCGATGAAGCCACACCTGCACGATGATGAGGCCGTGGGCATGCTGCTGCTGGATCAGCTCGAAGCGGTTCATAGCCGCGACGGCAACGCGCAGGCCTGGGAAGTCCAGGGATGGTATGGCCGCGACGAGGACAAGCTGTGGCTGCGCAGCGAAGGCGAGGCCAGCCAGGGCAAGGTCGAGGATGGCAACGTCGAGGCGTTGTGGTACCACGCGATCGCGGCCTACTGGGGCAGCCAGCTAGGTGTGCGCCACGATTTCGGTGCAGGTCCGGACCGCGACTGGGTGGCGTTTGGCGTGCAGGGTCTCGCGCCGTACTGGTTCGACCTGGAAGCGACCGGCTACGTCGGTTCCTCCGGCCGCACGGCAGCGCGCTTTCGTGCCGATTACGAGGTGCTGTTCACGCAGCGGCTGATCCTGCAGCCGGAGCTGGAGTTGAACCTGTACGGCAAGGACGATGCGGCTCGCCGCATCGGCAGCGGGCTGTCCGATGTGCAATTCGGCCTACGCCTGCGTTACGAGATCCGGCGCGAGTTCGCGCCGTACGTGGGTATCAACTGGGTACGTCGCGTCGGCACCTCCGCCCACTACGCGCGCGCCGACGGGCGACTCGTATTCGACCAGCAATTCGTTGCCGGTTTCCGCATCTGGTTTTGAGGGAGTGGACGCATGGCAATGCAGATCAGGCATCACGGCAGTTTCGTCCGCGGCGTGTGGGAGTCGTCGCCTGCGGCTCCGTTTGTTTCGTTGTTCATGACCTCGGCGTCGACGATCACTACACTGGACCGGTGTTCGTGGCATCGCGGTTTCTTCGTGGTTGCTCGATTGCGCCTGCGAAGCATCGTGCTGCCGAGTTCGAAGATCGACACGGCAATGACAGTCAACACGGAGATGGCAGAATGAACATGCAACGATGGTTTTCCCGCCGGGTCACGGCGCTGATCCTGACGATGGTGTTCGTACCGGCGGCGATGGCGGCTAATGCCATGGCCGTGTTCAGTGACCCGTCGTGTGGTTGCTGCGGCGCGTGGGTGAGCTATGTCCGCGCTCACGGTTTTACTGTCACGGTGCATCAGGACCAGTCGATGGGCGCGGTCAAGGCGCGCCTGGGCGTGCCTGCCGCCGCCGTGTCCTGCCATACCGCGCTGATCGATGGTTACGTGATCGAAGGACACGTCCCGGTCGAGGACATCCGCCGCCTGCTGGCCGAACGTCCCGCGGCGGTGGGCCTGGCCGCGCCGGGCATGCCGATGGGCTCGCCTGGCATGGAAATGGGTGCGCCCGAGCGCTATGACGTATTGCTGATCGGGCGCGACGGTTCGACCAGCGTCTTCGCAAGTCATGGTCCGGGCGCATGATCATGTCAGGCTGATCGAGGCGGCGGCGCGACCTTATGCGCCGTGGCGCTCGATGGTCTGCAGACGCGTCGCACACAACTGATGTTGACGATTGAACAGCCGTTGGTACGCCAGCAGGATCACGGCCAGCGTGCCCAGTGCCGTGGTGGCGGCGATCATGAACATGATCACGATCTGATAGCGCACCGCGGCCGTCGGCGCCGCACCGGCCAGCATCTGGCCGGTCATCATGCCGGGCAGGCTGACCACGCCCATCACCATCATCGAGTTGATGGTCGGGATCATGCCTGTGCGCAGCGCTTCGCTGATCAGCGGACGTGCCGCTTCCCAACGGCTGGCACCCAGCGCCAGGTCGCTCTCGATCACGCCGGACTCGCGTGCCACGCCCTGCATGAACCGGTCCAGCGCCAGCGACACGCCGGTCAGCAGATTGCCCAGCACCATGCCCAGCAGTGGAATGGCGTACTGCGGTGCGAACCATGGGTGGACATTGATGATGCCGGCCAGCGCGGCGCCGGTGACCACGAAAGCGGCGCCCAAGGTCGACAGCAGACTGTTCCAGTAGATCCCGGGGAAGCGGCGACGCGTTCGCCGCACGGCGGCAATGCTGGCCAGCGCAGCCATCACCACGCCAATGCCGATCACCGGCAGCGGAGTAGTCAGGGCGAATACCGACTCGAGAATGAAACCGACCAGCAGCAGCTGCACCACCATGCGTACGCTGGCAATCAACAGGCTGCGCGCCAGGCCCAGGCGCAGCCAGACCGAGATCGCCAGGTTGAGCACGATCAGCAGCGCGGCGACGCCGAGCTGCCAGTTGTCCAGATTGATATAGTCCCTATTCACGTCGCCAGCTCCAGCGACAGCACGCGGTTGCTGACACGCTGCAGTTGCTCGCGGTCGTGGCTGGTCCACATGCACGCGCGTTGCGGTTTCTCCTGCAGCCAGCTGGTGACGAGCTTTTCGATGGCAGCGACGGCGCCGGAATCCAGCGACGCGGTCGGTTCGTCCAGCAGCAACACGTCCGGGCCGATCAGCAGCGCCCGCAGCATGGCCACGATTTGCGCTTCGCCGCCGGACAGTCGTTCGGTGTGCTGCTGCAAGAACTTCTCGTCACGCCCCAGCATCGCCAGCAATTCGCGCGCGCGATTCGAGGGAAAGCGCTGGTGTCGATGCACACGAAATTGAAACGGCACTTGCAGCGCGGCGTCGACCCGGCCTTCCGGCAATGCCGGACGTTGCGGTACGTACACCACGCGAGCACGGTAGGTCGGCATTGACCAGTCCGACAGCGGACGGTCCTGAAACAGCAGCTCGCCGCTCTGCACCGGCTCCAGCCCCGCCAGTGTCCGCAACAGCAGGGTCTTGCCGCTGCCGGACGCCCCGGCCACGGCCAGGCGTTCGCCCGCGCGCAATGTCAGATCCAGGTCGTGCCAAAGGGTGCGCCCATCCACGGCGAACCCGAGCTGTCGCGCCAGCAGCAGCACCGGGGCCGAGGCCGGATCGTTGCCGAGGGGACTGGCATCCGTCGAGGGTTCAGGAGTAGGCATGGTAGCCCTGGTTGGCGGAAACAGATTGCCTCATGGCACGGCCGAATCGTTGCACAGTTTGGTTTGCTCATGCGTGATGGAATTCGTCGTCGATGATTGCCATCGCCGGGTGTAGTCTGGCCGTAACTGCAGCCAGCGCCGAATCTGTGCGCGTGCCGTTGCGTCGCGTATCACCGTCAATGCGTTCGCCGCGAAGCAGGACTGGTTCCGCAGTCCACGGGCAAATGGGGGTCTATCCATGAAATTTCTGCTGAATTTGATCGTGCTGATCGTGGTCGTCGTGATCGCGGCGGGCATCTACGTCTGGTCCGGCCATTACAACATCGGTGCCGACTCACCTCACTGGGCGTTGACCAGCAAGGTGATCGGCGAACTGCGTGAGCATTCAATCGACGCGCGCGCCAAGGAAGTGCAGGTACCCTCGCTGGATGACCCCGCGATGCTGAAGGAGGGTGCCGAGCATTACGCTGAAATGTGCACCGGGTGCCATCTGGCGCCGGGCATGGACGATTCGGAACTGCGCGCGGGACTGTATCCGAAACCACCGAACCTGACCCGCTTCGCCCCCAATCCCGCGGAGGCATTCTGGGTGATCAAGCACGGCATCAAGATGACCGCCATGCCCGCGTGGGGCAAGACGCACGACGACCAGAAGATCTGGGCCATGGTGGCCTATCTGCAGAAGCAACCGCACATGAGCGTCGCCCGATACCACGAATTGACGGCAAACTCGGAACACGTCGAGGCGCATGGGTATGATGCGATGCAAGGGATGCACGACGGGACGGCGACGCCAGCTTCGACGCCCGTACCCGCATCTTCCGTGCGCCGCTGACGATGCAGGCAGGAAATTGCGGGCAAGTCCGCACCGTCAATCAACCATGCTGTGACTTTCGGTGGTGCCCATCAGCTCCGGCTGCTGCGTGGTCCGTTCCTTCCGATGCAGCAGCGGATGGATGAATACGGCCGCCAGGATCACCCCCACGCCGATATAGAACCAGTGATCCAGCTCGTGCTGCTCACCCAGCAGCACAATCGCCAGGACGATCGCATAGACCGGCTCCAGGTTGGTCACCATCTGGGTGCCGAACGCGCTCATGTGGCGCAGCGCGACCAGCGCCAGCGAGAAAGGCAGCAGCGTGCAGGCGAACGACAGCGTCAACAACAGCAGGGCATCATGGATGTCGGGAAGCACGAACAGGGCGCCCTGGTGTGGCAGGAAAGGAGCCAGCAAGGTGAGGAAGGCTGTGCCGGTGCCCAGCTCGATGAAGGTCACAGTCAGTGGATCACCCGATTCCACCATGCGCTTGTTGAGCGAGCCGAACAGGGCCACGAACAACGCCGACAGCACGCCAACCGCGATGCCGATGCGCATGTCGTTGGGCACGCCGCCGACTACCATCACGACGCCCGGTACCACCGCCGCGCCAATCAGCAGCTCGCGCGGATCGAACTTGCGCCTGGTCAGCCACGGTTCGACAAAGGCAAGAAATACAGGACCCAGCGCGATGCAGGTAGCCCCGACCGAAGCGTTGGAAAGCTTGATCGCGGCGTAGAACGTCAGCCAATGCAGCGACACCAGCACGCCGATGCCGGCATATGCGCCGATAAGTCGCCACGACATCGCGCGCAGATTGCGCCGCACCTTCGGCACCAGCAGCAGCGACGCCGCCACCAGCAACATGCGCCACCACACCAGCGGCAGCGCCGGCAGCGTGATCAGCTTGCCGAGAATCGCTGTGAAGCCCCACAGCAACACGCAGAAATGGATCTGCAGGCGGGCCAGGTTGGCAGGTTGCATGAGCGTTCACGCGGGGTAAGTCTGCGCATTCTAGCGCTCAAGGTTGCGCTCGTCGCAGGATTCCTATTGCTTGCCCGACCGCGCTGGAGGCCTCTTGTGCCGACCTGGGAGCTTTGCCGGAGCTGTGCAATTGCTGCAGCACGGCGCGGCAGGTGTTGCCGTCGTTTTTGTCGTGGCTGGGTGCAATCAGCGCGATCAAGGCCGCAGCCGGCGCGGCGATCGTACCCAGCGCCACCGCACCGGCACCGCGCAGCAGTAGCGGACCCTTTTGCACGCCAACATCCGGGTTCTTCAGTGTGCCGCGCACGTACAGTGGCGAACGCAGCGAGAGGATGCGCAGACCCCGCGTGTGCGGCTTCACATCCAGGTCGAGTTTTTCGGTCGCCAGGTCTACCGTGCCATCGACGTTGATCACCGCATCACCGGTGTCGAACACGAACAGACGCATGTCGAACAGGCCGCTCTTTGCCGTCATGTCGGTGGCGGCACAGTTGATCTTGACGGTCTTGTCGCCGAACAGTTTGCCGATGATGATGTTTCCGACGTTGAGTCCTGCGGTTTCCAGCAGCGTCTTGCTGATCGCTCCGTCGTTCATCAGCAACTTCAGGCTGCCGTCGGCACTTCCCAGCAACGAGGCGATGGAATCGCCTGTGCTTGCCAGACTGGCTTCGCCGTTGATCTCGCCGAAGCTGGTTCGCATGGGAGCGAAGTCCGGAAACAGCTGGTTCAATTTGAGGCGACGGGCATGCAGTTTCAGCAAACCATGAATGGGGTCGCGGCTGCCGTCGAGCGTAACGTTGCTGCGCACGTTGCCGCCGGCAACGCCAAAGTTGAGTGGATCCAGATACAGCGCGCCGTCCTTCAGCAGCAGGTGGGTTTGCAGCGAATCGAGCGGCAGCGTCTCGCCGTGCTCGATCCGGGTGGCGCTGAAATGGACGTCCGCGTCCATGCTCTGCCAGCGTCCGGTGCGGAAGGGTTCGACGGGCAGCAGCTTTCCGGCCGGTTGCGGGGTACGGTCATCACCGGGTGTCTTCGTCGTGCTCGAGCCCCCGATCAACGGCGCCAGATCGGAGAAGCGCAATAGCGTGGACTTCAGGTCACCGCTGAGTTTGGGGCGCTCGCCATCCGTGGTGAACACCAAATTGCCGGCCAGATCGCTGCCACCCACATGGCCATGGAAGTCTTCGTAGCTGTAGCGCCTGTTCTTGCCGTCGAGCTTGGCTGTGAGCTGGCCTTCGGTGGCATAGGGCGGTGTGTCGGGCAGGGTGATGCCGGTCAACGGGTAAAGTGCGGCCATGGTTGAGCCGGAAAGCCACAGGCGCACATCCAGCGCGCCGAGGTTCAGCGGGTTGCTCAAGGTACCGACCAGCGCGATGCGGCTGTCGCCGATGTGGATATCCGCCTGTACCGGAAACGGCTTCGTGCCACTCTGCAGCGCCAGCACCGCTCCGGTTTTGCCGTGCCCGGTGAGCGGGCTGCCGTGGTAGCTCCCCTTGGCGTCCCAGGCAAACTGGTAGGTCATGGATTTGTCGGACTTGCCGGGGTTGTCTTTCGCGGCATATGCGGCCTCTTTCCCAGGTTTTCCGGCGGATTCGCTCGCCTGTTTGCGTGAGTCATGTGTTTGCTGCGCCACGATTTCGTCGTACGGGATGGCTGCCTGCAGAGCAGTCACCGATAGCTTCAGTCTGGATTGCGTCGCCTCGTCATCCAGGCGAATCGTGCCCGTGTCGAAGCCGACCGAGCCAATGTCCAGCCGCCACGCCGGGGGTGTGGCGTGCTCTGCCAGGTCGAAACTCCAGGTAGCGCGGCCATGCTTGTCACGCTCCAGGTCCACACTGGGACTTACCAGTTGCAGCGACGGCACCTGGATTCGATGCGCCAGCAATGCCAGTGGAGACAGTCGGAAGCGCACGGCTTCGAGCCGAGCGAATTGCGGCTTCTCGGCCCAGTCCGGATTTGCAATGGAGATGTCGCGTGCGGTGAATTGCGGCCAGGGAACCCACGAGGCGAACCCGGTGCCATGGCGATCACGCCGCCAGTCGACGGTGAGGTTGCCGTTGATGGCAAACGGCCTGCCGATGGCCTGGCTGACCTTGTCGCTGATGAACGGCCGCAGGCGATTCCAGTTGAAGGTGGCAATCACGATCAACAACAGGACAAACATCGCCAGCAGGACGCTGCCGAACAAGACGAATGTTTTGGTGCCACGCTTCATGTGCTTGCTCCACGCTGCCAGACGCTGGAGGCGCTGCCGGGCGCGCCGGACGAATCCTCCAGGACATTGCAACGAGTCATAGCCAATGGCATGACAAGGTTATGTGGTCATGCGCGGGCGCCGTTCAGCTCGAGGAACTGCAAGGCGCGGAGTCGTGTGCCTCGATTGCCTACTGACCAGGGTGGTACTGGCGCTCGGTGTGACCTTTCAGCTGTTCCGGCCAAAAATACACCGTGCGCAGGTTGCCGGTGGTGTAGCGCTCGGCCTCGTCGTTGAAGTGCGGCGAATCGGGGTGGCCACTTTCGCCGCCCGCAGTGATCGCACGCGCACGAACTTTCGGCCCGAATTCGACCGCGGCGACGAAGCTGTTGCCGCCGGTGCCGTAGTAGCGTTTGGTGCCGGGCCAGCGATGCGCGCCGAATGAAGCCAGCGACCCCCAGCGTGATGACACGAACGGCACCGGGATGCTCGGCTTGCTGTCGTCGAACTTCTGCACGATGTCGTCGTTGATGCGCTGGAAGCGGTTGATCTCGCCCCACGGTGTACCCCAGCTTCCGAAGTCCGTGGTCAGGCGGTCGGACGCTTCGACCAGCGCGTTGAGGCGCGCCTTGGCGCCCCCCTTCTCCGCCATCAGGTCGTAGACCGAGAGGCCTTCGGCGGTGTCCGCCTTGCTCATTTCGTCCCACAAGGTGTCGCCCCAGAACACCGCCAGTGACGTCGGCATCGAGGCGATGCCCCAGCGGTAGTCCCAGTCGCGCAGCATCTGGATCTGCCCGGCGAGTTTCGCGCGCAACGGATCGTTGGCCGGCAGCGCATCGTAGTCGGCAACCAGGATCGGCAACTGACGCGCAAACGCGGGCAGGTACGAGTCGAAGGCGGCGGTGATCAGCGAGGGCAGGGTGACGTTCTTGATGCCGGTGAGCAAGCGGGTGGCATGCAAGCCACGCGGGTTCTCGCCGAACGTATCCATGTAGCGCGGGTAGTTGGCCTTCTTCGGACTGTGGGGACCGGCGGCAGACCAGGGCCAGTCGTTCGTGTTGAAGGTCCAGCCGTTTGGCGGATTCACCACCTGCGGCAACTGGTCCAGCGCCGTCAGGCCTTGCCAGTCGGTGGCCGGATCACTGCCGTCAACCGGCTTGGTGTAGTCGAAACGGTTGTCGCGCCTGGGCACGAACTGCGGCAGCAGGAAGGCGATCTCGCCCTTGTCGTCGGCGAACAAGGTGTTGTTGGACGAGTTGGCCTTGAGCTCGGCCACCTTCATGTAACTGGCGAGGTCCTTCGTCTTCGTTCGCAGCCAGCTCTGCTCCAGCGCCGGGATCGGCTTGTTCATCAGCGCCTCGGCCATCCATTTGCCGCCCAGGTCGCGCACGATCGGACCGTGATGGGTGAAGTACGCGGTGAAGGTGCGCTGCGCCAGCGAGCCATCCCTGGTCCGGTACGACAGAGTGATCTGGCGCGAGGTGACCGGTCGCAGTGCCTTGCCGTAGCGATAGAACAGCTTGCCATCCTGGTGCACGATCGTCTCGGCGAATTCATCGACCACGTCGACGCCAGTGGAGGTGTGCATCCAGCCCGCGTGGGGGTTGAAGCCCTGGTAGATGAAGAACTGCCCCCAGGTCACCGCGCCGTAGGCGTCGAGACCTTCGTTGCTGGACATCTGCAGTTCGGAGCGGAAGAAGAACGAGGTGTGCGGATTGATCAGCAGCA
>JBDTEG010000089.1:0-37655 GCA_039922695.1 Rhodanobacter sp. | reverse complement strand
TCGGGGGAACCTTATCGTGAACCCGGCGCTCGGCGGGCGCAATCCGCCCGAAAGGACAGTCAGAAGACGTCATGGGCTTGCATTGTCACATTCGAGCAACCCGAGCGGTCGAGCGTAACTCCGTTTTTCCGGGCGCGGCTTCGCGCCGTTGCTGCGCTATCCGACATGCTGCGGGATGCGGGGCGGGTCAAGTCGTGGCAGTCTGGTCGCGGTCTGCGTGTGCCGGGATGCGTTGCCACAGCAACCAGAAGTAACAACCTGTCCGGGCTAAGCGGTTGGGTCGGGCAACAGTAATTTGAACCCGATCCGGTTCCAGGAATGTCCATGCGCGAATTGGTGATCATCGCAATGCTTGCGTTGTTTTCAGCTTCGTTGTGGGCCAAAGAGAAGACTTGCCGCGCCGACCCCATGGTCAGCGGAATCCGGTTCGTGGTTCACGGTCGGCTTTCCATATAGAACGGAGTTTCAGTGGCGAGGATCTGGCAGATCGGCACACGAAGACTGCTCGGCGTTTGCGACGGACGATTTCACAAGGATGGATATGCGAACCTGCCGGAGTCGATCAAGGCCAAGGTCGACTTTGAGACGGACCTCTACGGGGCCTTCAAGGTGCACCCATTTACCGTATCAAGACCTGGAGTGATGCGGCTTGTCTGCGTCGAGGCAGTGAAAAATCTCGTGATCAAGAAAGCCGACAAGTAGAGCAAAGGGGCCAGGCCAATTTTGTTTGTGAGTAAACAAACGTGGTCCCTTGGCTTCCCACACCGCGAGAGACCATCGAATCGTTATCATCGATATTCCCGGCAGTCCTTGGTCGGCCACGACTCCCGATGCGGACGCAGGGACCCGGAGCCTTTTAACCGATGGCCTGGAGCGTTCAAGCCGAGGTCAGACTGGACTTTCGGAGGGTCCGGCTGGTTTTGTCGTGGCGGCGGATGGGGGCATTGATGTGGCACCAGGCAAGGCGGCACTGCTTGCTCCGGCGGGCTGCGCCGGTTGTGCGTCGCCAGCTCCGTATTGCCCCACCTGCAGTGCGTACGGTACCTTCTGCCCGGATGACACCGCCGCTGGATCGACGTATACCTGAATCAGGTAAGTCGTCGCTGTCTCGACTGGCGAGGACCAGGTGGTCTGCCCGGTCTTGCTTGTGTCAACCAGATTCTTGTCATGGGTCTGGTCATCCACCTTGAAGTGGAGCTGCGGGTTGCTCGTGACGAGATTGACCGCGACTGTCTTGCCCGCTGCGATCGAGACGCTGAAGTTGTGCGCGGTAGCGCCAGAAGCCAGGCTCCCCTCTTCCTGCACCCATGGTTTGTTGGCCTGGAATGTCACCTCGATCGTCGGGGGCTTCATGTCTTCGGCCCCGTACTGCCCGATCTGCAAGGCATACTTTGCGTCCTCGCCACTCTCTATTGCGTCGGTCACGACGTAGACATGGATCGTGTAGGTGGTTGCCGTCGGGTTCGTTGTTGACCAGGTCGAGACGCCTGTCTTGAAGGAATCCACCAGTCGCTTGTCATGGTCCTGGTCTTTCACTTTGAAATACACGTTCGGATTGCGGGTGAGGAGGTTGACCTGCAAGGTCTTCCCCGCCGCGATCGAAACCGTGTATTCGTGCGAGCTGTCGGAACGACTTACGTGGCCGATTTCTTGCGCCCACACACTGTTTGCCTCGAACGTCACCGGGACTGGCGTGTCGGCGAAAACGGGCAGCGACAGGGAGGCGGCAGCCATGCCGAGACTCACGCCCAAGGCGGCGGCGCTGCGGAGGAAATGGAAACGTGACATGGGTGGAATCCTCGCGTCGTTTGGAGTTCGTTTTTGACAAGAAAACTACGGCAGCCGAAACAGGCGAAACAGGCGAAACAGGAGTCAGGTCGAACGTTCGAAGGTTACCCCAGATTTTCCCGGTCTGCCGATTTTGGCGGTCCCTGCTCGCCGCGACAGTTGGGCTTTGGGTGCAGCCGAGAGCGTTCGGTTCGTACGCATGTTGCTGTTTCAGATGGAGCCGCGAGTTGCCCGGTTCGTCGAAAGTGACGGCTTGCTCCGCAAGCGCCTGATGGGCCTCACAACCTTCCACCCGAAGGTAAGTTGTCACGAAAAAAAGAGCGCTGGGAACCACGCCTGACCAGAGTGGAACTCCGTGGATGAGTTGGCAATGCAGCTTGCCCGGATCGCGGCGCGCGTGGCGCGCGAGCGACGACGTTGCGCATTTGGCGGGATCATGGCGCATGTTTCGAGGTGCACTTTCGCACGGACAAGTCTCACGTGTCCCGCCAGGCCGGACTGGATCCGGGCGACGCGACCCGCGAAAGGCCCGGCGGACCGGGCCTTTCGCGGATTGCAACGGTGCGGTTTCGTTCTTGTCGAAACTCGGCCGTTGACTGCTAGTTGGCTACGTAGGTCATGCAGCGGCCGGCTTGCAGAGTGTGGCTGGAGCCCTTCATGGTCGCTGGTACTCCAAGCGGTCGCGGAACGGAGCCTGCGATCGGTGCCGCGCGCGTTGCACGATCAGAGCGCACGATGACGCATCGTGCACCATCGCACTTCGCGCCGTCGCCATGAAGAAAGCACTCCTTTTCGGAGCCACCGGGTTCATCGGCTCACAACTGCTGTCGATGCTGCTCGCGAGCGCCGATTACGACGGCGTCACTATCGTCGTTCGACGCGACCCCGGAGTGGCGCACGCAAAGTTGGTGACGCTCGTCGCGGATCTCGATTCGCTGCCTGCGCTGGCCGAACGGATCGAAGCGGACGACGTCTTCATCGCGCTCGGCACGACCAAGGCCAAGGTGCCCGACGAGGCAGCCTACTACCGCGTCGACCACGACTACCCGGTGCGGGCGGCCGCAGTCGCGCAGGGGCGCGGCGCGACGGGCGTATTCCTGGTCTCGGCGGTCGGCGCGAACGCGGGCTCGTCGGTGTTCTACCTTCGCACGAAGGGCGATACGGAGCGCGACGTCATCGCGCTGGGGATCACGCGCACACACATCTTCCGGCCGTCGCAGCTGCTCGGTCAGCGCGAAGAGAAAAGGCCGCTCGAGCGCTTCATCGTCGCGGTGTGGCCGGTGATCGACTGGCTGCTCGTAGGCAGCGTGCGCAAGTATCGCGGCATCACCGGCGCGGATGTAGCGCGCGCGATGCTGCGTGCAGCGAAGGACGGCGCCACGGGCGTGCGCATTCACGATTGGGCTGACATGAAGGCACTGGCGTCGCGCTGAGCCGACGCACGCGATGCCGCAGCGTCAGACGGCCCGGTTCGATGCAACCGGGGTCACGATTTACCTTGCTGCGCGATCGAGCCCGCTCTGACCAACTTCAGACTGGCCTTCTACGAGGCCGGTGGCGCGGCGCCGGTGAACTTCACCGCGTTGGCGCCGCTGATGGGTCCTCCGACCTTGGCCTGATCGCTGATGTAGAGCTTGACCGGTCTTTCGAACGTCAGCGGGCCATTCACGGTCACGCCCGCATTGATGACGATTTGCGGCACGCGGTCGCTTTTGCCGCCGATGTGGATTCCGAAAAACTCGTTGTCCTTACCCTTGCCGATTGAGCTTTCCACCTTGATGCCGCCATCGACCACGGCATTGCCTGAAATGCGGATATCACCATTCACCGTGGTGATGCCATCGCCGACGTGGGCGCCATCGATGCCGATACTGCCGTTGACGTTGCTCAACGCGCCGTTCACGGCGGACCCTGCCGCAAGGCTGAGCGCGCCATTGACGGTCGACGCGTCGCCCGAAATCCTGGCGTCCCTGGCGAGGGTGATTCCGCCGTTGACCGTATTGGCAAGACCTGCTTGTGCGCCCCCGTCGAGATGGATGGAACCGTTGACGGTGGTCGCCTTGTCGGCCTTGGCATGGGCCTCCAGGCGCACCGAGCCGTTCACCGTGCTTGCATCGGAAACACTGGAGCCTGCCGGGACGTCAACGGAACCATTGACGCCGTTCACGCAAGCGGCGAGGGCGACTGGCAACAGCAACAGGGAGACGACATAGGTGCAAAGACGCGCATGTCGCATGGCAGCCTCGTTCTCGTAGCAACAGGAAGCGTTGGACGAAATGATCGTGCAGCAGCGCCGATGGTTTGCCAATAGGACTTTTGACACGGTGTCCTCGAAAGCAGGAGCCGAGTTCATCGGCCCATGCACTGATGGCTCGTTGCGACGTACGCATGGGCCTTGCCGCGCTCGCGCGGCGAGGTCTCCGTGACGTCCTGCAGTCAGCTTGGGGACAGCGTTGACGATCATTGCAGAAACAGGCGCTTTGGTTCATTTTCCCAATGCGTCGGATGGTTTTCGCGGCTGTCCGAAAGCAGGAGCCACCTGAGCGTGCACTTTTCAGGATTGGCTTCCGGAGTCGAGAAGCGTTGCGCAAACGTCGGTCGCCTGTCCGGCTTTAAGAGCCACGGGCGGACCCGCGCCTTGTATGCGGGATATTCGCTGTCAAACAGTGCCGTCAGAGCTCGCTCTTCTGGCCTGATCTGAAACCGGCTGATGTAGAAGATGAACACGACGGGCCCGAATAGTGCCCATGCGCTCCAGAGACAGACGGCCCAGGCGACAAGCAGCAGGCACAGGCCCACATACATCGGATTGCGCGTGTGCTTGTAAACGCCTGTGACGACCAGCACGGAAGCGGTCTGCGGCTGCAGCGGGTTGGTGGTGGTCTTTGCCCTGCGCAAGGCAAGCGCTCCGGCAACGGCGATCGCCACTCCAGACAGTGCAAGGAGGGCCGCAGCCGCAATGCGCAATTCAGGCCGGCTGGTTGGGGGCATCTCGTAGGCCGTCAGCCACATCGCGATGGCCACGATGAGCAGCACCACGGGTGGAGGAATCCTGAGTTCGAGAATCGACATGACGCTTGGGGAGTCCACTGCCAGCACGGAACCGCGATGGAGAGCGAAGCGAGATTACCCGAATCTGCTCGGGTGCATCTCATCGAGCCAGAGCGGGGGTGCAAAAGCGGCTCGGCGCCAAAACCCCGGCAGGGGGTCAGAGGACACCTGTTGAAGCTTGCCGTTCCGGTTGGCGCGCCTCCCGCGAACGTCCAATTTTGGCCAGCCACCCGCCGCGCGATATCTGCGCTGGATAACCATGCCTCAGTGCATCAGCTTGTCGTTGCGATCCAGGAGAGGACACGCACTGGAAGTCTGCACCTGTACCTTAGACATCTCCAACGACGGCCTCGTCGGGCAGGTCAGCACACTCGCCGCCGCGCCATGCCAGACAGTCGCCGTGTTGTCAGCACACCGCAGCGCCGGTCACGCTTTTTCCCGACCCGCCACAGAGGTACGGCATTTGCACATGGCTTCATCGGAGGAGGCAGGCATCGCCGGGAAGGAGCAAACGCACGCCTCTTGACCCCGCCGGCGAACACGCAAATCCGTTCTCCTGCTTTACATTTTCGTGATGGCACAGGCAATCCCCTCCGGGAGGGTGCGAACGGCCTGCGTCCTGGGCTCGAAGGCCACCACTTGTCCCCGCGAGAGGCTTGCGAGATCGTGAGCCGTCGAAACTCTTTACAATTTTGCACTACCAGAGAAGCTTCGGAAACGATAACCCGCTAAAATAATAGGAGTTTTATTGGATGGCATAAGTAATGCATGTTTTTTATCCCGCCGGGGGGTGAATAAAACAGTCATGAAGGAAATCCAATGAACAAGTACTTCGCTCGCTGTTTCAAGCGGTTGCTGCCGCTGGGCCTCGCCGCATTGGCTGCCGGAGTGCTGCTGGTGCCTGCAGTTGCAGACGCCACGCCGTATGTCGTCAAACTCGTGCAGCAGGGAAGCAACGTCGTAGGCATCGGAAGCGGAGCCATAGACCTGACTGGTCTGACTCCGATGAGCAGTACAGGAGTCGTATCGGCCTCCGACGGCGTCTGGCCGTCAGTGGCCGATGTAAGCATCGGGCAAATAGGTGCTCCCCTGACCGCCTACAGCGGGATTACAGGACCAAGCAGTTTTGGAAGCGGTGGCGCTTTCTTTGTTGCCAGCGGCAACGGCGATTATGTCGAGCTCTTCGGCCTTTCGGGGAGTTATCCATGTTGTGGACTCACCGGACCCCTGATCAGTGTGCAAGCCGATTATGCGTCGGGTACTGCGATATCGAACAATATGATCCTTGCCAACCAGAGCCTGGCCAGTCTCGGCGTCACTCCAGGCACCTACGTGTGGACGTGGGGGCGCGGAGCGGAACAGAGCTTCACGCTTGATATCGTCGCGACGCCCGAACCAACGGCGCTCGGAATATTCGGTTTCGGCGTGCTTTTGATCGGTGCATTCGTAGGTGTGCGCAGGCGGGTGGTGTAGACCGCCGTGCACAGGATGGGCCGGATGCGAAGATCCCCGGACGAGGGTTCTTCGTTTCGGGCTACGGGCCGCCTGAGGTCAAGGATGCTTTGATCCATCGTGTTCGAAATGCTGTCCAGGCGGCCTCGAAACAAGGAGGTTCGCTATATTTCTCAAGGTCGGCGGGTATCTTTTTCTTCCTATCGCGTGGGGTGACGCAGTGCGCCTCGTTGGGTTAGCCCAGTCAGGCAGCACTCCGACTTGACCAACGCAGCGTTGCATCGGCACTTCCACAAGGTGCCGGTATGCTGGCAGGGCGGATTGGATCTGCCGACGTGGCGACGTCCGCTCGATTGCATCATGCGGCAGAGCGCGCGGAGGCGGATTCGGCTTGCCAACAGCGGGACGTGCTTGGTAATCAGCATGAAGACATGGCAACTGGCAGGGCTGCTTCGCTGCCGAAGCCATGAAGCTTCATTGACACCCGACGAACGCCAGAGTATATCGCGACGGACGACGGGCTTCTGCGGGCGGACGTCGGCCTCCGTGCGCGATCGACGTAGTTCTTTTGTAATTTTCTGGGGCGCGATCGCGCGGCACCAAGCTCGACGTCCTCGCCGGTGGCGGGGATTTTTCTGCCAACGAGAACTGGGGAGAACTCACATGAAGATTCGTGCTCTTCGCGCCAGCCCATGGACTGGCTTGCTCGTGCTCGCCAGCAGCATGGTCGCCACGCCGACCAGTCATGCCGGCTCTGATGCACCACCGCAGATCCCGCGATGCAGCAGCGTGATCGGGACCCTGGCGGTGCATGAGCCGCAGTCGGGGGATGCCTGGTGGTCGTCCATGAATCTCGAATCACCCGCGGCGCTCATCAAGGTCTACGTCGCACAGTCGGGATGTTTCAAGCTGGTGGATCGGGGCGCCGGATTGCAGGCTGCAGAGGCCGAGCGCGCACTGGCCGCTAACGGTGAGGAACGGGTTGGCTCGAACATCGGCAAGGGGCAGATGAAGGCGGCGGATTACGTGTTGATTCCCGATATCGCGAACCGCAACGCCAATGCAGGTGGCAATCGCATTGGCGGCCTCCTGGGCGGGTTTCTTCCGCATGGAATCGGCGCTGTGGTTGGTGGCATCAGCATGTCAAAAAAGACGGCCGACGTGGTGTTGACCCTGACCGATGTGCGCTCGACCGAGCAGGTTTCACTTGAGCAGGGGCATTCCGACAAGACCGACATTGGCTGGGCCGGTGGTGGCGGCGGTGGATTTTTTGGCGGATTTGCCGCGGGCGGCGCCAGTGGCTACGCCAATACAGAGATCGGCCAGGTTATCGCGATGGCCTACCTCGATGCGTATTCCAAGATGGTGAACGACCTGCAGAAGAGTGCGCCCAATGCGAAGGCGGACAACGTCCAGCAGGCGGTGCGACTGGTCGAGTCGACGAAGATGTATGCGGACGCGAATCTGAAGTCGTCGGTCGTGCGCGGTCTCAAGCCCGGCATGATGTTGTATCCCACCGGAGACAAGGTCGGCATCTGGTGGAAGGTCTCCGATGAGTTGGGCAACGTCGGCTGGGTGCTTTCGAACAAGCTCGAGCTGGCACACTGATCGCAGCGCAGAAACGCGGCATCGATACCGTTGGTCTGTAGTCGACGCGGGCTGCTGCGCGAACCGATTGCGCGAGACCTGGACGGATGCAAAACATCAGTCTCCGCTCCGGTCTGCGCAAGATCGTTTGACTTCCTCCGTGCCGGGTTGCTCGACATGGTGCGGGAATCTTCCGACAAAATGGAGAGTGAGTCCGCGGTCGGCGCACACTCGAACAAAAAAGCAGTCAAAGGGGTTGAAGGGCACTTCCGAGGGTGGTCTTCCTGGCCAAGGCACTTTTGCGTGGGCGACTGATTCTTTCTGCACCTGCACGGCGCGACAGCCGCGCTTCGACAGGGATGCAGATTCGATCTGTACCTTGCGTGGTGGCGTTGAACGTGGGCGCGCCAAGCATCGAGAGGATCCGGGCAGGTTGGATCCATCCACGCTGACCCGCTTTCGGCCGAAGTTGTAGAGTGTGGGCTTGTGTTGCGGACCGGGTGGGATGTCATGCGTGCAATCAGTCTGCTTTTCCCGCTCACGCTGTTGGCCATGGCGACGACCGCGACAGCTTCAGACACGCCAATGCCAGGTTTTCCACCCAGTCTTCCCGCCGCCGATCTCGTCCTGCGTGATGCCGTTGTAGCAACCCTGGATCCATTGCAACCGCAGGCCCAGGCCGTCGCCGTGCGCGGGGGCAGGATCGAAGCGGTAGGCAGCAACGACGCCATCGCGCACTACATCGGCAAGGCCACCCAGGTAATGGATCTGCATGGCGCGTTCGTCACGCCCGGCTTCATCGAAGGGCACGGCCATCTGATGCAGACCGGCGAGTCCCTCACCCAGATCAATGTCGGCGCGGCGGCAAACTGGGATGACATCGTGGCACTGGTCAAGGCCGCCGTTGCCAAGGCGAGACCTGGGCAATGGATCCTCGGCAAAGGCTGGCTGGAAACCAAGTGGGATCGCGTACCGCAACCCAATGTGCTGGGACTTCCGTTGCCGGCCAGCCTGGACGCCGTGTCGCCGAACAATCCCGTGCTGCTCACCACCGCCAGTTATCACGGGGTTTACGCGAATGCGGCTGCCCTCAAGCTGGCTGGCATTACCGCCAAGAGCCCGGATCCGGTTGGCGGCAGTATCGTGCATGACGTGCGGGGCAACCCGATCGGCATGTTGAGGGACACCGCGGCCGATCCGGTCTATGAGGCCTACGGCAGTTATCTGAAGAGTTTGCCTGCGGCTGACTATGCCGCCCTGAGGAAGAAACAACTGGAACTCGCGATGCATGACGAGCTCAGCAAGGGCATCACCACCATCGTGGACATGGGTGAGGGTTTCCCGACCATTGACTGGCTCAAGCAGCAAGCAGCCAAAGGCCTGCCGCTGCGCCTGTACGTCAACGTTGATGGTGAACCGGTATCGTCGCTGGACGCACACCTGGCGCAATACCGCACTGTCGGCTACGCGGACAACCATTTCACCGTGCGCGGCGTCGGTGAAGTCCTGTCTGACGGCGCGCTGGGTACGCGCAGCGCCTGGTTCATGAAGCCGTATAGCGACGCCCAGGACATCAGCGGCAAGGCCGTGACCCCGATCAGCGAGATAACTCGGATTGCCCAGATCGCGGCGCGTGACGGCTTCCAACTCTCCGTCCATGCCATCGGCGACCGCGCCAACCACGAAACTCTGGACCTGTTCGAGAAGATATTCACGGAAGATCCAGCGGCGCATGTCCTGCGCTGGCGCATCGAGCATGCCCAGCATCTCATTCCGAGCGATCTGCCTCGCTTCGCGCAGCTCGGGGTGATTGCGTCCATGCAGTCGATCCACACCTGCTCGGACGCACCCATGGTCGTCCCGCGCCTCGGCGAAGAGCGCGCACGCACCGGTGCATACATGTGGCATTCGCTCATTCAGAGCGGCGCCGTGGTGCTTGATGGAACGGATACGCCGGTCGAAGACACCAACCCCATCCCGACGTTCTACTGTGGTGTGACGCGCGCGTACGGGCACGGCAAGACGTTTTTCCCGGCACAGGTCAAGACGCGAGAGCAGGAGTTGCGCTCCTACACCTGGAACAATGCCTATGCGATCTTCGAAGATCATGAGTTGGGGTCGCTGACCGCTGGCAAGCTCGCCGACATGACGGTGTTTGCGGGCAATTTGCTCACCATGCCTGCAGACCAGATCCTGCGCGCCCGCGTGCTGTATACCATTGTCGGCGGCACGATCGAATATGCGCGACCGGGTGCGGCCAGCTGGCACAGCGGGCAGCAGTTCGAGGCGATGCCCGAGTTCAACCACGTCAATTGAGCGGGCTTGCCCGGCCGCCCACGACGACTCATCGGACAAAAATTCGAAGCTTGCCTCTGACCCGGATTTCCGTCCACCCAGCGACAAGCCTTCCAGGAACCATTCGCCTCGCGGCGTACCTTGCAGAGAGCGCCCTTGCGGTTGCCGGTGGTCCAATAGCAAGGACAGCATGCGCTCGAGAATGGCCGCACCCAAGGTGCCCCAGCCAGGTGGATGCGTCACTCGCTTCAATCCAGACACGCTCGGCAAAGCGCCCGGCGCGAGGGGCGCACGGTAACCAGATCAATCCCGGCTGGTCATGCCCGGCTTTCCCCTGCGTGGTCAACTTGGTCGTGCCATCGCGCCAGGCGAGGTGGCTCCTCCTCGCCGGGAGGAAACGCAGGATTCATACCGTTTTCTGCAGCCGACCAGGCTGCTGCGCGAACCACTGGTGCGAACCCGCTACGGATGCAAAGCATCAGCTCTGATCGGGATTCGCACAATCGGCTGGCGGCAGCGGTCACACCTTACGCACAGCGGTGGCGGTCTCGTGGCGCTGGCACAGCCCGGCAAGGTTTGCAACAAACAACCAGAGTTCGGCGCTATCGCTTCTACCGCGGCACTCAGCGAGGGGTACTCTCTGCGGTGCTGCGCACATGGCGGGTTCCTCAAAGCCCGGGCGGTTTGCGTTCTCATTGCAACAGTCCATGTCGGGTCTGGCAAGGAGCTGCGCGTGGAGGTCGAGCGGTTCCTCCGGCAATGTCAGCAGGTCTCGTAGATACGCCGCAAAGCCGTATACGCCTGGTCCTTGTATTGATCCACCTGCTGTCGGTGCGACTCGACCAGAACTGCCGGAGGGAGCGATCGACCGAGAGCGCAGCCGTTGCGAAAGTCCATCACAAGCTTCGCCGCTAGCTTGAGGCTTTCCACGCAGTCACTGGCACCGAGCAATCTGAGCCGGGATGCTGCTATACGCAGACCGTCAGACGCTGTGAGGAGGTCTTGATCCGGCTTGCGTATAGCTTCTTCCATGTCTTCAGTTACAGGTACGGTGTTTCCCCCGAGCAGGTCAACATACCAGGCAATCTTCGAGATCAGGCGCAGGTGAGCATTGAAAAATTCGTCCACGCTGGCAGCAACGATCTCTATGGTCCTTATGCGATGCGCGCGGAACTCCTTTTCACGCTCGTTGCGATGGTTCATGCGAAGAGTGAATAGAGAAACCGTGCCGGCAATGAGTGCGCCCAGACCGATTTTTGTAGCTGAGTCGATGATGTCAATCCATGTCATGAGCTGTGCGTCTGCCGGTGAGGGGGCTAACTCGGTCAGGGCCCCTGGCTGGAGCTGGAGAGTGCGTCGAGCGGGAGGATGTGACACGGACAATTTCTGACAACGGATTGCGACAACAGCCGGGGTTTGGGAAAATGAGCGAAACCGGGCGGAGCAAGTAGCCGTCGATGCCATCGTGTTGAGAAAGTGCACTCTGATCCCGGGGTTTCTCTGCTTCAGTCGGTTCGAACAGTGTTGATGAGCGAGAAGACTGGTGAGGAAACGTCGAGGTCCAGTTCGCTTTCTGCCGGAATAAGTGCATCTGACCGTATTTCCGTCTCTGCCTGGATCCTGCGGCGTCAGCGGAGTTTCCCATTCGGCGCGATGTTCGCCGTTGCGCCGGGATAGTTCACCCCATGGTCCGCCGAACCGGCTGCCAGACGCCGGCGACATACTCCCAGTATTCCAGCTGCCCGATCATGGTCGCCGGCACCGTCGGCGCCAGTACCGGATTCGTCGCGCCTGCGCCATTGTTCTTGCAGGTGAAGCGATATTGATAGGCGCCCGGAGCCTGGTCGTGCGGCAATATACCCTTCAGCTCGATCCGCTGCGTCAACGCGAATCCGTGGTTCGAGGTCGTCTCATTCGAATTGAAGTCGCCATAGACGTCCCGCACCCGGTAGTTGCCCAAATGCGTGAAGAGCGGGACGGTAATCGGCGGCCGAGACACGCAGATGTAAAGCCGGTGACAGATGGATGAGCAGATCCAGTGGCACAGCTGCAGGCAGTACCGTTCCAGGCTGTACATCCGTACCAGTGCGGCGAATGCCTCCATATCATGTTCCAGCTCCGCCACCACCAGACGCTGCAGAGCGCCGTCGCGCATCTCCAGCTCGTCGCACGCCTGCGCGAAGCCGCGGGTCTCCGCGATCGACGTGTCTCGTTTCGCCTGCAGAAACGGCCCGCAGGCCGGCAGGCACACCAGCGCGCACTTCCAGCTGCAGCTCCACTCGCAGATCCAGTGGCAGTCGCCGCCTTCGCCCGACATGTTGTTCACTGGCCAACAGTCGAACGCCGCCACCGCCTCGATCACCTCGTCCAGGTTTTTCTTGTTCGAGGCCAACCGCCTCATCGCCGCGCCCGCACTGCGCAATTCTGATACAAGATGCCGCATGGGGATGCGCCGCGGCGAGCACACCAGTTCGCATACCATTCGCCAATGGATCGAGCACGCCCAATGACACAACAAATGGCACACGCGTTGCAGCTCCAGCTCCTCAATCAGCTCGTTGAATACCTCCGGATCGCGGTCCAGCACGGCCTCCGCCAGCCGCTCCATCCATTTCTCGTTGGCGGTGATCTTGACGATGGCTTCCGCGAAACGCGGAATCTCCTCGACTTTGATCGCCTTCTCGGGAAATCCGCACAGTTCGACGCACTCCAGCACGCATTCCTCGCTGCGTAGCCAGAAACACACCACCTCGCATTCAGTTATCTCCAGCAGCGCCAGAATCCGCTGGAACTCATCTCCATCGCTCGCCCGGAAGGCGTCGACCAGCTCTCGAAGCAAACTCTCGTTCTCCGCGGCACGCCTTATCGCCCGCGCTGAACCGCTGAGGCCAGCAAGGACTTGGTGGCGTTCCGCCTGGCCGTTCATCGCCCGACCCTCACGTGACAGGCAAGACTGCAATGAACAACATGCATCGCCCGCCTCCGTTGCGCGCTGGAGCAGGGCGGGCTGTGTCTGCGTTCGAGGAACGGCGAAGAAGGGCTGCCGGCTTCACTTCGCCCCGGACGCGGCTCATGGGAACCTGCGGTTTTAACAAGAGGGGCAAGCTCGCTCCGTTCCTTTTCTGGAGAACAGATAACGGTTGTGGACACCAACATTCCAGTCTTTCCCAAGTTGACCTCAGCTGGCTTTCAGCCAGTTCACTTTCATCAGCTCACTGGTCTCTATCGCAGGAACGGAGAGTGAGGCATTGCCGTTGCCTGTCATGGTGACCGCTGTTCCGGCGCCGAGGTTGGTGAGGGTGAACGGGGTGCCGGCCAGGCCGGCGATGCCCTCGTCGAAATACACGACCTTGGTATCGGAGAGGCTGGCGACGTTGCCGTTGATGGTCGGGCGCTCTACGATCCATTCGGCCGAGTTGCCGCGGAGACTGGTGCCTTTGGGCGCGGTGATGCTGAATGAGGTGCTGAGCCCGCTGCTCTGATTGGTGAGATGGATCGTCGCCGTGTTGCTGGAGTTCACGCAGATCAGGCAGTACATGGTGTCGCCGGCGGCAACGGCGAAATTGGTGATCGCAACTTCGCTGGCAGGAAACCATTCCCACCAGACATAGACCTGCCTGAAGGTGAAGATGCCCAGGTCGATGATCTCCGTTTCAGTGCCCGCCTGCAGCACGTCGCCAGAGCCCCAGCCGTCGATGCCAATCCACTCCGAGGCATAGTAGCTGCCGAGTATCGGAGCGTGCGGGTTGGGCACGGTCCATTGCCCGGCAACCCAACCGAACGTGCGCCCGCGGGGCGCCTGGCAGACACTGCCGGACCAGTTGGAACTGGTGGCGTTGGCGACACTTTCCGTCGCTTTTCCGCGAAGCGAGCTCTTGGCTTTGGGGCTGGCGGGCCGTATGGCTGGGCCGTGAAATTTTTCCGGCACTTCGCGAAACGCGGGCGTGACCCAGGTGCGCGCGCGCGCGAATGTTTCGTCCCACATGGTACGCAACTGCGGCTCGGTCTTTTTGTCTGGACGCGCGGGGAAACCATGACGCAGCAGCAGGCGCGGGCTCGCCGTGAGCGGGGTGAAATCCGCTGGCGGCAATGCGTAGGTGCGCACGCTGAACCCCTTGGGCGTGGTGGCGATGTGGGTGGTCTTCACGTGTTTGGTGGAACGTCTGGTTACCATGCTTTGTTCTCCTCTGCCTGATGGCGTGCACTGAACAGAGAAATCCCGTTCGCCCGCCGTGGTCGCCGTGGTCGCCGTGTCGTCATGGACTCGAAGCGAGCTCGTCAGGGCAGTGGGCGATCGTGCGGGACACGCTAGGCCAAGGACAGTTCGCTTGCCATACGCGCGAAGCGCTAGGCTGTAAGCAATAGTCGAAACGAGCCGTTCCCACGGGGCGGGCTTTGCTGGGGCACAGAATTCAATCAGTCATGACGAAGTCGAATCGTGAGCCCGCCGATGATCGCGAGGCCGAGGCCGAACAATTCCAGTTCGGATGGCTCCGGTACTCGCGTGATCAGAGCCGTGCCGATGAACACGCTCGCCCCCGGACACCATCGTGGGACATGAGGCTGTTCCCTCCGAAGTTCGGAAGGTCCGGCGTTGGTCCCCGTGCCTGCGCTCAAACTGGCCGTTGAGCGCGATCAGCGAGATCGCCGAATTTCTGGCGAAGCCTGGATCCTCCAAGTGTAATTGTTGATAGCGCTGACCCCGGAAATCTCGCAGGTCATGCCCGCCGTCAGCGTCAAGAGGTTGATCGTGGAGTACCCCATGAGCGGGTACACGTCGGGGACCGTGGTCGAGAACAACAACGTGCGGGTACCGTGTAACCCGCGTTTCAGCACCGGTGCAACGAGGCCGAGTTGTCCGCGACCTGACCGTCTATCGAATCTGCGCAAAGCCGAGGCTCGAAACGGTCAAATCCTGATTGACCGTGAAGGTGGCCGCAAAATCTCGGGTACCGCTGGAATAGCTATTGCCCGCGGTCGTACATTCCCACAGCGGACCCGCATGCGCCGCGCCCGCAACGAGGATATGCGCAGGCACCTGCATTCGTTAACCAATGCGCCAAAATAATCTTTTCATTTGCGCTCTCTCATACCAATTTCACACCGTGCCGCGGTACTTGATCAATTCAGTACGCGTGCCGTCGTGATAAGCAAGATCTTGATGCATTATTTCAAGCGGATACGTCATCAGTCACAAGAACTTGCGTGAAGGCGAGTGGATGGGTTGCATGTAATTGCGACAATCGGCGGGAGCGGCTTCCAAACCATGTCCTGCCCGCGACCAGCGGACGAATCTCTCAGTCACGGGGTTGGGGAGGCGCCAGGACACAGGCGTTGAAAGGCCCTTTGGCTGTGACACATCCGCCAATTCCAGCGCGAGACTGAGGCAATGATGGATTGGCGGCCGCGCGTTCGGCGTCGATGAACTTTACACATAATTCGGGCACGGCCAAACCGAGGCAACTCATTGCTTTTGAACATTAGATTGGAGTAAATATTATCGACGGCGCAATCCTTGCGTCGGCGTACTTTACAGTTCGTCGTGACAAGATCAATTTTACGCAACCCATTGTTCTAAAAATAAGTATCTGTCTATCAAGCATTGTTTGAGACGTTTAAAGACATCTCCAGAACCGTAATCTTGTCGGGGAAATATACGATCTGCTTTTATGAATAGTACTAAGTCATTGATTCCTATGATGGCGCATTTTATGCTTGCCATGCGCTGGACTCTGCTTGGCCACTTAAAGGAGCATGCCATGCGTTATTCGAAAGTCATCGTCGCCCTGCTGGGAATCATCACGATCGGTGCCGTCCACGCGACGGTCATCAACTACCCGAACTTCAACGACACGACAGGTCTGACTATAGTCGGAGACACGTCAACCGCCGGTGCTCCGGCAGTGTTGCGGATCGTCCCGGCCGCCATAGGTCAGAGCGGCGCGGCGTACAGCACCACGCCGATCGCCTTGGGGACCAACGCCACCTTCAGTACCCAGTTTCAATTTCGATTCACCGACACTGGAGGAATTGATCCTGCGGACGGCATTACCTTTGTGTTGGCGGCGAGCCCGGATGGTCTGGGCGGCGCGGGCGGCGGTTTGGGATATCTGGGTGTGCCCAACAGTTTCGCCATCGAATTCGATACCTATGACAACGGCGCCAGCGACGGCGACAGCGACAACCATATTGCCTTCGACACAGATGGCGTGCTGACCGATGCCGACCTGACGAACGTCTACGGCATCAGTGTCTGCGGGTTCTCCGGTGGGGCGGGCTGCATGTCGAACGGAGACATATGGACGGCGACCATCAATTTCGACGGTTCGACCAACTCGCTCAACGTCGTCGTCAGCGATCCGGCCGAGATGATTGCGTTCAACGCGTTCAGCGGCACGTTCAACATTGCATCGTTCCTGGGCACCAATACCGCATTTGTCGGCTTCACCGGCAGCACGGGTTCGGGGTTCGAGAACGAAGACATCCTCAACTGGCGGTTTGCGAATACCGCGACCTTGCCGCCGGTTACCGGGGTCCCCGAACCCGGCAGTCTCGGTTTGTTTGGTGCGGGCCTGGCTGGTCTGGGCGTGTTCCTGCGTCGCAGGCGCCCTCAATCACGGAACCGCGCAACCTGTTGAGCGGATACGCGGCGCGAAACCCCACCGGGAGGACTTTCGGGTCGCCTCGTCCGCTCCCGGTCGGCTTAGCGCGGCGCCGACTTGTTCAAGGGCGCCAAGTGGGTCGGAGCCACTCCAGGGAGCATCGGAATTGGCTCGGACTCACCTAGAGTTCCGGGGTCCCGATGTTCGGATGGCCAGTCCGATTCGCTGCAGTGCGACCCATTGGCGACCAACGCATTCCGGTTCAGGGGCAAGCGCGGATCGTTGCGCCCAGCCTCGCGCGCCAGGCGGCGACGCGTTTGCTGCACGAAGGTGCATGGCTGATCATCGCTGCTCCAGCCGCTGCAGATAAGCGCGGACACGCCGCGCGTTTGTGCCCACATCGCTCTTGCCGACACGGGATACCGAGCGCACGTCGATCCGACTGCCGTGGGTGGCGGGCGCCACACGGATCACCACGTCGTCCTTGAAGCCGAACCACACGGTGGTGTCGGTCGCTTCGATGCGGCCGCTCGCCGGATCGCTGGCTACGATTTGCCAACCCATGGCGCGCGCAGCGCGCAAGGCCCGGTCGAAAGCCTGACGTGGTGCTTCCTTCGTGAGATACGGGCGAATATCCGGGTAAGCCTGCACTTGCTGTCTTGCCACTTCCGGCCCGCCGTAAGCCGCCTGGTTGGGGGCTTTCGCACGTAGCGGAAGGATCGCCACAAACGCTGGTGGGTTCGTGGTGTCCGTGCTGATGTCGTGGATCGGCGGTACGGTTTTCGCCTGGCGCAAGTTGTTCCACGGCACGAATGCCACACCCAGTCCGAGCACGAGCGCGACGCCCAGCATGAAGCCATGTCCCCGGCGCAACCTTGGCACCAACAATATGACAAGTGCGCTTGCCGCGGCGGCAAGCCCGGTGAACGCAGCCCAGCGCATCAGGCTGAAGCCGGTACCAAAGTCCCACAGGGCGAGGCGGGTGCCTGGTCCGGCGACCAGCAGCAGCGCAGCGGCGACTATCGCAAGAGCGATCGCAATGTGTGCAAACTTCATCGGTTACTTCCGTGGCTGGCGTGCAACGCAGCACAAGTTACGCTGAGGACGAGGGGATTGGTATGCATGCGCGAGAGAGGCATGGTGCATGTCCTCGGTGACCAAGGGCTTTCTCGGCCATCCGCGCGTTGGCGGCCGGCGGCGCGCTGGTTTAGTTCTTCTATCACCAGACACTGTATTTCATACGGCGCCAAGATCACGCCAATCAGTGCTCTGGTCACCACGTGAGCAGGGCCTTCCGCCTGCCAAACACGCAGTGGGCGTCGCGGAGTCCGGCGGATGGATGCAGTGCGTGGGACAGAGTCACGGGCTCATCGCCCAGCTGTGGTCGCGGGCGAGGAATCAGGCGCGTCCGGAATGCGCGAACTCCCGGACGCAGCTGACGCGCGGCTGCATCCTGGGTATGTGCTGCCGGGAACGACAGCAATGTATCGGAGTCAGCGGGTCGGCACGGCGACGTCAAGCGGCGTTGGAAGCCTTCCGCAATTCCGCCGACCGGCGCCGGGCGAACAGGCCGAGTACGCCAGCGCCGAACAACCACAGCAAGCCGGGCTCTGGCACGGTCGCTTTGACGCCAGCAAATTGGCCTTGGGTGCTGGCATCGAACGTGTAGCCTCCGGCGGTCTTCTGGAACACATTCATTCCGTAGGTCAGTCCGCCGGGCCAGCCTGGCCCAAAGGCGCCCGGCGTCGTGACGCCATCGCTCCACAGGGCAAGGACGTCGCCGTTGTCCAGCGCAAACATGGCGCCGAAGATATCCAGGAAGCCGCCGTAGAAGACGTACGGTTCATCCGGATCCGGCGGACACGCCAGCGGCGAGCCGCTCGCATAGAAAAGGTTGTCATACGAATATGAGCTCCCGCCCGCAGTGAACCAGCTGAAGCTTTTTGGAAGTGTTTCACCCGGTGGCGCCATGCCCGGAGATGTCGCAATCAAGCCTTTGATCGCTACATTTTTGAGGCCCAATCCCGCATCCGAAAAAGTGCCGGAGGCCCCGGTGATGTGCTGAGCACCTGCAGGATCGTAAGCCGAAAGCGGGGGCGAGATATGGCTGGCTGCATCACTTGAACTATATGTCGGCTGATACATCGCACTGGAGTCGGTGTCGGACCCCAGGGTCAGATCGACGTAGCCACCGCCCGCGAGTCCGCTGAAGTTGATCCTGACCGGGGTTGCGTGGGCAGTCGGCCCGAATGCAAACATCAGCATGGCACCGCTTGTCAAAAGCGCCGCCTTCATCGAGATCCCTTTTATCGCGTTCATCGTGACAACCTCCTCGTGTTAAATCGAGCAGGGCGCGCCGCTCTGCAGGTTCGTTTTGCTAGCCGTACAGCGCTGCATTTCATGTGCCAGCCATGCAGGTGATTGTTTTTGTTACAGCTGTGTCAGACACAGGCGGCTCGATCAGGAAATTGTTGTAAAGAAATTCGGCACCTCCTGCGGCTGCCGCCCGCGCCAAAAAGTGCAAAAAAGAAAAAAATGCAGGGCCGAAGCAGGGTCCGATGTCATGACGGAAGCGGACTTTTCCCAGTCAGGCTGCGGCTTCCGGACGAAAGGCTGAGCAAGGCAAGCTGGACAAGGTTGATGTCATTGTTCCCGTGGCCGGCTGGGCGCGACGTTGTAAGGAATTTCGACATCCAACGACGTCGAAGAACACAGCGGCACGCCGAGCGACGCGGCGAGCAAGGTGACCGGGCATACCGAGGGCCCACGTCTGACGTTGAGCTACCGGCTAGGCCCGCTGGTCATGCACCAGGCGCTGGAAATGAAACCTGACGGCACGATCGACAACGTGGGCAGGATCACCTTGCGCGGCATCCCGGTGGGACATCTGCAGGAGACCATTGCAAGCAGGGCATCGGCGTCCCAACGGCCACAGCCATGATCGTGGTTGCCCCATTCGTGGCAGAGAAAATATCCGGCAACGCTCCAGCGACGGTCATGTCACTTGCGCCATGCCAGAGACACTGCCTTGAGTCGCTGCATGTTCCCGACCAAGCGCATTCAAACAGGGGCAGGACCAGCTACGTGTACGGGCGTTCCCGGGCGCGAGCAGGATCAGATCGGCAATTGCATGCACCAATTGCCGAACGCGCGCCACCACGGCAGGGTGCCGATGGCGAAGCTGGCAAACTCCGAGAGGATCATCAACGAGCCACCCCAGATCCAGACCGGGTGCACCCGACGACGTGTGATCAGATCAAACGCGATGCCCGCGATGATAGGCAGGTTGATGCCCATGATCAGACCGAGGGGGATCAAGGGCTCCATGGCCGGTATGCGCCCCAGCGCCGGACCGAGGAAAGGCACCAGGGCCAGCAGCATCAGGCGTTTGTGGGTTTCGGCCCGTTTGCGCCAGATGATTGCCAGCGCCACGCAAAGCCCGAACGCGAAGATGCTGATCAGGTTGACGGCCAGGAATACATGGATCTGGCGGAACACCGGGGATCCGCCGTGTCGCATCGACTGCACCGTAATGACCGGGACGAGCACCACGATCAGTGCTGCAAGCCCGGCAGCCCACGGCCCGATGCGCCGATGCAGGTTGCGCCGGCCGCTGCTGATCAACATCGGCTGCAACACGTTGAGCGAAATCCAGCCGGTGAACACCATGCCGTGGAATGCAATCAACGGCGTCAGCTCCGGAAAACCCGGTGCCTGCTCCATGAATGGGCGCAGGAACCACGACCGCGCAAAGCCGGCGAAGACGAGCGCTGCCACCACCACCGGGACGGCCGCATAGAAAATCCGGTCGCGCGGCATTCGCTGTGTCAAAACGCTTGCCACATTTGTTTTCCTTGAGTGATGCGAAGACAGAATGTGGTCTGAGTGCTGCACTTCTTCCGAACCGTCGTCGTCCAGGTACGCATCATTTGAACCGGATTCGTTTGAGGCTTGGTCAAAGCTGAATTTTCTTCCATGGACTTCACGCCCGACTCCGGCCTTTACAGCAGAAGAACGTGGTCAGGCCGACTTCTTTCCGCGGCGTGCACGGCTGACCTGACGTTTTTTCCGAGTATTTTTGCTCGGTCACGACCGACCTCCAGGCGTGATGTTCTGATTTACATTGAACAGGTTCGCAGGATCGTACTTCGCCTTCAGGGCAGCAAGCCGCGCGTAATTGCCAGCATAGGCCGCGCGAACTGCAGCGGTGTCCTCGCGACCCATGACGTTCACGTAGGCGCCATCGCCGAACGGAGCAAGGGCCCGGGCCGTGGTGCGTACCCAGGCGGCAGCGCGGTCCGTGCCCGGCCCGGTGGACTGGTTTGCGGCGACGCCGTGTGCGAATCCGCGACGACGCAGCGGAAAGGCCGTTGCGTCGGCTGCCACCGCCGTGACCGCACCGTGCATAAATATCAGCGAGATTTCGCCGTTGCGATCGGGGGCATTCGCTACCGCTTCGGCCAGACTGGCGATCACGGCGCCGCTCAATGCGGGCAAGAATCCACCCCGGTACTCGCGACGCATGGGTGGGATCTGGAACGGCACCTGCTGCTCCAGCGCAAGGTAAGGCTGCACCACCACCGTGTCGGAAACCAGCAGCGGTGATTTCCGCAACGCCGCCAATGTGCGCTGCGCTGCTTCGGCATCGCCCACGTCGCAAAGCTGGACGGACAGTTCGAAGCCCTTGTCGCGCCCAGGCATCAGGGTTGCAATCAAGCTCTGGCTGTCGGGTGCGGCGGCCGCAAGGTCGCGCAGGACGACCAGCAGTTCGGCGGCCTTCGATGACCGATACGTCAGATAACCGCCCAGCACAGTCGTGATGTCGTGCAGCTTCAGCGTGAACGCGGTGACCACGCCGAAATTGCCGCCGCCGCCGCGAATGGCCCAGAACAAGTCGGGGTGTTCACTCGCCGACGCCGTCACGATGCGACCGTCAGCCAGCACCACCTCGGCGGCGAGCACGTTGTCGCAGCCAAGGCCGTGGCGGCTCATCAACGGACCCACTCCTCCACCAAGCAGGAACCCGCCGACGCCCACTCCGGGACATTGGCCCAAGGTTGTCGCTCGACCAATCCTGGCCGTCGCCTGTTCGACATTTCCCGACAACGCGCCACCACCGACGCGAATCGTGCGGCCGTCCGGTGCGGGTTGCAGAGTGCGGAGGCGCGACAGGTCGATCACGACGCCGCCCTCGCAACTGTTGTAGCCGGCATAGCTATGTCCGCCACAGCGCACGGCTAGCGGCAGTTTTTGATCGCGCGCGAACTGCACCGTGGTCGAGACGTCCCGCGCCGATGCGACTTGAACGACCATCGCGGGGTGCAGATCAACATCGGCGGCGAAGCCGTGACGTTTGAGTTCGTATGGCGCCGATCCGGGGAGGAACAAGTTGCCACGGATAGCGACAGCCAGCTTCGCTGCAGCCGTGTCTTGACGCACGGGCAACGCCGCCGCACTGACAAGACGGCAGGCAGGCCACGTGAGCGATGTCACGGCCAATCCAAGGAATCTGCGACGCTTCATGTCGCCTCCTGCAATAGAACGGAAAAGATGTCCGGAACGTTTGTCTGGTTGAGCTTGAAATTGTCCTTGATCCAGCTTCACCGGCGCCGTCAGGATGATTCACTCCTGCAATCTGGACGAAAGAATTCAACCGGGCCCGGTTTCCGGACCAGGCCAGGTTCTGGCCTAAACTGGCGGCCATTGAAGTACCGGGAGAGGAGAAACTCCTCCGTCGGAGCGGTCGATCGAAGCGGCAACGCGGTAGGCGAGCGACGGGCGGAACGCCATGCCGAAACCTTGCCAGAGAGCCAGCAGTTCCTCGGGCAGGCGGGCGACCGGAACGAAGCGCAGCGGTTCCTGTTGCCCCGTGTCAGAGGCGGAAATAATTGGAGCCTGATGCATGCGCAAACAGGCGCGCTCAAGCAGCGCTTGGGCCTGAAATGATTGTGCGGCTGCGGCCGCGACCAGATAATGCAAGTCCAGGGTCATGGCCAAGCGTTCTCCCACACCTGTTGCACCGAATGGCCGCAGCGGCCGCACGTTGCGCTGTTCATCGTTGTAGGCCACGTGATACAGCAACACGATCAACGTGCAGCGCCCATGCTCCGTCGATGGGTCCTCTCCTGGCGAGTCGGAAAGCGTGGGTACTGCGCCGCTCCAATCGGGCGCCGCAAACGCGCCCAGAAGATGTTCGTGCAATTGGCCGCTCACGGCGGCGATACGGGACAACTCTGGCATGACTTGCCTCCTTCACGGGTAAAGAAAAAAGGGCAGGTTAAATCGCAAGCAACCGGGTCAGGTCCGCCAAGTCCCACGCCTGGGCCACGAGCGGACGCTGGAACCACGATCGGGCGAAGCCGGCGAAGACGACCGCTGCTGACCCGAGTGGCATTGCCGAATACGAGATCCGGAAGCTCGACGTTCGCTGCCCCATGATGCTTGCCATACATGCTTTCCTTGCGTCTTGTTAAGCCAGACCTGTGGAAGCCTTGAGCATTGGAATAATTCCCACAGCCGACGTGTGGACGTCGGCCGGGTCACTCGCTGCCTTTGGATTGCTCGCCAACGGCGACTCTTCGCGCTCGGCACCGCCGGCCGCGGGCCGCACCCAAAGTGTCTTCTGATTTACCCCGCGCGACCGCTTGCGATAGAACACGAGATCACCGGCCATTTCGAGGTCGCCAATCATGTATGGCTGCGCGTCCAGGTAGTGCTGCATTTCCGCACTGAATTTGGCGCGGCCCGGCATGCTGTCCAGCGCGGCACGGGTGGCCGCGGCTTGTGCCTTCATCCACGCCACCACCTCAGGCGACTTCTGCTGTTCCAGCCATTGGTAGTTATCCACCACCGTACGACCGAAGCAGGTGTTCGTCACCGGCCGAATCGGTGTAGCGGGCAGATCGTGACGTGGGGCGGCACCGATGGCGGGGGCGGCCGCCAGCGCAAGCACGAAGAGCAATCGGCAAGCTTTTCGGGTCTTGATGATCAAGGCAGTCTCCCTTGCAATGATGCAAACCAATGGACGCAGCCCTCTGCCCAATCCCTGTCATGAGACTCATGCATGGTGCGGGGGTGACGGGCTCAGGGATATCGGTCGAATGTCATAGGCCAAAGAAAGTGCTCGACAACGAGAGCGGGAACGCAGGCGACGTCAGGGAACAGAGAGCATCGCTCGGATTCAGCGGGCTCATTTGCATAAGCACCGTCGCAGTCGTTCCCGGTAATGGACCCCGTGTGCTGCCTGATGGCCGCGCTTTCAGGAAGACACGGTCGAAAAGGTCCGCTTGCAACGCTCTGAACCTGGTTTGAAATATCCGGCACGCCATTTTTTGGTGAACAGCGGATCACTCCTCGGGCAGATGCCGCACGTGCCGCCAAACGTACAAGCCGAAGGCGATCAGCAGTACGGCCAGAATCACCGCATCGAAGCGATGGAACCAGATGCCCAGGGTGTCCCAGTGCTGGCCCAGTTTCACCCCGACCCAGGCCAGCAGCGCGCACCAGATGAGTGAACCCAGGAAGGTATAGAGACAAAACTGCCAGATCGGCATGCGTGCCACACCGGCGGGGAACGCGATGAAGGTGCGCACCACCGGGAGCAGTCGCCCCACGAAGATGATGATGCCGCCGTGCTCGCGGAACCAGCGGTCGGCCAGATCGAGATCCCTGCGCGAAACCAGCACGTACTTTCCGTAGCGCTCCACCAGTCTTCGGCCACCCCACGCGCCGACTGCATAGGCCAGCAGTGAGCCGAGCACGCAGCCGACGGCACCGGCCAGCACCACGACCCACAGCACCAGGACACCCTTGAACACGAGATAGCCCGAGAACGGCATGATCACTTCCGACGGCAACGGAATGCAGGCGCTCTCGATGCCCATCAGCAGCACGATGCCGAGATAACCGGTGCGCGTGATCAAGCCGATGATGGCTGCCGCAAGCAGGCTGAACAGTTTCGCGATCATGGATTTCCCGAATTCGCAGCAGGCGTGATGGTAACGCGACTGCGGATGCGATCAGCTGATGGGTCGTGTGGCTGTCACTTTTTAATGGACGGCGCCTGGTCCGGTGAGGAAAAAGCGCTTCGGCGTCCCGACTTTTCACCCCATCAAGCGACGCTGGATACGCTCGGACCTCGTGGGTCGATTCGCGTGATCAAGCCGCAAGGGCCTGAAGCACGATGGACCAAGACAAGGAAGGCCTCGCCATGGCGTTTCATGCCCGCTCGACGGAGGAAGCGTGGGGCTGGCCCTCGGCGACCACGCTGGAGCAGGTCCTGCTCCCTGGAAGCGACAGCGTCCCACCACGGCTTGACTCTGGACCTTGATCAATGGTCTAGACTCCACACCATGAGCATGCCCACAAGTTCACTGACCATCGGTGCCGTCGCCAAGCGCGTCGGCGTGGCAATCGACACCATCCGCTTCTACGAGCGCGAGGGCTTGCTGCCCGAGCCGCTGCGGCGTGCCTCCGGCTATCGCAGTTACGGCGAGAGCACGATTTCCCAATTGCGCTTCATCCGGCGCGCCAAGCGCCTGGGCTTCACGCTGGAGGAAATCCGCGAGCTGCTGGCCTTGTCGGCCGATCGCCAGCGCGGCGTGAAGGCGGTGAAGAAGCGGGCACAGCAGCGGCTGGCGGCGATCGAAGAACGCATTGTCGAATTGCAGCGGGTGCGTGACGGCTTGGCGCAGCTGGTCGAGTCCTGCCCCGGGCATGGCGCACCGGAGCACTGTCCGATCCTGCGTGCCCTGACCGACGAGGAGGATTCGGCATGAGCATGCATGGCCATGACGGCGCGGCGGGAAGCACCGCAGACGCTCAGGCGACGGATCCGGTGTGTGGCATGAAGGTCGATCCGCGCACCGCGAAGCACCAGGCCGCGCATGCGGGCCAGACCTACTATTTCTGCGGAGCGCGTTGCCGCGAAAAGTTCGTGGCCGATCCACCGGCTTTCCTGCAAGGCAAGCCAGCTTCGAAACCGGTACCGGCCGGTACGATTTACACCTGTCCGATGCATCCGGAAGTGCAGCAGGTGGGTCCCGGTTCCTGTCCCAAGTGCGGCATGGCGCTGGAAGCGATGATGCCGGCGCTTGACGAGGATGGCGGTGGCGAACTGACGGCGATGACAAGGCGGTTCTGGCTGCTGGTGGTGCTGACGGCGCCGGTGTTCGCCTTGGCGATGGGACCGCATCTGTTCGGCTGGCATCTGCCGACGCCGTGGGATGGTGTGGCCGGCTGGATCGAGGCTGTGCTGGCGACGGCGGTGGTGGTGTGGGGCGGCGCGCCGTTCTTCGCGCGCGGCTGGCGCTCGCTGAAACCGTGGCATCCGAACATGTACACGCTGATTGCGCTGGGCACCGGCGTGGCGTGGGCGTACAGCGCGGTAGCGTTCCTGTGGCCGGGGATCTTCCCGGCGGGTTTCCGCGATGCGCACGGCCGGGTCGGCGTGTATTTCGAGTCGGCGGCGGTCATCGTCACGCTGGTGACGCTGGGCGATTTTCTGGAGCTGCGTGCCCGCCGGCGCACGGGTGCGGCGCTGCAGGCCTTGCTCGGGCTGGCGCCGAAGACCGCGCGGCGCAT
Source organism: Rhodanobacter sp. (assembly GCA_039922695.1). GTDB lineage: Bacteria > Pseudomonadota > Gammaproteobacteria > Xanthomonadales > Rhodanobacteraceae > Rhodanobacter. The sequence goes on along the minus strand of JBDTEG010000089.1, from coordinate 11,298 downwards.
CGCCGACAACGGCAGCGAAAGCGACGTGCCGCTCGACACGGTGCAAGTGGGCGACACCTTGCGCGTGCGCCCCGGCGAAAAGGTGCCGGTCGATGGCGTGGTTCTGGAGGGCGAAAGCCATGTCGACGAGTCGATGCTCAGCGGCGAGCCGATGCCGGTGGCCAAGGTTGTCGATGACCCCCTCACCGGCGGCACCGTGAATCAGGATGGCGCGCTGAAGATGCGCGCCCGGAAAGTCGGTGGAGACACCATGCTGGCGCAGATCGTCGCGCTGGTGGCCAAGGCGCAGCGCAGCAAGGCGCCACTGCAACGCGTGGCCGACAAGGTCGCGGGCTGGTTTGTACCTGCGGTGGTGGCTGCCGCGGTGCTGGCGTTCGCGGCGTGGGCGGTGTTCGGCCCGCCACCGCAGTTCGCCCATGCGTTGATCGCGGCGGTCTCGGTACTGGTCATCGCGTGTCCCTGCGCGCTCGGCCTGGCCACGCCGATTTCGATCATGGTGGCCAGCGGTCGCGGGGCGCAGCACGGCGTGCTGTTCAAGGATGCCGGTGCGATTGAAACCCTGCGCGAGATCGATACCCTGGTGGTGGACAAGACCGGCACACTGACCGAGGGCAAGCCGAGCCTGACCGAGCTGGTGACGCTTGGCGACTTGTCACACGAGCGCCTGCTGGCACTCTCCGCGGCACTGGAGCGGCCAAGTGAACATCCGTTGGCCAAGGCGATTGTCCAGGCTGCGGAAGCCGAAGGCCTGAGCCTGCCCGCGGCAACGGACTTTCGTTCGCTGACCGGCCGTGGCGTAAAGGCCGGCATCGATGGCAGCACCGTCATTCTGGGCAACGCGAAGCTGATGGATGAGTCGTCCGTCGTGATCGGTGACGAGGCAAGTGTCCGCGCCAAAAAGCTGCGCGGGCAGGGTGCCACGGTGATGTTTCTGGCGGTCGATGGCGCCCTCGCGGCGCTGCTCGTGGTGGCCGATCGGATCAAGCCGGATGCCTCCGCAGCCATCGAGAGCCTGCACGATTCAGGCCTGCGCATCGTCATGCTGACCGGCGACAACGCCACCACCGCGCAGGCAGTGGCGGACACACTGGGCGTTGACGAGGTTCACGCGGATGTGTCGCCGACTGACAAGGCCGCCGTGGTGGAACGCCTGAAGAGCGAAGGTCGTCGCGTGGCGATGGCCGGTGACGGCATCAACGACGCGCCGGCGCTGGCCGCTGCCAACATCGGCATCGCGATGGGCGGCGGCACCGACGTGGCGATGGAGAGCGCGCAGGTCACCTTGGTGAAGGGCGAGCTCGGCGCCATCGTGCGTGCGCGCAAGCTGTCGCAAGCCACCGTGCGCAATATCCACCAGAACCTGTTCTTTGCCTTCGTCTACAACGCGGTCGGCGTACCTCTGGCGGCCGGCGTGCTGTATCCCTGGTTCGGGATCGTGCTGTCGCCGATGATCGCCGCGCTGGCAATGAGTCTGAGTTCGGTCTCGGTGGTCAGCAACGCGCTGCGGCTGCGCAAGGTTGCTTTGTAGCGATTGAGGCAGATGACGCCTGTCATCGTCGATGCTTGACGGCTGGCTCTGCAACCGAACGGGCGCGCAAGAGATCATTTCTCCACACCACCCCGGTGCAAGGAGAAAAGACATGAAGAATCTTCACACTGATTCCGCCTTCATTGGCTGCCTGGCGCTCCTGTTCGCCACGTTTGCCACTGTCTCCACGGTATGGGCACTGTTCCAGCCTGGTTTGACACCATGGTTCTGAAGTCGTCGCGCCGCACGCAGTGATTGGCAGCACAAGCGGGGGCAGCGAATTCAGAGCAGGATGCCCACGAGGTTGAACACCGCATGGCACACGATCGCGGGAACCAGGCTGCCGCTGCGGCGGCGAAACTCACCAGTCAGTACGCCCAGCAACAACGCGCCAAGCGCGGTCAGTGGACCCACAGCGAGGTGGATCGCCGCGAAAAGCACGGCTACGCCCAGCGAGGCGCAGAACTCAGTGGATGCAAGGCAGCCGCTGGTGTCGGCCAATCGCCTGGCCAGCGTGGTCTGCAAGAGTCCGCGAAAGATGGTTTCCTCCTGGATCGGCGCGAACAGGCCGAAGTACAACATGGCCAGCCACGATGCAAGCTTCAATCCGGCAAGTGGCCCCGGTTCGCCCGCCTGGTCGAGGCACAGCGCGACGATGGCCGCACACGGGATCGACCATGCAAGCGCGTAAAGCAGAAGTCGCATGGGTGGCAGACAAAACCCGAAGGTGCTCCAGGCTCGCTGCCAGTGGCGGGCATGCAGGGCGATCAATACGCAGGCGATCGCGAAACTGAGCAGCATGATTCCCGGAACCATCTGCTCCAGCGGCAAGTGCAAGCTTCCGACCAGGATGAAAGTCGGAACGTAAACGATCACGAACAGCAACAGGGTCATTCCTGCCGCAAGCAGAACCTGCCGGAAGTGGTGCATGGAGAGGATCACGTCCCGTGTCCGGTCGAAGCGTCAACGATACCAGCGCATGCGCGAGGCAAGATCGCCATGGCACCGTGGGTGGATTGCATGCGCTGCTGAACGCAGCCACCATGCGCGCAAACTGATGCGAGCACGATATGAATCCCTCCACCCTCGCCGAATGGCTGGCATACCAGGAACGCGTCAACGTGCACAGCATCGAGCTTGGACTCGATCGCGTGCGCGAAGTGTGGCAGCGGATGGGTGCCCCTCGCCCGGCGCCACGGGTGATCACCGTGGCCGGTACCAATGGCAAAGGTTCCACCGTCGCCCTGCTCGAGGCCATGCTCGCCGCCGCCGGCCGCCGGGTGGGTGCCTTCACCTCACCGCATCTGCTGGTCTACAACGAGCGTATCCGCATGGACGGCGCGGTGGCGGAGGACTCCGCCCTGATCGCGTCGTTCGAGCGGATCGAGGCCGTGCGCGGCGACCTGCTGTTGACCTATTTCGAATTTGGCACGCTGGCCGCGCTGGACCTGTTCGCCCGTGCCGACGTCGATGTGGCGGTGCTGGAGGTCGGCCTGGGCGGTCGGTTGGACGCGGTGAATATCATTGATGCGGACGTGGCGGTGATCACCACCATCGACCTCGACCATATGGACTGGCTGGGGCCGGATCGTGACAGCATCGGCCGCGAGAAAGCCGGCATTGCGCGGCGGGGCAAACCTGCGGTCGTGGGTGAGCTGGAACCGCCCGCCGGCTTGCTGGCGGCGCTGGCCGAATGCGGCGCGCTGGTCCAGCGTGCCGGCCGCGACTTCTCGGTCGAGCACCATGCGCATGGCTGGCGCTGGCGGCATCGCGACGGTACCGCCATGGAGTTGCCTGACCCGCACCTGGCTGCTCCCGTGCAGTACGCCAACGCTGCGGCGGCGATTGCGGCGCTGCATGCACTGGACGACCCAGCACTCCCGCCCGGGGCGCTGTTCGCGGCGGCCAGCAGCGGACTGCAACAGGTGCGGATTGCCGCGCGATTGCAGGCGCTGGGCGGCGAACCGCCTCTGTTCGTGGATGTGGGCCACAACCCGCAGGCGGCGCGGGCACTGGCCGAGTGGCTGGATGCCCAGCCACCCGGCGGCGTGCACGCTGTTTACGGTGCGCTGGCTGACAAGGACGTGGCCGGGGTCATGACCGCGCTGGGCCCGCGTATCGTCTGCTGGCATCTGGGGGGCCTTGAACACGCCACACCACGGGGTCTCACCGGTCCGGCGCTGGCGCACACGTTGCGTGAGACTTTGCCGCAGGCACGGTTTGACGTGTCGGCTGACGTCCCCACCGCACTGGCCGCCGCACGCAACGCTGCGCAGCCCGGCGAGCGGATACTGGCCTTCGGCTCGTTTTTCGTTGCCAGCGCAGTAGTCGCTGAACAGTGCATTTGAGCGGTGCCATGGCGCCCGGCGCTGGCAGGTATAATCCCGGCGATGCGCATTGCGTTTGCCGCCATGGAGCGAAGACTTGAAAACACGCCTGCTGGGAGCTGCCGTCCTGATTGCATTGGCGGTCATTTTCGTGCCGATGTTCTTCTCCGGCAGCCCGCCTGTGCCGGGTAGCGATCAATCCGTCAGCCTGGCCATTCCGCCGGCCCCCGATCGCGACCTGCAAACCAGGACGATGAGCCTCAACCCGGGCGCGGCCGCGGCCGTCTCGAGCGCGGCACCGGCTCCGGGCGATCGCATCGCCACGGTCAACATTGATTCGAATCGCCCGCGCGACGTGGAGCTCGACCCCGAAGCCGGCCGCAAGCCGGCGCCGACAACGGTGACTACGGGCAGTGGCACGTCGCCGACCCAGCCGGTGATCCCGCAGCACACCACCGGCACGCCGGCAACTCCGACGCCGGCGGCGCAGACACCGGCCACGAAAGCGCCCGGCAATCAGGCCGCAGCCACGGCGTCGCCTGTCAAACCAGCTCCCGCGGAGCTCAAGGACACGCCCTCCAGTGCGGCGCTGGGCCACGGTGCCTACACACTCAACCTGAGTGCCTACGCCAGCGCTGCCGGTGCGGCCAAGTTGCAGCAGCGCGTGCGCGCGCTTGGCTATCCGGTGACCGGGCGCCCGATCACGGTGGCCGGCAAGGCGCGCACCATGGTTATCGCCGGACCGTTCGAGACCCGCACGGCGGCCGAAGCCGCGCGCCTGAAGATCACCCAGGCCATTCCCGGCGCGCCGGCGCGACTGGAGCAGGATGCTGACGCAGGCAGCCAGTCGGCACCGGCACCTGCCGCAGCCAGCTCAGGCAAAGCCGGCGGTTGGGCCGTGCAACTGGCGGCGATGAGCAGCCGCGCCGATGCCAATGCCTTGCGCGACAAACTGCGCACGGCCGGTTTTGACGGGTTCGTCGACTCGGTCCAGTCTGGCGGAAAGACGCTGTGGCGCGTGCGCGCGGGTCCGCAAACCGAGCGAGCCGACGCCCAGCGTTTGCATGACGAGATCAAGGCCAAATTCGCCATCGACGGCAACGTCGTCTCCGTGCCTTGATGCCTTTCATGTCCTGCAACGCGGCGTCGTTGTCGATCGAAGCCCGAACAAGCTCGCTGATGCGTCATTTGCGCGGCCTTTCAATCGTCGCAACGACCGTCAGGCGTGAAATCATCCGCCTGGCACACGAAGCGAAATGGATGCCCGCCACGGCGGGAAAAGCATCCCGGGGCCAAGTCGCTCGCGGCGTTCGGATCGGTCGGGTAGAAAGATGAACTGGGCCGACGGGATCATCCTGGCCATCATTGGGCTCTCGCTCCTGATCGGCCTGATGCGCGGCCTGGTGGCCGAGGTTCTGTCGCTGGTGATATGGGTCGCTGCTTTCGTGGTGGCGACACTGTTCGGGCCGGCTGTCGCGACGCTGTTCGATAACGTGATTTCGCTGTCTGTGGCCCGGATCAGCCTCGGTTATGCGATCTGCTTCATTGGCGTCCTGCTGATCGGTGCGCTCGTGCGCTTCGCGGCCCGTCGCCTGATCTGGAGCACGGGCTTGAGCGGCATTGACCGCTTGCTCGGCCTGCTGTTCGGCTTCGTGCGCGGCGTGCTGATCGTGACGGTGGCGGTATTCCTGGTCGGGCTCACCGCCATGACGCGCGAATCATGGTGGCAGCACTCCACCCTGCTGCCGCAGTTCCAGGCCACCGCCGCATGGCTGGGCCACAATGTCCCGGCGAGCGTGGCTGACCATCTGCATCCGGAGGCCATGCTGGACAAGCTCAAGTCCGAACCGATGCTGCAGCGACAGGCTCCGGCGGCGTCGTCCAGCTCCAGGCAGTCAACGAGCACGCTCAACCGGGGCGTACCGTCCGAGCTACTGGACCGGATGCACAACTTGTCTGAGCGCCTGCACGACCCCATCTCGAGCCCGCGTCCAAGCCCTGCGCCGGCGACGCGCCCCGAGCAGAAGCCAGCCGCGGCCGGCAGTGTTTCCAGCCGTTCCTTGCATCCTTGACACCAGCATCCTTGAACCAGCGTTTCTGAAACAGGCCACGAATTCATGTGCGGAATCATCGGCATCGGCCATTGCCGCTATCCCACGGCGGGCTCGGAAGGCTCGGCCGAGGCGCAGCCGTTGTACGTCAATTCCCCTTACGGCATCGCCTTCGCGCACAACGGCAACCTGGTCAATACCGAGGTGCTGCGGCGGGAGATGTTCGAGGGCGACCGCCGCCACATCAACACCGATTCCGATTCCGAGGTGTTGCTCAACGTGCTGGCGCATGAGCTGCAAATCCAGGATCGCATGCAACTCACTCCGGACCACCTCTTCAAGGCCGTGGCGGGGGTGCATGCGCGCGCCACCGGTGGCTATGCGTGCATCGCCCTGGTGCTCGGTTATGGCCTGGTAGCTTTCCGCGACCCGCACGGCATCCGTCCGCTGGTGCTGGGCGAACGCGTCACCGCCGAAGGCCATGAGTATGCGGTGGCGTCGGAGTCCGTGGCACTGGACGTGCTCGGCTTCAGGCTGCTGCGCGACGTGAGGCCGGGCGAAGCCGTGATCATCACCGACCAGGGCCAGTTGCACACCCGCCGCTGCGCCGAGGGCGCGATGCACTCGCCATGCATCTTCGAATACGTCTACCTGGCACGGCCGGACTCGATGATCGAGGACGTGTCGGTGTACAAGGCGCGCCTGCGCATGGGCGAGAAGCTGGCCGAGAAGATCCTGCGCGAGCGCCCCGACCATGGCATCGATGCGGTGATCCCGATTCCCGACACCGCGCGCACCGCCGCCAGCGCGTTGGCTGGCGCGCTGGGCGTGCCGTTCCGCGAGGGCCTCGTCAAGAACCGCTACATCGGCCGCACCTTCATCATGCCAGGGCAGGGCGAGCGCGTGAAATCGGTTCGCCGCAAACTCAACGCGATTCCGCTGGAGTTCAACAAGAAGAACGTGCTGCTGGTGGACGACTCGGTCGTGCGCGGTACCACCTCGAAACAAATCATCCAGATGGCGCGCGAGGCTGGTGCGAAAAATGTCTACTTCGCCTCGGCCGCGCCGCCGGTGCGCTATCCCAACGTGTATGGCATCGACATGCCGTCAACCAGCGAGCTGATTGCCGCCGGCCGTTCCGAGCAGGAGGTCGAAAAGCTGCTCGGCGCCGACTGGCTGATCTACCAGGACCTCAAGGATCTGGAGTGGGCCGTGCAGGACGGCAATGAAAAGCTCAAGCACTTCGACACCTCGTGCTTCTCCGGCGAATATGTCACCGGACTGGCCGACGAATATCTGGAGCAGATCCAGATGCTGCGCTCCGACGATGCCAAGGCCGCGCGGCGAGCCATTTGAGCCTCGTGCGACCTGCAGGAGCCCACCCCGGGGGCGATGCTCTTGCGATCCAGGCTTTCAACAACCGAACGGCTGGTCACCCTGGCTCTCATCAGCCTGATGTCTGGTCACCCTGTCGAAACAGCATCGCCCACAGGGTGGGCTCCTGCACGTTGCCATGACTGATCTCCACGCTGCCGCCAAACTCTGTCTCGACGCCACCGATGCGACCGACAAGCTGCGCCTGACCCATGCCACCTGGCAGCGCTTCCTGGCCGGCGAGTTGCGCGCCGACCCCTCATCCCCGCCACCCGAACCGATCGGTCCACCCGGCCGCCCGGCGAAACCCCGGCTGGTCGACGCACGCAAGCTGCCGCAGCGGGGCCTGGGCAGCGTCGAAGGTCGCGTTGCGCTGGTGCACGCGGTAGCACACATCGAGTTCAACGCGAACAACCTCGCCTGGGACGCGGTATACCGTTATCGCGGCAAACCGGACGACTACTATCGCGACTGGGCCAGCTGCGCGCATGACGAAGCACGCCACTTCGCCATGCTGTCCGAGCGCCTCGTCGAACTCGGCCATGCGTACGGCGATTTCGATGTGCACGACGGCCTGTGGCAGATGGCGGAGAAGACGGCCGACCACGATACCGCGCGCATGGCCCTGGTGCCGCGCGTGCTGGAAGCGCGTGGCCTGGACGTCACCCCCGGCATGATCGACCGGCTGCGCCGTCTCGGCGACGAGCGCACCGTGGCCATCCTCGAAGTCATCCTGCGTGAGGAAGTGGCCCACGTCGCCGCCGGCACGCGCTGGTATCACCATTGTTGCGAACGTGATGGCCTCGAGCCGGTGGAAACGTTCTTCGGCCTTATCCGCGACTACATGGGGGTCGACTTGCGCGGGCCGTTCAATCGCCAAGCGCGCGTGGAAGCAGGGTTTTCAGAGCTCGAACTGGACATGCTCACCAGCATGGGCGACTGGCTGCGCGTGTCGGGCGAGTCGGCCGAGTCGCCGGGTATCTCGTGATGGAGCGTCTCTGACGAAGCGCCGGTGACTCCTCGAAATAGATCGCCCGCTGGGTCTCGCGACGCTGTTGCTGGATCAGGCGGAGATTTCTGCTGGGGCGCAGTTGCCGGATCCGGCGGCGTTCGTGCAGCGGATGAATCGGGTATTGCCGGGGTGAGGCGCTTCGCGCTTTGCTGATGCGAGAGGCCCGCCAATCGGCGGGCCCTTTTCTTCCATTCGCCGGCGGCGACCGAAGGGAATGGAATTGTCAGGGCGATAGAGCATCGATTTCGCTGTCGCCAACCCTGTGCGCATCTCGATCCGAGTCGCTGCCCCAAGGGCGCGCGAGCAAGGCATCGGACATGCCGGCCAGCATGGATCAGCCCGCTGACCCTGGCAGGCCCGTCATCCGATCTTGTCTCCACCGGCAATCTCCCCTAGCTTGCGTCGACCGCCTCGGAGATGACGCGCTTGAAAGTTTCGATCGGCAAACGGTTGTTCTTCGCGGTATTGCTGTCCTTCCTAGTGGTGGCGGGGATCGGCGTGGAGCTGGTGCGCTGGAAACTGTCGGACGCTGCTTCGCAGCGGGCGGGCGAGGTGCAAGACCTGAGTGGATTGATGGGGCGGTTGTCAGCCAGTTATCGGCAGCATCACGACTGGTCGTTTCTGCCTGCGCGTTCCGACGAGCGGAGGAGCTGGTTTCACGATCAGCTGATGGACGCCGAAGCGGGCCAGGCGCCGAACCTTGGCATCCGACCGCCGTCGCCGACTCTTGGCTATCGGATCGGTTTGCTGGATAGCCACCGGCGTTACCTCGCCGGGATGGTCGCGAGTCCGGTGATGATCGCCATCGCTTCGATCGATACCCTCCAGCAACCGGTCGTCGTCGACCGTGCCGTGGTCGGCTATCTCGTCGTTGCCAAATCGCAGAATCCAGACGACGAGCTGGCAGTCGCGTTTTTGCTGGAGCAGCAGGAGAACCTGTTGCTCATCGCCGCCATCGGCGTGCTGCTGAGCGCGTTTGCCGCCGCACTGCTGGCAGCACATTTTCGCAAGCCAATCCGGCACCTGCTCGATGGCACACGCAGGCTGGGCCAAGGTCACTTCGATGCACGCCTTTCCACCCGCCGCAGCGACGAGCTGGGTGAGCTGGCAGCGACGTTCAATCAACTCGCGAGCAGGTTGCAGGACACTGAACGCTGGCGCCAGCAATGGGTGGCCGATACCTCGCACGAACTGCGTACGCCGCTTTCGGTGCTGCGCGCGCAGCTGGAAGCGCTGCACGATGGCATTCGCACGGCCACGCCCGAAACCGTCGCGCTGCTGTTGCGTCAGGTGCTGTCGCTGACTGCGTTGGTCGACGACCTGCATGAACTGGCGTGCGCGGATGAGGGTCAACTTCAGTACGACAAGACGGCGGTAGACGCCTGGCAACTCGTGGTGGAAGTCTTCGAAAGTTTCGGCGAGAAGTTTCGGGCGGCTCAACTCGTTTCTTCAATCACCACCGCGCCGCCGCATGTGCTGGTGCATGCGGATGCCAATCGCCTGCGTCAGGTACTGGTCAACCTTGTTGAGAACAGCGTGCGCTACACCGACGCTGGCGGTCGCATCGATATCAGCGGCACGCAGGTCAAGCACCAACTGCACATAACGATTGATGACTCGACGCCAGCCGTTCCCGCTGCGCTGGTCGAACGTCTGGGTGAACGCTTCTTCCGCGTGGAGCCTTCGCGCAACCGGCAACTTGGTGGTGCGGGCCTCGGACTGGCGCTGAGCCGGCACATCGTCGAAGCACACGGCGGGCGACTGGAGTTTGCCGCGTCCGCACTGGGCGGTCTGCGAGTCACCGTCGTGCTGCCACGGGCACCATGATGAGCGCCACCATCCTCATCGTCGAAGACGAAGGCGAGCTCTCCGCCATCATGGCCGACTACGTCAACGCCGCCGGTTACGTGGCGCAGGTCGCCTCCGATGGGAGCGCAGCGCTCGCCAGCATCCAGCGCGAGATGCCTGACCTGATCGTGCTGGACCTGATGCTGCCCGGCCTCGATGGTCTGTCGTTGTGCAAGGCAGTGCGCACTTTTTCCCAGGTGCCGATCATCGTGGTCACCGCCCGCGTGCAGGAAATCGACCGGCTGCTCGGTCTGGAAACCGGTGCGGACGACTATCTGTGCAAACCATTCAGCCCGCGCGAACTGGTGGCGCGGATCAAGGCCGTGCTGCGTCGTTCAAGCCCGCGGCCGCAGGACACGCGGCTGCTCGATATCGACATCGATGCACGCACGGCGCGTATCCGCACGCAAGTGCTCGACCTGACGCCGACCGAGTTCAGCCTGCTTGCTGCGATGGCCAAGCGTCCGGGCACGATCTTCTCGCGCGCGCAGTTGCTGGACCTCGCCAGCCGCGACAATCTTGAGGTGACCGACCGCGCCATCGACAGCCATATCAAGAACCTGCGCCGCAAGCTCGCGGTGGCGCTGCCCGAAAGCGAGGTCATCCGTTCCGTCTACGGACTCGGCTACCGCGTCGATCTCTAGTTCACCCGCTGCGCAATCTCCCCACAATCTCTCCACATTCGCTCGCCACGCTGTGCTCATCGACCACCGATGAACCCGAGGAGGAGTACAGAGATGAAAGCGAACAGGAAAATCGGAACACGCATCGCCGCGATAGCGGGTGCAATCGTGCTGAGTGGCGCAGGGCTGGCGCTATTCGGCATGCCCGGCCACGCGCAATCCGGACCGCCGCAGAAAGACATGACGGTCGACAAGGCCATGCGCAGTGAAGTGGTCGAAAGCATCATCGCCAACCTGAATCAGTCCTACGTCTTTCCGGACAAGGCCGCCGCGATCGGCAAAAGCCTGCGTGCCCAATTGCAGCATGACGATTTCGATGCGATCACCAGCGCCGACAAGCTCGCCGATACACTGACCGAAGCACTGCAACGCGACAGCGCCGACAAGCACCTTGAAGTGCGCTACTTCGAACACGCGATATCAGCGGGGGACGATCAGTCCGACTCTGCCGACAACAAGGCCGCTGAACTGGTCG
>JBDTEG010000088.1:0-23204 GCA_039922695.1 Rhodanobacter sp. | reverse complement strand
GCCACGCCAGCCTACCCACAGGCCGTCGTTGTACTCGTCGTCGCTGCCGATGACGCCGTCGACCAGTTGCGTCGGGGTGCCGGCGTAGTGCGCATCGGGGGCAGTGAGGTAGCTGATCTCCTTGCCCAGCGCCTGATTGTCGACGGTCTTGAAGGTCTTGCTGGGCAGGTAGGGCACGCCGTGGCGGTAGGGCGCGACCTTGATCGTGGCCGCGGTGTAGCGGTCCAGCACATCGCCGAAGGCAGGCGATTGCGCGTTCGGTTCGCTGCCGTCGATCGTGTAGTGCAGGGCGATGTCGTCGAAGCCGCGCGCAGCGCGCAGGCGCCAGCGGTGTTGGGCCGGGTTGTAGTCGAGCTTGTAGTCGACCAGGTTGCGATCTTCCGGGCCGTAGGCAATTTTCTGCGCATCCATCCACGGGTAGTGCGCACGCAGACGTTGCTGGAAATCGGCGTAGTCCCGCGCCTCGGGATTCCACAGGCGTTCGGCCAGCGCGATCACGCGTGGATACAGCATCGCTTCCAGATTGCGCGGGGTGACGTATTCGCTCCACAGAGGCGCTTCGGCGCCCAGCACCTGATTTTCGTGCCCGGCGAAGGCCGGCGAGGCAAACGGGTTGGTGCGGTAAATGTCCTGCGTGGTGAGCTCATCGATCGAGGTGTCGAGATAGAACGGACCGGCGACGATCAGACGGTTGCCGTTGGCCAGCGCCTTGGCGGCCTCGGCATCACCGCGCCACATTTCCACCACGGCGTTGCGGTCCGCGCCGCCTTCGAGAATCTCGTCCCAGCCGACCAGGGTCTTGCCGCGCGCTTGGAGGTCACGCTGAATGCGCTGGACGAACCAGCTCTGCAGAGCGTCGACATCGGCCAACTTTTCGTCATGCATGCGCTTCTGCGATGTGGCGCTTTGCGCCCATTGCTGCTTGGGCACCTCGTCGCCGCCGATGTGGATGTACGGCGCGGGGAACAGCTCTGCCACTTCGTTCAACACGTCGTGCAGAAAAGCAAAGGTGGTCTCGTCACCGGCGCAGTAGATGTCTGTGAACACGCCCCACGTCCTTGGCACCGATATCGCCGTTTTCGGGCAGGACAGCGATGGATAGGCGGCGACCGCTGCCGAGGCGTGGCCGGGCATCTCGATCTCCGGCACGACCATGACATTGCGCTGGCGCGCGTACTCGACCACGTCGCGAATCTGTTGCTGCGTATAGAACCCTCCGCTGCGGCTGCCGTCTGCCTCGGTGCGCCACGCGCCGACGCTGGTCAGCTTCGGGTATTTGCGTATCTCGATGCGCCAGCCCTGGTCGTCGGTCAGGTGCCAGTGCAGCACGTTGAGTTTGTAGCGCGACAGCAGGTCGATCTGCTTTTTCACCAGCGCCACCGGAATGAAATGCCGTGCGGAGTCCAGCATCACGCCGCGCCAGGCGTAGCGGGGCGCGTCGTCGATATGCACGGCGGGAATCGAAAGCGTGGCGTGATGTCCCGGGGGCAGCAGTTGTCGCAGCGTCTGCACGCCCCAGAACAGGCCGCGGTCGTCGGCCGCCGCGATCTCGATGCGCTGCGGCGTGACGGTCAGCCGGTACGCCTCCTCACCATGCACGGAAGGATCGGTGCGCAGTTCGATGCGCGGCTGGTCGCCGGCAGGGCCTGCCCGCAGCGCGATCCCGCTGTCCTGGCGAATGCCATCGCGCAGGAACGCCGCGATTTCCTGCCCGCGTTGTCCCGCCGCCGCAACGATGCGCACGTTCCGGTTCAGCGCGAAACTGCCGTGGCAAATCTCGATCCGGTTCGGCTGCGGGATGATCATCGCCTGCGCGAGCCCTCGTTGGGCCGGCAGCGCGAATGCAAGAAGTATCAGGACGGTGAGGTGTCTGGACATGACCGCTGCTCCTGGAGATCGTGGCGGAAAATGTGGCTCGTGCCTGGTGTCGGGAAACAGGCTGCGCAGGCCCAAGGAACAGGGCAAGGACTGCAGGCTCCCCGCCCCGGCCGAAAGAAGATAGTCCAGGCGGGGTCGAAATGTCCGGGTGCGAGGTGCGCAAAAAGCGATCCTCGCGTGCAACCCGCCCACCGCTGGCTCACCCTGGGTCCGGTGACCGGCGCGGACCCGGCGCAATGGCGAGTCGTGCACGTGCGTCGAAGCGGTGTGGCGCAAGGTGCCCAGCGTCACGGCCTCCACGTGAGGAAAGGATTCGCTCGCACCGGCGGCATGCGGCATCATCGGCGCTTCCTCTTGCACGTGCCTCTGCCATGCCGAACCTGCCGCCCTTCCACCTGGCCTTTCCGGTCACCTCGCTGGCCAGTGCGCGAGCGTTCTACGGGGAGCTGCTGGGTTGTCCGGAGGGACGCAGCAGCGAAAGCTGGGTCGACTTCGATTTTCACGGGCACCAGATCGTGGCGCACCTGGCGCCGGAGGAAGCCCACGCGGTGGCAGTGCACGATGTAGACGGTGACGACGTGCCGGTGCGGCATTTCGGGCTGGTACTCGACATGGACGACTGGCAGTTACTGGCCGGGCGGTTGCGGGCGGCGGGCACGTGCTTCGTGATCGAGCCGCATGTACGCTTCCAGGGCCAGCCAGGCGAGCAGGCCACGATGTTCCTGCTCGATCCCAGCGGAAATGCGCTGGAGTTCAAGGCGTTTGCGGATCGCGCCCGGCTGTTTGCGAAATAGGTAGCGTGGATGGAAGCAGAAGACCTCGCCAGGCTGGTGCAGACACGCATGCCTTATGGCAAATACCGCGGGCGATTGATCGCGGATCTCCCCGGCGCCTACCTGGCCTGGTTTGCACGCACGGGTTTCCCGAAAGGCGAACTGGGCCGGCTGCTGGCGCTGATGCTCGAGCTGGACCAAAACGGCCTGTCGTCACTGCTCGATCCGCTGCGCAAACCCCAGCCCCCGGGTGCTGGTTAGACTGCATCCCATGAAATGTCCTCCCGATGAATTCCACACCGTGGCGACCGCCCTGGCTATTTCGGGCTGGTGCCTGTTGCCCGACCTGCTGTCGACGGTACAAGTGCGGGCGCTGGCGACCGAGTGCCGCGCCATGTACGAGGCGCGGCGGCTCGCACCGGCGCGGGTAGGCGCCGCGCGTACGGCCACGCCGTTGCGCGGCGACAGCACGCGCTGGTTCGAGGCCGACGCCTTGAGCGCACCGCAGCAGGCGTTTGCCGATCGCATCGACGCACTGCGGATCGCACTCAACCGCGAGCTGATGCTCGGCCTGGTCGAGTGCGAATCGCATTACGCCGTGTATCCGCCGGGGGCCGGTTACATGCGCCACCTTGACCGCATGCGCGACAGCGATGCGCGGGTGGTCTCGGCAGTGTTCTATCTCAACGACGGCTGGCAGGAAACCGACGGTGGCGCACTGCGGCTGTACCTGCCGGATGGATCGGCACGTGACATCTTCCCGCATGTGGGCATGCTGCTGCTGTTTCTGTCGGCGCAGTTCGAGCACGAGGTGCTGCCGGCCGCCCGCGACCGCATGAGCATCGCGTGCTGGATGCGTCAACGCGGTCTCCACGTCACCGGTTGATCCGGGTGCTTGCGAGGGCGGGCATGAACCGCTGGTCTTTCCAGTGGCGCCATTCAAAGGCCGGCGGGCGGTAACGGCCCTGCGGCGCTCAGGGCGCGGATGCGCGAGCGAGCAGTTCGATCTCGGCGAGTACGGTGGGAGCGCTTGCGTCGAAGCGCAGCCGGTAATACGCATAGCGTCCCGGTGTGTGCACGACAAAGGCACGCGTCTGATGCGGCCACGCAAAGCGCTGGTGCTGGCGCACATCGAGCGTGTGCCAGAGGTGCCCATCGCCGGATCCCTGCAGTTGCCAACCGGCTGGCGCGGTGGTGCTGGCGCCGGAGGTGAGCGTGAGCAGAGCGACCTTACGTGGCTGTGCGAAATGCCAGCCCAGCGTGACCGGTACCGCGGGCAACGCGACTTCGGTGCTGCTGTCGTTGTCGGACAGTGCCGCCAACCGTGGAATCTCTGGTGAGCTGCTGACTTCGCCTTGTCCGTTGTCGGTGAGATCACGCAACGGTTGCGGCGTGCCCTGCGCCGTGAGCGATGGCGGCAGCGCTGCCTCGTCGCTGGCCCATGCCGAGGGTTTCGGCCCCATTGTGAAATCGAGCGTCGCGCCTTGCGCCAGCAGTGCATGCGGCAGGGTCAAGCGGTTCCATGGCTGGCCGTTGACGCGCAGGCTCTGGATGTAGCGGTTGCTGTCGCTGACGGCGGGCGCATCGATCACGATGTGCCTGCCGTTCTCCAGCGCGATGTCCATGTGCGGGAAGTAGGGCGCCCCGATCACGTACACCGGCGTGCCCATGCGCAGCGGATAGAAACCGGCGGCGCTGAACAGGTACCAGGCGGACATCTCGCCGTTGTCCTCGTCGCCGGGATAACCCTGGCCGATCTCGCTGCCGACGTACAGGCGCGACAGCACGTCGCGGATCTTGTCCTGCGCCTTCCACGGCTGCCCGGTGACGTCATACATGTAGATGATGTGGTGCGAGGGCTGGTTGCTGTGGCCGTACTGGCCCATGCGCACGTCGCGCGCCTCCAGCATCTCGTGGATCGGCTCGCCGTAGTTGCCGACGTGGAAGTTGCCTGGCGTGGCGAAGAAGGCATCGAGCTTCGCCGCCAGCCCGGCGCGGCCGCCATACAGCGCCGCCAGGCCGGCACCATCCTGCACTGCGTCGAAGGCCATGTTCCAGGCATTGGTTTCGGTGTAGTCGCCACCCCAGCGCAAGGGATCGAAACCCGCCTTGTCGACGCGCCAGCGGCCGGCCGCATCGCGGCCGACGAAAAAGCCGACGGCGGGATCGAACAGGTTGACGTAATCCAGCGCGCGGTTGCGGAAGTACGCCGCGTCGTCGGCGTAATGCGCCGCATACGGATCGTTCGCGACAGTCTTCGCGGCCAGCGCCGCGGCCAGGTTGCCGATGCCGAAGTCGTTGAGATAGCCGGCCATCGACCACGACAGGCCCTCGCTGGTCGCCGTGTCGGTATAGCCGTTGAATACCGAACGCGTGAGTCCCTTGCGACCGGTACCCGCCAGCGGGCTGACCACGGTCGCGTCCTTCAGGGCGGCCTGATAGAAGGAGCGGACGTCGAAATTGTGCACGCCCTTCAGCCACGCGTCGGCGAACGCCACATCGGCGCTGGTGCCGACCATCAGGTCGGCGTAGCCGGGTGAAGACCAGCGCGCGATCCAGCCGCCATCGCGATACTGCTGCACGAAACCGTCGATCATCGCCCCGGCCTGATCCGGTTCGAGCAAGGTGTAGGCCGGCCATGCGGTGCGATAAGTATCCCAGAGGCCGTTATTGACGTAAGGCTTGCCAGCGAGCACCCGCGCGCCGGTCTGCGTCGATGTGTCCGTTCCGGTTGGTGCGGAGAACGGGCTTGCATAGCGGTACACCGGTTGCGTCGCGCTGCCGGTGTTTTCGTAGGCCTCGTTCGGGTACAGGAACAGCCGATACAGATTGGAGTACAGCGTGATCAGTTCGTCCGGGCTGGCGCCACGCACGGTGACGATGCCAAGTTGCCTGTCCCACGCCCGCTGCGCCCGCCCGCGCACGTCGGCGAAGGTTTCTTCGGGCGCGATCTCCAGCGCCAGGTTGTGTTTCGCCTGGGCCAGGCTGATCAGCGAGGTGGCGATGCGCAGATGCACCACCTTGTCTTTGGAGGTGTCGAAGCCGAACCAGGCGGCGACATGGTCGCGGCCGACTCCACGCAGGCGACCGCTTTCCGTCACCGCTCGATCGACCACACCGTAGAAGAACAGGCGACCGGCGCCGGCGGAAAGCCGGCTCTTCACATCGGACCAGCCGCTGAAGCTGCGCGACGAGGGATCAAGCGCGATGCTGCCATGGTCGTTGCGATTGTCGAAGACCAGTTGCGAGCGCCCTTGTGTGAAACTGAAACGGAACATCGCCGCATGATCGGTGGGCGCGATCTCGGTGACGATGCCGTCGTCGAAAGTGACGCGATACAGGTGTGCGCGCGCGACCTCATGGGCATGGCTGAAGCTCAGCGCGCGCGCTGCGCGATGCAGCTCCGGCGCCCCGCTGGATACGGATGCCGGCATCAGCTGGAAGGTCTGGCGATCGCCCATCCAGGGGCTGGGCTCGTGCGACAGCGCAAAAGCCTCCAGCCGCGGCCGGTTGTCCGCGCCATTGCGCTGCTGGTACTGGTAGATCCAGTCCGAGCCGGCGTCCGTCACCGGCGTCCAGAAATTGAAGCCATGCGGCATTGCCACCGCGGGAAAAGTGTTGCCGCGCGAGAAGCGCCCATTCGAATTGCTGCCGCGGCGGGTATCCACGAAGTCGCTGGCGCGCTGGCGCGAGTCGGTCGGCGCGGGGCCGATGCGCAAGTCGTCGAGATAACCCTGGAGAGGCGCCGCCGGACCGTCGTGGATCAGCAGGATATGCTTGATGGTGCGGCCGGCAGCAATGCGTCCAAGATCGATTGACAGCGAGTTCCACTGGTCGGGATACAGGGTGCGACCCTCGCCTTGGGCACGAGCAGATGCGCCGACCCGGTGCTGGTCAACGGCACCCCGGGTCGACATGCGGCTGCCGTCGTCGAACTGCAGGTCGACCGCGACGTAATTGGCCGGATTGCGCAGGTCGCCCGCACGGGAGCACGGAAAGAGCAGGTAGGACAGTCGCGTATCCGTCCGCACCGGCAGGTTCACCGCAAACAGATCGATCGCCTGGCGACCGCCGGCATTGCCGCGATAGTGCAGCGAATGCAGGCCGCTGAAGCCGACGTCGGGCTTGGCGTCGAGAGCTGCCGCCATGCTCGGCCCACCAGTCACGTCGATGCCGAACGATGCATTCGCCGGCGATGTCGGTGGCACTGCTTCGGCCGCCTCGAACGAGCGCAAGAAGGTCGTCTCCGGAGTGATCGCTGCGGCGACCAAGGGCCCCAGCAGGCAGGCGCCCCAGCAAAGCCGCGCCCACCGCGCGACCGCGTGCGGGATCATGGTCTTGCCTGACTCGTTCATGGCTTGTCCCCGGCTGTTCGCGAGAAGGATACGCGTCGCGTCGTGGCTACGGTGCCGCGATCCGAGGACGACCGGGTTGGCGGCTCAGCCGCTGGGCGGCATCCCTCCAGCCAGTGCGTTGAAGCGTGCGGCGATGTAGTCGTCGGTATAGCTGACCATGCCCCAGTCACGGATGAAGCCGCAGTGGCCGCCGTAGGGCGCGATGTCCAGTTCCACGTTCGGCGGAAGTTCGAGTTTCTCGAAGCTGCCGACCGGAATGACCGGGTCATCCTTCGCCGTGAGGATAGTGGCTGGTATCTGCATCGCCTGCATGGCGTCGCCAGCCACCGAATAGCCGTCCAGATACTGCTGCAGCGACTGGAAGTCGGTGTGCCTGAGCACCAACGATTCGGTCAGGCCGCGCAGATGCTTCTTCAGTTCCGACATTTCGAAGTATTGCTGCTGCGGAAACGCCTTCTGCTTGAGCAGCAGCGAATGGCGCCACTTGCGCATGAAGTACGCCTGGTAGAACCACGGCGCACTTTCCTCCAGCGAAAACAGTCCCACGGCCGGGTCAATGATCGGGCACACCGCCAGGACGTAGCTGAGCGGAATACCCACGCGCGAGGTCTGCATCGCGGCGCGCAGCGCGAAGTTTCCCCCCAGCGAAAAGCCGACCAACGCCATTGGGCGTGTCGGCCAGCGCGCGGCAATGTCGCCCAGCGCGTGCACCACTTCGTCGAGACGGCAGGAGTGGAACAGCGCTTCGTTGAGACCGTAGCTGTCGCCGTGGTCGCGGAAATTGAGCCGGAAGACATCCCAGCCGTCGGCCAGCAGTCGGCTGCCAGTCTGCAGCACATAGGTGGAATCCACGCTGCCTTCCCAGCCATGGAATAGCACCGCCAGGCCACGCGACGTCGCACGAACCGTCTGCGCGGTGTAGGCGCCGGTCAGGCGCACCCCGCCGCCGCCATCGACCACCACTGCTTCGGCGCCCTGCAGCACCGTCTTGGCGGCGCGCGGCAGCAGCACGCGGCGCACGCCGCTGGAGGACAGCATGGTCTGGATGTGGCCGCTACGCAGGGGCCAGGGCGGGCGGAAATCCTTTCCGTCGGGCAGGTTCATGCCGGTCGATCCGCCAGGGCTTTGGCGATGAGATCGCGTGCCTGCTCGGCCATGGCTCGACGCCCGTGGGAGCTGACCGGCACTGCTGGCAGGAAGTGCACTTCGGCATCCATCGACGGTGCACCGAGCAGACGCAGGAAGTTGGCCAGGAAGGTCTCGTCCTCGCGGAATCCGGCGTCGACGATGCGCCTGCCGTCACGCGCGAAGCGCAGGGCGACCGGTTGCACGGGTACCTCGGCATCCAGCGCAGCCTGGAAGATGCGCGCATGGAAGACCTTGAGGAGACCGTGGTAGCCGGTGCCGCCCTCGGGAAACACCGCCACCGAGCGCCCCGCACGCAACCGCTCGACCATCACGAGCATCACCGCGGCCAGCGAATGGTTGTTGCCGCGCCGATGAAAAATGGTGCCGCCGTTCGCAGCCAGCCACCCGACCAGCGGCCAGCCGGCGATCTCGGCCTTGGCCACGAAGCAGGCGGCGCGCTGGCTGTGCAGCAGCGCGATATCGATCCACGAGGTGTGGTTGGCCACGAACAGCACCGGATCGGCCAACGGCTGGCCTACGCGCACCGCGCGCAGGCCGAAGATCCGCATCAGTCCGAGCGACCACCAGCGAATCAGGCGATGCGGCAACGGCTCGCGACCATCACGCATCACCACGTCGCGGTTCCAGCTCAACACCAGTCCGGCCAGCAAAATGGCCAGCACCGCACCAACCAGCAGCAGCGGCACCCGCCACAGATAGCGCAACGGGCGCAGCAGGTCGCGTTCGGCAACAGTGGCAGTGTCCATGCTCATCAGTGAGTTAGTTTAGCGTTAGTCAGTCCGCACGCGGCCGTGCGTCTGCCGAACAGTCGCCGCATGTTCAGGGCTCCAGCCGTCTCAGCGGCAACGAAGGCGAGCGCTTCACCGTGCGCAGCACGAAGCTGGAATTGACGTCGGCCACGCCGCTTGCGTTGAGCAGATGGTCGAGCAGGAAGCGCGAGAAGTCCGTCAGGTCAGCGACGTAGACATGCAGCAGATAGTCCATGTCGCCAGTCAGCGCGTGGCAGGCGACCACTTCGTCCCAACCATTGACGCGCTCGACGAAGCTCTCCACCGCCGCGTGCTCGTGCTTGGCCAGCTGTACCCGCACGAAGGCCTGCAGCCCCAGGCCAACCGCCTGCGGATCGACCTGCGCCGCGTAGCCGGTGATGACCTGGCTCGATTCCAGCCGTTGCAACCGACGCAGGCAGGCCGACGGCGACAGACTCACCCGCTCGGCCAGTTCGGCGTTGCTGATGCGACCCTCGCCCTGCAGCACGGCGAGGATGCGCGAATCGGTACGATCAAGGGTTTGCATACGCAATAAACATGTTCGAATTAACGATTTTAAACAATAATTGTGCAAGATATCGCATATTTCATGCAATAAAAGCAATCTTCGTGTGGCAGATTGGCTCTAAGCTGTGAAGCTATACCTCGATGTCTGGAGTACGTCATGGAAAACACTGCGCCCCGCAAAGTCGAGCATCAGCAGACCGATCGCGGCTACGTGCCCGTGTACGCCACCGGCGTGGTCGAGCAACCGTGGGACAGTTACAGCAAGATCGATCACGAGGTCTGGGACATCCTGTTCAAGCGCCAGCGTGAAATGCTGCCGGGGCGCGCTTGCAGGGAATTCATGGAAGGAGTGGAGCGCTTCGGCCTGGGCGACGGTGGCATCCCGAAATTCAGCGAGCTCAACCAGGTGCTCAAGGCGGCCACCGACTGGGAGATCGTGGCGGTGGAAGGCCTGCTGCCGGACGAGGTGTTCTTCGATCATCTGGCCAACCGGCGCTTCCCGGTCAGCTGGTGGATCCGCAAACCCGACCAGCTCGATTACCTGAGCGAGCCGGATCTGTTCCACGACATGTTCGGCCACGTGCCGCTGCTGCTGAACCCGGTATTCGCCGACTACATGCAGGCTTACGGCCGCGGCGGCATGAAGGCATTCAAGATCGGCCCCGAGGCACTGACGAACCTGACTCGCCTGTACTGGTACACGGTGGAGTTCGGGCTGATGAATACCGACGAGGGCTTGCGCATCTACGGTGCCGGCATCGTCAGCTCGAAAGGTGAGTCGACCTACTGTCTGGATTCATCCTCGCCCAATCGCATCGGCTTCGACATCGAACGCGTGATGAGCACGCGCTACCGGATCGATACCTACCAGCAGACCTATTTCGTGATCGAGAACTTCGAGCAACTGTTCGAGGCCACCCGGCCGGACTTCACGCCGATCTACGCCAGGCTGCATGGGCTTCCGGTGCATGCGGCCGGCGACGTGCTGGATGACGACCGGGTGTTCACCCGCGGCGATCGCAAGGGCTGGGCCACCGGTGACGACACCTGAGGTGCGGCGGTGGCGCGTTTACGGCACCACCCGATCCAGCCACGGCCTGACGATACTGACCCACAGCGCGTAGCCCTTGCGAGTCATGTGCAGGCCATCGCCGACGAACCACTGCGCCTGCGGTTGGCCGTTCTTCCCCATCATCGGCGTGAACATGTCGAGATAGGTGACGCCGGGTTCGCCGGCCGCGTATTGGCGCACCAGCGCGTTGGCCTCGCGGATCTGCGGCAACAGCGCCTTGCGTGCCACGCTGGGCTTGATCGCGATGAAGGCGATCGGCACCCCGGGATCAAGCGAGCGGGCTTTGCGCACGAACTCGGCAAAGTCGTCACGCACATGGGCCGGGCTGTCACCATCGGCGATGTCGTTGTCGCCGGCATACATCACGATCGCACGCGGATGGTACGGCGCCACGATGCGGTCGGCGAAAAAGGTGGCGTCGTCGATCTCCGACCCGCCGAAACCGCGATTGATGGTCTTCACGTCGGGAAAATCGCCGGCCAGCGTCTTCCAGAAGCGGATGGACGAACTGCCGATGAACAATACCGCGCCAGTGGGGGGCGGGTGGGCCTGGTCCTCTGCCTGGAATGCGGCGATCGCCGCGTGCCACTGGCCGTGGTCGTTGGGGCGGTTGTCGCGCGCCGGCGCCAGCACGGGCAACAGGCACAACAGCAGCAGGCAGAGTCTCTTCATCACGCTATCCACGCAGTGACCAGCAACGACTACAGCCTAACCCGGTCGCGCCAGCTCCGACACCTCCAGCACCTGCGCGATGCAGGTGCCATCCCACCGGTAGATCAGATGCTGTGACTGCACGCACGCCGCGACCACGTCCGGGTAAAACGCCACGAAACACTCGCCGCCCGGGTGGCGTGCACTGTCGAAGGCAATGCCATTTGATCCCGCATCGCGGAGCTGGTGCGCCAGCGCGACGCTGGCCACGTAGCTGTCCGGATCGTGCGCTGTCGGCCAGCCTCCGCGAATATCATGCAGCCTGCTCTCCAGCTGCGTGCGGTAGCAGCGCATCTGGATCTCGCAGGCGACTTCGTGGGTAGCGGCGAGGACGCGTTCCCGGTGATACACGGTTTCCTCGACGGCAGTGGCCACGCTGTGCGCGGCATAGAACACGCCCCAGCTGCCATCCGAGAAGCGGCTGCCCGCGGGATTGAGATGGGTGAACGCCGCCATCACCGGGGTCGAGCCTGGGCCGCTCAGGCGGCGCTCCATCGGCACCTGTTGCAGCGCACCGACCTCCTCGCGCAAGCGCGGGTTGGTCAAGGCCTCCAACGCAAACACGGCATCCAGATCGGCGGGATCGGCCACACGGTCATACACCCCGATCGTGGGGAAGCGGCTGGGCACGATACGGAATGCGTGACCCCAGCGAATGCGCTTGACGGGTGGTAGCGGGGGCGACATCGGGTCTCCATGAGCTACGGCATGCTTTGCTGTATCTCGCTTTCTGCATGCTCTGTTGTAGGAGCGCACCCTGTGCGCGATCTCTTTGCCGAACGTGACGAAAGGCATCGCGCACAGGGTGCGCTCCTACGCGGTCTTGCAGCATCGCCGGTCGATGTATCGCCGCGTGCGACAGCGCACAGCGCCCCTCAGCCGCGCTGCGCGTCCAGGTATTGGCGCACCACGAAGAGGTCGGCAACGTTGCCCGAGAGCATGCGCTCGAGCGCCGACTGGCCACCGAACACCGGCGCGGCATTGGATTTGTGCAGCCAGGCGTCGGCCTGCTCGGGATCGGGAAACAGGATCTGCAGCGACTGCCAGATGCCGAGCAGATAGCTGATCCGCTCAAGCGTGTCGCGACCAAGTGCCGCATCGCGCTCGCGCTTCCACTTGTAGAACGTCGACTCCGGCGGATCGCCGAGCAGCTTGCGCTGGTCGCCGATACGCAGCTTCCACTGCTCGGCCATGCGGAA
The DNA here is from genome assembly GCA_039922695.1 of Rhodanobacter sp. Classification (GTDB taxonomy): domain Bacteria; phylum Pseudomonadota; class Gammaproteobacteria; order Xanthomonadales; family Rhodanobacteraceae; genus Rhodanobacter. Next base: position 10,790 of record JBDTEG010000088.1, on the reverse strand, counting down.
GAAGGTACGCAACGCCGGAGCTGACAGCGCCTCCGTCGGCGCGGGATGGCGGGGCGGGGCTTCCGCAACGCGGGCGGGGACATTCATGGCAAGGTACTCTCGCTGTGAAGTGTAGCGACAATCTACTACATATTGAAAGTACATGCCAAGATATCAGGAGCGGTGATGGCGCCCGGACTCATTTCACCCTCGCGCAATCGCAACCGGTGTCGGGCTCCGGACCGCCGTCGGCAATGAAATGGTCGACGCGCTTCTCCAGCACCGGCAGCGGTACCGAACCGGTCGAGAGCACGGTGTCGTGGAAGTGGCGGAGGTTGAATTTCGGACCCAGCGCCTGTTCCGCCTTGACGCGCAGCTTGCGGATTTTCAGATAGCCCAACTCGTACGACAGCGCCTGGCCGGGCCAGCTGATATAGCGATCCACCTCGTTGGCAATCTCGCGGTCGGACAGCGCGGTGTTGCTGGTCAGGTAATCGATCGCCCGTTGCCGCGTCCAGCCCAGGTGATGGATGCCGGTATCCACCACCAGACGGCAGGCGCGCCACATCTGGTAGGTGAGGAAACCGAACTTCTGGTACGGCGTCTTGTAGATGCCCATCTCGTTGCCAAGGTATTCGGAGTACAAACCCCAACCCTCGCCATAGGCGGAGATGTAGCCGTTGCGGCGGAATGCCGGCTGTCCATGCCGTTCCGCCGCCAGCTCAAGCTGCAGCGCGTGACCGGGATAGGACTCGTGCAGGGTCAGCGCCGGCATGTTGTACAAGGGCCGGGATTTCAGATCGTACGTGTTGACCAGATAGACATCCGGACCGCCGCGACCGGAGGTGTAGTACGGCGCAATGTCCGCTGGTACCGGCTTGATGGTGAAGCGTGCACGCGGCAGGTGACCAAAGAATTTCGACATCTGGCCGTCCACTTCCTTCGCCACCCACGCACTCTTGTCGAGCAGCTCCTGCGCGCTTTTGGCGTAGAACTGGGGGTCATTGCGCAGGAACGCCAGGAACGCGGGAAAGTCTCCCTGGAAGCCGCTTTCCTTCATGACCATGAGCATCTGCGCATGGATTTTCGCCACCTGATCCAGGCCGATCTGGTGGATCTGGTCAGGACTGAGGTCAAGCGTCGTGTACTCGCGGATCTGCTGGCGATAAAACGCCTTGCCATCGGGCATGGCCTCGGCCGCCAGCGTAGTGCGCGCCTGCGGCACGTACTCGTCGTGGAAGAACTTCAGCAGCTTGGCATACGCCGGAATCACATCATCGCGGATGTGTTGCAGCGCCTGGCCCTGCAACGCCTGCGCCTGATCGGCCGGGATCGATGCCGGCAGGTGCTTGAACGGCGCGTAGAAAGTGCTCCGGGTCGGATCCTTCAGGTCGGCTACCGCCGCGATCGATACGTCGCGCCCCTTCAGAACCTCGCGCGGCACGCTGAAGCCACGCTTGAGACCGAGACGCATGTTCGCGATCTCCTGGTCGAAATACGCAGGGATCTGGCCCAGCCGATCGAGGTATTTGCGGTAGTCGTCCGCGCTGCGCAGATGATCACCGCCAAGTTCATAGCCAATGTCCGACCAGAATGCCGAATCGCTGTTGAACGGCATTTGCCAGGTCTTGAACTTCTGGTCCGCCAGCAGGTTGCCGATCTGTGCGTGGTAAACCTCGAAGTTGACACGCTCGGTCGCCGACAACCGCGCCACGTCGATGTCATCGAGTTGCTTGAGCACGCGCTGCCAGTACTCCAGGCGTTGCTGCTGGCTGGCTGCGTCGACGTCGTCCAGCCGGCCGTTGTCCCGCGCGTCCGCGGACTCGTCTGCACCGGGATGGCCGGTACGCCACGCCCACTCGGTGCTGTAGATGCGCTTGAACTGCGCGTCCGCGCTACCGTCGGTGGAACTGGCTGGCGCGGCGAGCGCAGGAACCAGAGACAGCAGGCCCAGCGCCAGCATGAAGACGGCAAGACGAATGATCCTGGGGGTGATGTTCACACGGGCTCCATGGCAGGACGAGAAGGACGTCAGATGAAGGCATCCCGCCGCGCTGGGAGGGTGGCTTGATCCGGGCAAGCCCGTTCAGCGTACTGCGCCGGCAGACGCTTGAATACGCTGCTTGCTCAGCGCAGATCGACCTGGTCGACGCCCATGGCGCGCAGATAGGCGGCCAAGCCGCGCTCGGCGGCGGCGGTGAACACCTCGCCAGTGGGCACGCCAGACGTGATGCGATCCGGGCGGAAGTTGCGAAAATCCCCACGCAGCCGGCACCACGCTCCCAGCGTCCACTTGCCGCCCCAGAACGACAGGCACAGGGGCTCGATGTCACGCTCACTGGGTTCGCCTGCCTCATCACGATAGTCCAGCCGCAGCACCTGGCTGCCGACGATGGCGGCATGCAGCTGATCGATGAGCGCGGCGAAATCCTCGCGGCGCTGATCACGCCAGACCGGCGCGAAAATGCGCGTGGTGCCGGCCCGCTCGCGCAGGTCCGGGGGCAGCACGGACTCGATCTTCAGCAACGCCGACTTCGCGCTCTCCGCCAACCGCGTACCGGCGAACGTGCGCACGAAGCGCGAACCAACCACGAGTGCCTCGAGTTCGCGCGCGGTGAACATCAGCGGCGGGATGTCCGAACCCTTTCGCAATACGTAGCCGACACCGGCCTCGCCTTCGATCGGCACGCCGGAGAGTTGCAGGTCTGCCACATCGCGGTACACCGTGCGCAGCGAAACGCCCAGCGTCTGTGCCAGCGAACGCGCCTGTAGTGCGGTATGCCGACCGCGCAGGGCGTGGATGATGAGGAACAGGCGATCGGCGCGGCGCATTTGCGCATGATCGCCGAGTGGTGAAGCCGCGACCAGCGACAAAGGTCATGTTCGATGCCGCGCAGGGCCGGGCCGGCAGCATGGCGCATCATTCCGACTGCTTGGCGGCCAAGGTCGCATCGGCCTGTGCAGCCCGTCCCATCGCCGGACGCGAGGTCACCCGCTCGATATACGCACGGATCACCGGCAGTTCGGGCACCAGCTTGAACTGGACCATCCAGTTGAGTGCGGTGCCGTAAAGCACGTCGGCTGCGCTGAAAGCCTCACCCAGCAGATACGGGCCACGATCGAGCTGATCGGTGAGTGTGCCAAGCATGGTGTCGAAGTCGCCGTAGGGCGACGTCGAGGGCGGCGCCGGTTCGCGCTTCAGCGACTTGTCCACCACGGCCGGCTCGAAGCACGATCCGTAGAACACCATCCAGCGCAGGTATGGTCCTCGCAGCGGGTCGCCGAGCGGCGGTGCCAGCTTCGCCTCGGGATAGAGATCGGCCAGATACATCATCACGGCCGGCTGCTCGGTGACCAGCGCGTCGCCATGGCGGATCGCCGGCACCTTGCCCATCGGATTGACTGCGAGATAGTCTGGCTTGCGTGTATCTCCGCCATGGAGGTTGAGCACATGCATGTCGTATTCGACGCCAAGCTCCTCGAACAAGGCACGGGTGGCACCCGAACGTGTCTGCGGCGCGTGGAAGAAAGTAACGCGTGAGGAAGTGGTCATGGGTTGAGCTCCAGTCGGGAGGGGGACGAGGACATCGTATCGACAAGGGCGCCTGCGGGCGTGGCAGGCAGTCTCGCCGGGGTGCCCGGGACGCTGGCAACGTGCTTGCCGGTCCGTGCCGCACCGACATGGCCCGGCCCGTCCAGCAGCACCCCGGGCAGGTACGCGGGACGATACGCCGCCACAATGCCTTGCAACCAGTTCGCCATGACCGTGACCTCACGCCCGCACTACTTCGCCGGCGCACCAGGGCGGCAGCTGCGCGTGCTTGAACAATCGATACCAGTCCTGGCGATCACTCGGGCTGTACAGATCCAGCGTGTGGATGACCTCGCGCGCGAATTCGATGCTGCCCAGATGACTGGCGGTGATCACGCCACCGTCGCTGACTGCCAGAACCGCGGCGTCATATTGCGACGCACCCAGATAGCCAGGCGCCTGACTGGCGATCTGCCCGGACCAGTTGCCGGTGTGGCGACAACGGTCAAGCAGCCCCGCGCGAGCCAGCGCGAGCACGCCGCTGTCGATACCGGCCACCGCAGCACCGGCGGCATGTACCCGTCGGATTGCCGCCACAGCCGGGTCGCCCTCGCCGCGCTGCCACAAATGGCCACCAGGCACGATCAACAAAGCCGCGCGTTCGAGATTGAGTGCGTCCAGGGACAAGTCGGGCTGCACGGCGAGGCCGCCCATCGACAGCACCGGGGCCTGCGAAAAACCCACTACCTGCACCTGCCAATCGCCAGGGCGCCGAACCTCGCACAGAGCCAGCGCAGATTGCCAGTCGGCAGAGCCGTCGAACACCAGAAAATAAACCGTATCGCGCATGTCCTCTGCCTCCGTGGTGGAAGGTAAAGATGCATAGGTCCTGCTGCCAGCGTGCTGTCAGCAGATCGCATCGAACCACGGCGGGCCTGCAAATAGTCTGAAGCCTGTTCTTGCACAACCCAATACCCGTCTCAACCACCAAGGCCGATCCGGCGGCCAGTCCTCACTGGCGCAAAAACTCCATGACCCAGTTTGTTTCCCAAGTGTCACCCCCGTCTGCGGAGAACGCTTGTTTCCATTGCGGATTCCCGTCCGGATTGGCGTTCCAGATGAAACGAACCCGGACCTGCCTGCCATTCTGGGTGGCGTTGGCAAAGAAGGTTCCGATGTGCCCGGCGAAGTTCCCGATGACGGGTTCTTCGAGACTGTGTGGAGCGCGACCGTCAAGCCACCAAATTGCCCACTCCTGGGATTTCTCGTTGAAAGAACGGAAAGCGGCAGCCCGGACCGCGGCGTCCGGGAGGTTCAGAACGTTGTCTTCGACGTTGCCGAATCCGCCCAGGATCTTTCGCGTGCAAGACGTGCCGCCGAATTCAGTCCACTCACTGCAACCGGCCAAGCGGGAGTTGAGGCGGCGATGGCGCACCTGCCAGTTCCCGATGATGAAATCGAAGTCGGGAGGTGCCTTGGCAGCGATCAAGCAGGACATGTTTTTCGAGCTCCGTTGGTGATTGCGACCGCAGGTGTTCGGGTGAGGTCGGAACGACAGCCTGCTCGGGTGCTGCTGCCAACGTGCTGTCAGCAGGCTGGCGAATAGCGCGCTTTATCGCAGGAGCCCACGCTGTGGGCTGTCGGATGCGACAATGGGTGCCCGACGCATGCCTTGGACCCGACATGAAGCCCATCTCGCTGATCCAGTTCCTGATCGAGGAACGCCGCGCCGGCCACATCAATGCCGAACTGTCGCTGCTGATCGAGGTGGTGGCGCGCGCCTGCAAGCGCATCGCGGTGGCCACCGGCAAGGGAGCGCTGGGCGACGTGCTGGGCATGGCCGGCAGCGAGGGCGCCCAGAGCATCAATGTGCAGGGCGAGGCACAGAAGAAGCTGGACGTGATCTCCAACGAAATCCTGCTCGAAGCCAATGCCTGGGGCGGCCACCTCGCCGCCTGCGCCTCGGAGGAAATGGAAGACCCGCAGCAGATTCCCGACGGTTATCCCAAGGGAAACCATCTGCTGCTGTTCGATCCGCTGGATGGGTCGTCCAATATCGACGTGAACATTTCGGTCGGCACGATCTTCTCCGTCTTGCGTTGTCCGGACGGAGTGACCGAGCCGAAGGCCGAACACTTCCTGCAGCCGGGTACCACGCAGCTTGCCGCCGGCTACGTCGTCTACGGCCCGGCCACCGTGCTGGTGCTGACGTTCGGCCAGGGCACCCACGAGTTCACCCTGGATCGCGAAGTGGGCAGCTTCGTGCTGAGCCGGCGTGATATCCGCATCCCGGAACAGACGGCAGAGTTTGCCATCAACATGTCCAACCAGCGCCACTGGCAGGCGCCGATGCAGCGTTATATCGGTGAACTGCTGGCCGGCGCGACCGGGCCGCGCGGCAAGGATTTCAACATGCGCTGGGTGGCCTCGATGGTGGCCGACGTGCATCGCATCGTGACCCGCGGCGGCGTGTTCTTTTATCCGCTGGATGCCAAGATCGAGAAGCAGGGTGGCAAGCTGCGCATCATGTATGAGGCCAACCCGATGGCCTTCATCGTCGAACAGGCCGGCGGCGCGGCGACCACCGGTCGCCAGCGCATCATGGAGCTGCACCCGACCGGCCTGCACCAGCGCGTTCCGGTGTTCCTGGGCTCGAAGGACGAAGTCGAGGTGGCCACGCACTACCACCTGGAAGCGGACAGCTTGCATTGAGGCGTGACCCTGGCGCAGCGCGGGTACCGCCGTCCAGGGTTCCACCGATGCGGACGGGCCGGCGGGGCAATGCCCGCCGTTCCGCACTTGGCCGGCCACCGATGCCGTTGTAGCGTGGGCGGATTCCCGAGTCGGAGCCTGCCATGTTGAAACGTCCCCTGCTTTGTGCCCCGTTGTGCTTGCTGCTCCTTGCTTTGGCGCCGCCGGCCGCCGCTGCCACGAAGCCGGTCGACCCGCGCATCGAACAATTGCTGGCCCAACTGGGCAAGGCGCGTTCTATCCAGGCAGTGGCGATCTCGCCCGACGGCAAACAGGTGGCCTGGGTGATCGAGCGTGACGGCAAGCCCGCGATCGAGGTGGCTGCCGCCGATGGCAGCGGCGCACATGCCGTTACCGCGGCAGACAAACCGGGCAGCTGTGCGGAGTCCGGCATTGCCTGGGCGCCGGATTCACGCCACCTCGCCTTCATCTCCAACTGCAAGGTCGACCTCACCAGCACCCAGGCGATGCAGAACGACATCTATCTCGCCGACACCACCGCACGCGCCAAGCCTGCGAGACTGGCCCAGCTAGGCGGCTATGTGCGCGCACTGCAATGGACCGCGGACGGCAAGACGCTCGGCTTCCTGTACGTCGCCGGCGCCACCCGCCATGCCAGCGCGCTGGCGGCGGCCAAGCGACCATCCGGCGAGATCGGCGTCAGCGGCGTGGAGGTGCAACGCGTGGCCAGCGTCGATCTGGCCAGCGGCAAACTGCACGAGCTGACGCCGGCAGGGCTGTATGCCTATGAGTTCGACTGGTCACCGGATGGCTCGTCGATTGTCTACACCGCGGCCAAACCACCAGGCGACAACAACTGGTGGATCGCCCGGCTGTACGTCCAGGCGGCGCAAACCGGCGTCTCGGCGAAGATGCTGGTTGATCCCGCCGCCACGGCCACCGGCTCGCTGCACAGCCTGCAGATCGCGCTGCCACGATGGTCTCCAGACGGCTCGCGTATCGCCTTCATTGGCGGCCTGATGAGCGACCAGGGCGCCACCGGCGGCGACATCTACGCGCTATCCGCAAAAGGTGGCCCGATCATTGACTTGACCCCTGGCATCCACGTCACGCCGAGCTGGCTGGCCTGGACCGGTCCGCAGTCGATGCTGGTCAGCCAGATCCACAACGGCGAGAGCCAGCTGGCGGACTACCGCGTGAGCGCGGAGGCCGCACGGCAGCAGAAGCTGCATTTCACCGTGCCGGCCAGTATCGGCGACGGCAGCGCCTCCATGGCGATGTCGCTGTCGGCCAACCACCAACGCCTTGCATTCGTGCAGAGCTCATACGCTGGCGCCGCGGAAGTCCATGCCGGTGCATTGGGCGGGGTCCCGCCACCCGCGGTCACCTCGATCAACGCGGCCCTCAAGCCATCGTGGGGCAAGGCCGAATCGGTGGAATGGGACAACCAGGGTTTTCACAATCAGGGCTGGCTGCTGTACCCCGCCGATTACGACCCGCACAAGACCTATCCGATGATCGTGGTCGTGCATGGCGGCCCGGCCAGCGCGGTGATTCCGCGCTGGCCGGGCGTGGGCTATGGCGCGGTGCCGTTTTCCGCGCTGGGCTATTTCGTATTCATGCCGAATCCGCGTGGCAGCTTCGGCCAGGGCGAGAAGTACGTGCAGGCCAATCGCAAGGACTTCGGCTACGGCGACTTGCGCGACATCCTCGCCGGTGTCGACGCGGTGGAAAAGAAGGTGCCGGTCGACGACCACCGGCTGGGCCTCACCGGCTGGAGTTACGGCGGCTTCATGAGCATGTTCGCACCGACGCAGACCCAGCGTTTCCGCGCGGTGGTCGCCGGCGCCGGCATCTCCAACTGGCAGAGTTATTACGGTGAAAACCTGATCGACCAGTGGATGCCGCCATACTTCGGAGCTACCGTCTACGACGATCCGGCGGTGTACGCCAAGAGCTCGGCGATCAACTTCATCAAGCATGTGAAGACACCGATGCTGATCGTGGTTGGCGACCGCGACGCCGAATGCCCGGCGCCGCAATCGTTCGAGATGTGGCACGCGTTGCGGGCGCAGGGCGTGCCCACCTCGCTGGTGGTCTATCCCGACGAGGGCCACCACTTCGTCAACCCCGCGCACCAGCGCGACGTGCTGCAGCGGGCACTGGAATGGTTCGGCAAGTATCTTCCGCCGAGTGCATGATGGGTGGACGGCTGAACCGGTCTCCAGCGCAACCGTCTTGGCGCGAAGTTTTCGCGGCAACATGCACGATCATTCACGGGATTGAAATCACCCGAATGGGAGCCGCACGCATGAGTGAACACGCCAGTCTCTCCCGTTACACCCGGATCGGCGCGTTCCTGCTGCGCTACCGCAAGGCTGGCCGGTTCGACGAGCTGGACCTGGACGTGCAGGACGCAACCCTGGCCGAATTACCAGCGCCATCGGGGCCGCCCTGGTGTTCGGGGCCACGCTGACCACGCGCATCGAAGAAGGCGGTCGACTGTTCGGCCTGCTCTATCTGTCTGTCCTGTTTCCCGCCGTGGCTGCCTGGCTTGGGAACAGCCTGCTGCTGAGTGCGCTGCGGCGCGATCGCGTGGTGCAACGCGGCGCCGATCGCGGACCAGACCGAGGCCAGATCGCACGCAAGGCCCTGCGGTCATGCGGCAAGGTCATCTGTCGCGATCCCGGTCGGCGCCGCGGGACTCCGCCGCCGCCAGTTCGGTCGCCATTGCCTCGCGCATCATGTACTTCTGGATCTTGCCGGTGACCGTCATCGGGAACGCGTCGACGAAGCGTACGTAGTGCGGCACCTTGTAGTAGGCGAGGCGGTGACGGCAGAAGTCCTGGATTTCGGCCACGCTGGCTTCGCTGCCGTCACGCAGACGCACCCAGGCGCAGATCTGCTCGCCGAACTTCGCATCGGGCACGCCGAACACCTGCACGTCCTGGATCTTCGGATGGGTGTAGAGGAACTCTTCCACCTCGCGCGGGTACACGTTCTCGCCGCCGCGAATGATCATGTCCTTGAGCCGGCCCACGATGCTGCAATAACCATCCGCGTCGATCACCGCGAGGTCGCCGGTATGCATCCAGCGTGCCGCGTCGATGACCTCGCCGGTGCGCATCGGGTCTTCCCAATAACCCAGCATCACCGAGTAACCGCGCGTGCACAGCTCGCCCGCCGTGCCGCGCGGGACCACCTGGCCGGTTTCGTCCACCAGCTTCACTTCCAGGTGTGGATGGATCCGGCCCACGCTGTCGACGCGACGGTCCAGCGGGTCGTCGGGCACGGTCTGGAAGCTTACCGGGCTCGTCTCGGTCATGCCGTAGGCGATGGTGACCTCGCTCATGTGCATCTCGCCGACCACCCGCCGCATCACTTCGCTGGGGCACGGCGATCCGGCCATGATGCCGGTGCGCAGCGAGCTGAGGTCGAACTCGGCAAAGCGTGGATGCTCCAGCTCGGCAATGAACATGGTTGGCACGCCATGCAGGCCGGTGCATTTCTCCTCGGCCACGCATTCAAGTGTGGCCAGCGCGTCGAAGCCCTCGCCCGGAATCACCATGCACGCGCCGTGCGTGACGCAGGCCAGGTTGCCCAGCACCATGCCGAAGCAATGATAGAACGGTACCGGGATGCACAGCCGGTCGTGCTCGGTCAGATGCATCGCCTCACCGATGAACCAGCCGTTGTTGACGATGTTGTGATGGGTCAGCGTGGCACCCTTGGGCGCACCGGTGGTGCCGGAGGTGAACTGGATATTCACCGAGTCGTCGAAGTTGAGCGTCGGCGCGAGCGCGTGCAGTGGTGCCCGATCTGATGCCTGACCGATCGCCACCAGCTGCTGCCAGCTGCGTGTGCCTGGCGTGGGTTCCTCATCCAGCACGATCACCTCACGCAACGCCGGCAAACGTGCCGCCCGCAGCTGGCCAGGCTCCGAGCTGGCCAGTTCCGGTGCCAGCTCGGACAGGATCTCCAGATAGTGCGACGTCTTGAAGCGCCGCGACATCACCAGCGCGCTGCAGGTCACCTTGCTCAGGGAATATTCCAGCTCGTGCGTGCGATAGGCCGGGTTGATGTTGACCAGGATCAGCCCGGCCTTGGGCGCCGCGAACTGCAGCAAGACCCACTCGGCGCGATTCGGTGCCCAGATGCCGATGCGATCGCCACGCTTCAGGCCCAGCGCCAGCAGGCCGGCGGCGACACTCTCGACCTCGGCGTGGAATTGGCGATAACTGAGCCGCACGCCCTGCGCACGCGCGACGAGCGCAGGGCGCTCCGGGTGCGCGGCCGCCACCCGATCCAGCAGCGCACCCACGGTGTCGCCCAACAGCGGCTGCACGCTGGCCCCATGCACATAGCTTGCAAGTGTTGTCGTCATCGCTGAGCTCCCGCTTCAGTGCCGCCATGTTTGGGTCCAGCATAGCGCCGCACCACTTCATCACCGTTGCTGCACACGACAACGCAGAGTCTTGGCTGGGCGTGGCGATAGTCTTCACGCCAATCCGGGCGTCTTCCGCCCAAACTTGGGAGTTTGCGATGAGCGGTGAAGCCCTGATTATTT
>JBDTEG010000087.1:0-3867 GCA_039922695.1 Rhodanobacter sp. | reverse complement strand
TTGAAATCGCGCAGCGCATAGGTTTCCACCACTTCGGTGCGGTAGACCTTGGAAAGGTGGGTCATTTTCAGCATGGCTAGAGTTCCTTCGGTGGTGGTGTCTTGAGCCCGTCTCCCATCGGGAGAGGGGATGGGGAGAGGGTGCGGTCTCGCCACGAAGTCTGCGCAAACTCCGCACCCTCATCCGCACTTCGGGCACCTTCTCCCGGAGGGAGAAGGACAAATAACGTCAGTTGCTGATCGCGACCTTTGCGGCGCCCTTGAAATTGTCGGTTCCGGAAATCACGATCTTGTCGCCTTCCTTCAGGCCTTCGAGGATCTCCACCTTGTCGATGCTGGAGGCGCCTACGCGGATCGGCGTCTTGGTGGCGATGCCGTCGCGGACCACATAGGCATAACTGCCACCGGATTCATCGACGAAGGAGCCGCGCTGCACGGTCAGCACGTTCTCGCGGTGATCCAGCAGGACCCGTACCGACAGGCGCTGGTTCTGGCGCAGCTGTTTGGGCGTGCTGCCATCGAAGCGCAGGCGGGCGGCCACCTGGCCATTGACCACCTCGGGCGAGATCGCGCTGACGATGCCCTTCCAGGTGTGCCCATTGCCGCTGATCTCGCCGGTCATGCCGATGCCCAGGTCACGCGCGAAGCTCTCCGGCACCTGCATTTCCACCTGCAGTGCAGACAGGTCGATGACGCTGAGCAGCTGCGCGTCCTTGGCCACGGTGGCCTTTTCGGCGATGAAGAGCTGGCCGACCTGACCGTCGACGGGCGACTTCACGTTGAGGTCGTCGACCTGGCGCTTGAGGTCGGCGACCAGCAGCAGTTGGCGATCGTGCGCCAGCTTCTTCGACTGGATATCGAAGTTGAGGCTGGCGTTGTCCATGCCCAGGTCACTGTGTGCGTGCTGGACCGCGATATTGGCCTTGTCCAGCGTGTCCTTGGCGCGATCGACGTCCATGCTGGGCACCGCGCCCTCATGGAAAGCCTTCTGATAACGGGCAAGATCGCGCTGGGCCGTCTGCTGGTCGATCTTCGCATTGTCGTAGGCCTTCTGCAGTGCCGAGCGCTGCTTGCGCGCATCAATCTGGGCGCGCAGGTAATCGACCTGCATCGCATCGGCGTTGCTCTGTTCCTGGGCCAGCTTGTTGGTCAGCTCGGGACTGTCGATGTTGGCCAGCACCTGGCCCTTCTTCACTGTGTCGCCGGCATGTACCTGCAGGGTTACCGCACCGCTGGAGGTTGCATACAAGGTGGGGCTGACCGCAGCGACCACCTTGCCTTCAGCGGCGATGTCACGCACGAACGGTCCGCGCTGGACAGAGGCGAATGACAGGCGGGAGGCGCTGACCGAGCCGGAGGCGGAAAACAGTCGACCGATGCCGGGTGCCAGCCATACCAGCAGGCCCAGCACCACCACGCCGGCGAAGGCCAGGATCAGCTGTCGCTTGCGATTGGGTTTGACCTCGACCAGGCGGTCGGTTGCGGAGGTGTCGCGTATCATCTATGTCGTTCCCGACCGCGTGCAGCGCGGTTCCCATCCGGGCTGCAGCAATCCGCGTGCCATTCACCTCCGACTGGGTAGACGCTTTTGTTTCAATGACTTGCGATCAATCGTCGGGGCAAGACAGTGTCCGCGGACAACCACCGGACAACCGGACGGCCACCTGGCCGACCCGCTCAAGGACGTTGGCGGAGCCAACCGGAAACCACGTCACTACGCACAATCTGCGTTGCCACGCGGCAGCTCAACGTCGAAATCCGCACGCAACTTTCCGCACTCAGCAGTTGCATGCCGGCCCAGGTCCGGTGGCGAAACTGCACGATCCGCGCCCGATCCAGACATGGCTGGGCAGTCGGCGAAGCACGCGCAACCGGCGCGTTCGATCCGACCGCTGCGTGCAATCCATCCCAGGCAAGAAAGTCGCTGTCCGGCAGCAGATACATGCGTGCACTTGCATGGCCGTAGCGATCAGCACATTCAATCCATTCGCACGGGCCTTCGACGGTAATCAGGCTTGCCGCCCGCAATTTCCGGAACTGCAGCAATGGCATCAGCTCCACCGTGTCTGTAAGCAAGCCCGGCGGCAGTACACCAGATGGCGAAGCACGCTGGTTGACTGACAAGTACAACAACTTGCCCAGTGACGGCAGTGCTGCGGCCAGTTGCAATGGAGACAGACCCAGCGTGCGACGCTCGATCGCCAGGTCGTCGGCGCCCGGGCATGGTGCCCGCACGCAGCGCAGCAGCGGACAGACCGACGTCTCTGGCACGTGCGCAGGTGTCGCCTTGCCGATGTGATCGGCCATGACTACGTGGTCAGGATCAGCTTGTCGTTGCGCGTGACACGCAGGTGGCACTCGCTGCCCTGATGCTGGATCACCAGTTCACGGGCCCCCGCCAGCAACGACCGACTGGAGACAAGTCGTCTGGCGTTACCAAGAGCGGGCGCAGTGCGCAGCCCGGCGTGCCGGAGCGAGGATGTGCGCGAGAAGGTGCGCAATGACAGGATGGGCATGACTTTCCCGCAAGGCCAGGGACGCTTTAATGATAATGATTCTCATTAACTTGTCAACCTGCCCTAGTACGCAGCGCCCGATCAGGCCCCGGCGGCTTCCCGGATCCGCCGCGCGACGGTCGCATCCAGTTGCGGCAGCAGCTCAAGCGCCTCCAGATTCTGTGCCAGTTGTTCGCGCTTGCTGGCCCCCAGCATGACGGTCGATACGTGCGGGTTGAGCAGGCACCAGGCAATCGCCAGCTGCGCAAGGCCGGTACCCAGTTCGTCAGCAATCGGCTGCAACGCGCGCACCTTGCCCAGACGTTCATCATCCTTGCCCAGCACGCTTTCGCGCAGCCATTCGTAGCCCGGCTGCGCCAATCGCGAGTCGTCGGGACTGCCGTCATTGTACTTGCCGGTCAACAACCCCGAGGAAAGCGGCGACCAGATCGTGGTGCCCATGCCGTATTTTTCGTACAGCGGCGCGTACTCCACTTCCACACGCTCACGATGCAGCAGGTTGTACTGCGGCTGTTCGACCACCGGCGCATAAAAGTGATTTTCGCGCGCCACCCGATGCGCCTCCACGATCGCCCGCGCCGACCATTCACTGGTACCCCAGTACAACACCTTGCCCTGGCGGATCAGCGTATCCATTGCCGCGACCGTCTCGACGATCGGCGTATCCGGATCCGGCCGGTGGCAGAAATACAGGTCCAGATAGTCCACGCGCAGACGCTGCAGCGCCTGGTGACAGGCCTCCATCACATGCTTGCGCGACAACCCGCGCTGAGTCGGCAGCGGGTCATCGACGGCGCCGAAAAACACCTTGCTTGAAACGCAATAGCTGTCCCGCGGGAAACGCAGATCCGCCAGCACGTCACCCATCACCTGTTCGGCCACGCCGTTGTTGTAGGTTTCGGCATTGTCGAAGTAATTCACCCCGCGCTCGTGCGCCAGCGCCAGCATGTCGCGCGCCTGTGCGCGATCGACCTGCTTGCCGAAAGTGACCCAGGCGCCGAAGGAGAGCGCGGAAAGCTGCAAGCCGGATGTGCCAACGCGACGATATTGCATGGTGGAACTCCTTGGGGAAAGGGGAAAGGGGAAAGGGAAAGGGGAACGGGAACGGGGAACGGGGAACGGGGAACGAAAAGCATGGCAGCTCGGTCGTCATGATGACGTCCATGCGGATTGGCAGGGTGGGCCGTCGCATTCAGCGGGCCTCCCGGCTTGCGCGTGGCCGGAATCGGACTTGTCATCCGCCCGGCGGCATCGCCCGTTGACACCGTGTCGATCTGCGCGCCCACTTGCCTGTCGCTCCGCCGCGCACAGCCAGTACAAGGACATTCGCTTTGCTTACCCCGTGCCGGTCT
>JBDTEG010000086.1:0-10260 GCA_039922695.1 Rhodanobacter sp. | reverse complement strand
ACCAGCGCGGCGTGACCGCCCTGCACGCTTGCGCCATGCACGCCATGCTGGCGCCGGCGCGTGTGCTGCTGTCGCGCGGGGCCGATCGGCAGGCCACCGACGCGTTCGGTCGCAGCGCGGCCGACGTCGCGCGGCAACTGGGCTTCGTGGATATCGCGCATGAACTGGGCCCGCGCGGCCCGGCGATTCCCAGCGTGCGACAGACACTGCGCCAGCCCGCTCAACCGGCCGACTGAAGCGGCCTGGAAGATCATTCGGGGCTGGGCGGATGGCGCGACTCCCTGGCACGTTCGCGCTCGGCGCCCGGCTCCGCATCGGCCTCGAACAGCCGCTGCAGATCGACCAGCGCGTCGCGGTTGCTCTGGATCAGCTTGGTCTCGTCATCGTAGACCAGCGCCTGCTTCTTGAGCAGATCCTCGTCGTGGCGGCGGAAGCGCTCGACCCGATCCACCGCAAACTCATGCGACAGCCCCAGCGCCTCCAGCGTCTTGCGGGTCATTTTCAGACTGGAATGAAACGTCTCGCGCACCGGGTCGTCCACGCCCATATCCAGCAGGCGGAACACGTGCTGGCGGTTGCGTGCGCGCGCCACGATCTTCAGGTGCGGGTACTGCCGTTTGACCAGTCGCGCCGTGCGCAGGTTCGCCTCCGGGTCATCGGTGGCGAGCACGAACACCTCGGCCGTGCCCGCCTGCGCCGCACGCAGCAGTTCCGGCCGCGCCGGATCGCCGAAGAACAGGTTGACCGTGCCAAAGCGTCGCGAGAAATCGACCTGTTCGGCCGAATGCTCCAGCGCCACGAACGAAATGCCCTGCGCGCGCAGCACGCGGGCAATGATCTGGCCCACCCGGCCGAAGCCGGCAATGATCACCCGTGGTGGCGCCGTGTCGATCGTGTCGAACTCGCGCGCGGGTTTGCGCGGGCGCACGTTCAGCGCCTTCGCGGCCAGCACCACCAGCAGTGGGGTCAAGCCCATGGTCAAGGTGATCACCAGCACCAGCGCGTCGCGCTGGCCAATGCTGATCAACTGTTGCTCGCCAGCCAGCCGCAGCACCACGAAGGCGAACTCGCCGCCACACGCCAGCAGCACGACCAGTCGTACCGTGTCGGAGCGATTGAGCCGACCCAGCAAGCGGCCCAGCGGCCACAACAACAGGCCTTTCAGCACCAGCAGCATGGCTACCAGCGCGAGAATCAGGCCTGGCCGGTGCCAGAGCAGCGAAAGGTCCATCGACATTCCGACGCTGATGAAAAACAGGCCAAGCAACAGCCCCTTGAACGGCTCGATATTGGACTCCAGCTCGTGCCGGTATTCCGAGTCGGCCAGCAGCATTCCGGCGAGAAAGGCGCCCAGGGTGACCGATACGCCGGCCAGTTCCATCAACAGGGCCACCCCCATCACCACCAGCAGCGCGGTGGCGGTGAACACTTCGACGGAGTCGGCTTTGGCCACGAAGCGGAACACCGGGCGCAGCAGATAGCGGCCACCCACCACCACCGCCAGGATCACTCCGACCGTGCGCAGCACGCTGAACAAGTCAACATCGGTTGCCGTCGAGGCGGCCAGCAGCGGCACCGCGGCGATCAGGGGGATCGCCGCCAGATCCTGAAACAGCAAAATCGCGAACACCTGGCGCCCGTAGGCCGAGCCGGCCTCCTTGCGCTCGGCCAGGATCTGCAGACCGAAAGCCGTCGATGACAGCGCCAGGCTGCCGCCGACGATCGTCGCGGCCTTGCCGGTCAGGCCAAACAGGTAATAGGCCACCGCCGCGATCGCCAGCATGCTGGCCAGCACCTGCAACAAGCCAGTGCCGAACACCGAGCGCCGCATCACCCACAACCTCTGTGGCGACAACTCCAGCCCGATCACGAACAGCATCAGCACCACGCCGAACTCGGAAATCGTGGCAACGCCTTCGGTATCGTGGACCAGGCCCAGCAACTGCGGCCCGATCACCACCCCGGCCAGCAGGTAACCCAACACCGCGCCGAGGCGAAAGCGCTTGGTCAGCGGCACCATGATCACCGTGGCAAGCAGGAACACCACCGCGGTTTGCAATAGTTGATGGCTGTCCACGCTTGATTTCGCTCCGGTCGATCCGTGCCTGATTATTCCACGGCGGCCAGGCTCACACCGCACGCCGTTGCCGGAGGCGGAAACAATCAGGCCCGCGCGAGGCGGGCCTGATTGTTTCCATCGTGCGGTGGTAACGCCCGGGCTATTTCCGGGGCGCTTCCTTCAGGCCGCGGTTTTCAAGCATGGGCTCGATGCTGGGGTCCTTGCCGCGCCAGTCGCGGTACATCCTGGCCAGCTCCTCGGTATTGCCGCGCGAGAGGATCATCTTGCGGAAACGGTCGCCGTTCTCGCGGGTCAGGCCGCCGTGCTCCTTGAAGTCGACGAAGGCGTCATCGGCCAGCATCTCGGTCCACAGGTAAGCGTAGTAGCCGGCGGCGTAGCCGTTACCCCAGATGTGCTGGAAGTAGCTGGAGCGGTAGCGTGGCGGCACGTAGCTCAAGTCCACGCCATCCTTCTTCAGCGAGGCCGCTTCGAACTTGTCCGCATCCTGCAGCGGCGCATCGGCGGGGAGCATGTGCCAGTTCATGTCGAGCATCGCCGCGGCGACCAGCTCGGTCATGTTGTAGCCGGAGTTGAACTTCCCGGCCTTTTTCATCTTGTCGACCAGCGGCTGCGGCATCGGCTGGCCCGTCTTGTAGTTCTTCGCGTAATTGGCGAACACCTTGGGGTTACTGGCCCAGTGCTCGTTGAACTGCGACGGGAACTCGACGAAGTCGCGCGCGGTATTGGTGCCGGACAGGGTCGGATACTCCTCGTCCGCGAACATGCCGTGCAGTGCATGCCCAAACTCGTGGAACATGGTGATCACGTCGTCGAAGGACAGCAGCGCCGGCTGGCCCGCGGCCGGCTTGGTGAAGTTGGCCACGTTGAAGATCACCGGCTTGGTGTTCATCAGCCTGGACTGACCGACAAAGTTGTCCATCCAGGCGCCGCCGCCCTTGTTGTCGCGCTTGAAGTAGTCGGTATAGAACAACGCCAGCGCCTTGCCATCCTTGTCGAACACCTCGAACACACGCACATCCGGCTGATACACCGGGATGTCCTTGCGCTCCTTGAAGGTCAGCCCATACAGCTGGTTGGCGGCGTAGAACACGCCGTTCTTGAGCACGTTGTCGAGCTCGAAATACGGCTTGATCTGGCTTTCATCGAGGTCGTACTTCGCCTTGCGCACCTGCTCGGCGTAGTAATTCCAGTCCCACGGCTGCAACTTGAAGCCGGGCTGGTTGAGCGCTTTCTGATCCTGGTCGATCTGCGCCTGGATGTCGGCAGCCTCGCGCCTGGCGCGCGCCACCGCGGCGGGCGCGAGCTTGTCCATGAAGTTCATCGCCGTGGCTGGCGTCTTGGCCATCTGGTCGTCGAGCTTCCACGCGGCGTAGTTGGGGTAACCCAGCAGGGCCGCTTCCTGCGCACGCAACTGCGCCAGCCGCTCGATCGTCTTGCGGGTGTCGTTGGCATCACCCTGCTCGGCACGATTCCAGGACGCCTCGAACAACTGCTTGCGGGTGGCGCGTTCGCTGAGGTCCTGAAGCTCGGGTTGCTGGGTGGTGTTCTGCAAGGACAACACGTATTTGCCGTCTTCCTTGCGGTTCTTGCCGGACTGCAAGGCGGCGGCAAGTTCGGCATCGGACAGCCCGGCCAGCTTGCTCTTGTCACTGAACACGGGCGCGGCATCCTTGGTCGCCGCCAGCAGCTTGCTGGTGAAGGCCGTGCTGAGGCTGGAGGCCTCCTGGTTCATCTTCTTCAGCTTGGTCTTGTCCGCGTCCGACAGCTTGGCGCCGGCGTGCACGAAGTCCTTGTAGACCACCTCGACCAGGCGCGCGGACTCGGGGTCGAGCTTGAGTTTGTCGCGCTGGTTGTAGACGGACTCGACGCGCTTGAACAGCTTGTCGTTGAGATAAATCGCGTCCTGGTGGGCAGCCAGCTTCGGTGCCTCGTCTTTCTGCACTTTCTGCAGCGCGTCATCGGTGTTCGCCGCGGTGACACCGTTGAACACGGCCATCACCCGGTTCAGCATGATGCCGGACTTCTCCATCGCCACGTAGGTGTTCTCGAACGTGGGCGCGTTCGGGTTGTCGGCAATTTTCCGGATCTCGGCCAGCTGGCGCTTCATGCCTTCCTCGATCGCCGGCTGATAGTCGGCATCGGTGATCTTGTCGAACGGCGGCGCCTGGAACGGCAGCGTGCTGGCCTGGAAAAACGGGTTGCTGGTCATGGCAGTGGCCGGTGCGGCGGTACGGGCGGCCGCCACCGCAGTGGAGGTTGCCGGAGTCGAGGTGGCTGCCCTGGACAGCTGCGGGCAGCCGGCCAGGGCGATCGTGATGGCAATGACGAGCGTGCGAAGACGAAACATCGGGTTCCCCAGTTAGAGCGTCCGTGAAGGGACGAGATTGTTTGGCAGCCCTCGACTGTAGCGACTGCGCTGTGAGTTTCCAAACGATCGCAGGATCACGCGATTCACGCCAGTCAGGCCGCCCGCATGTCGCGCAATTGCCAGGACGATCCGATCAGCAGGTAGAGCCGGTGCCGCACGACGCTCATCGGCAGGCTGGTGGTGAGCTCCACGTCGGTGTGCAGGTCGGCGACCTTGGCAGTCACCTCGGCGGCCGGATCGGCGGCCGCAAGACTCGCATCGATCGCATCGGGATCGGGTTGCGCCGCGCGCCAACGCTGGAACAGCTCGTCACCGCGCAGCGCCTGCTGCAACGCGGCGGCAAAATCATTCGGGCCGGCACCGTCATAGCTGAAACGGGGGTCTTCCCCGCGCGCGTGGGCGAGGTCGGCAATGGAGAGGTAGTAGCGATTGCGGGCCATGTTGCCTCCAGGTGGTGGAACTGCGATGGACGCGAAGCCGGTAGCTGCGCGGCGCGCGACAGGATCGACGCCACTCCGTCGCCAGCGGACTCGCATGGAGCAGGCATCAGACTGGCGATGATGACGGAAATGGCGTACACAAACCTCTCCAAGTGTTCGCGATGATAAAAGGGGAAGCGCATGGCACGCGTGATTGAACGTCGATGGGTCGTTCCCGTGGGCAGTGTCCTGTTTGCCGCGATATCGGCCCTGGGCGGCTGTTCCGAATCACCGGCACCGACAGCGGCGCCTTCGGCGACGACCACTCCGATGACTGCGACGGCGACCGCGCCCAGCGCCATGCCGGCGAGCGCTTCCCCGGCACCGGCAGCCTCCACGGGTGCACTCGTTGCCACGGGCAACGGCACACGGCTGCTGCGCTTCCCCGACGTCTGCGGGGCCCGCGTGGCCTTCACCTACGCCGGCGACTTGTGGACAGTCCCGACCGAGGGCGGCACCGCCACCCGCCTGACCGCGGCGCCCGGCCTGGAAATGTCGGCGCGTTTTTCGCCCGACTGCAAGCAGATCGCCTTCACCGGACAATATGGTGGCGACAGCCAGGTCTACGTGGTTTCCGCCGACGGCGGCGTGCCGACGCAGCTGACCTGGTACCCGGCGATGGGCCCGCTGCCGCAGCGCTGGGGCTTCGACAACCAGGTGTATGGCTGGACCCCGGATGGCAAGTCCGTGCTGTTCCGTTCATGGCGCGACTCGCGCAACATTTCCGATCCGCGCGTGTTCACCGTTGCCGTGACGGGCGGCCTGCCGAGTGTGCTGCCCATGCCGCAGTCGGGCACCGCGCGCTTCTCGCCAGACGGGAAGCAGATGGTCTATTCGCCCAAGTTCCGCGATTTCCGCGACTGGGACCGTTACAAGGGTGGCTGGGCGCAGGATCTGTTCATCTTCGACTTCGCGGCAAAAACCGCGAAGAACATCACCAACGACCCCAATACCGATCGTGATCCGGTATGGATCGGCAAGGACATCTACTTCTTGTCCGACCGCGGCCCGCATCTGAACCTCTATCGCTACGACACCAGCGAAGGCAAGACCACGCAACTGACGAATTACGCCACGGATGACGCGCGCTGGGCCAGCGGCGACCAGGCCGGACAGATCGTGTACGAGGTCACCGGCGCGCTGCACATCTACGACACCCGCAGCCAGACCGACCGCGCACTCGAGATCCATGTGCCGAGCGACCTCGTCGGCGCCCGTGCGTCCGAGCGCAGCGTCGAGAAGTACATCGAGGATTTCGCGCTCAGCAACAACGGCAAGCGCGCCGCCTTCACCGCGCGCGGCGACGTGTTCAGCGTGCCGCTGGAGCACGGCATCAGCGTGGACCTGACTCACACCCCCGGCGTGCATGAGCGCGAAGTGAGCTGGTCGCCCGACGGCAGGCGCGTCGCCTACATTTCCGACCAGAGCGGCGAGGAAGAAGTGTGGCTGCGCAATACCGACGGCGACAACCCGGTGATGCTCACGAAGGGTGTCACTGACCGCCTGTACGGCACGACGTGGTCGCCGGATGGCAAGAACATCGCCTATGTGGACAGCGACAATCGTATCCACGTGGTGGGCGCTTCCGCAGGCGCGGCCGACAAGGTCGTGGCGCAGGATCCGGGCAACATGCCCGGAGACTACACATGGTCGCCCGGCGGGCGCTACCTCGCCTACTCGCTGACCGACAAGAACACGCTGCAGCCGAGGCTTTACGTCTATGACCTCGGCGCCGGCAAGGCGACCGAACTCGGGCGTGATTATTTCAATGCGCACGACCCCGCATTCTCGCCCGACGGCAAGTATCTCTACTTCCTCGGTGATCGCGAGTGGGCACCGCTGATGTCCAGCGTGGAACGGGACTATGCGACCAACCGCAGCACCGAAATTCTCGCTTATGCCTTGCGCAAAGGCGTGGACAATCCGTTTGCGCCACGCAATGACAGGGCTACCGACGCAAGCGGTCCGGAACAGCACGGGGACAGGATCAAGGAAGATGACAAGCAAGCGGACAAGGACAGGACGAAGCCCACGCCGGCTGCACAGGTCAACGCCCGCATCGACTTCGAAGGCATCGACCAGCGTCTGGTGCGTGCGTCGATCGAGCCCGACAACATCCGCTGGCTGGCGGTGACCCCGAAAGCGATCCTGTACGCCACCACCGGCGCGCCGTACCTGGGTCGCGACAGCGCCATTCCCGGCAAGGTCGAGGCGTGGTCGTTCAAGCACCGAAAATCGAGCGAGATCTACCAATACAAGAAGCCCGGCGGCGATGAAGGTGGCGAAGGCGGCGGCGGTGCCGGCCCGCTGGCGCTGTCGGGCGACGGCAACACCTTGCTGATCCACGACGGCAAGGACTACAAGGCGATCGACCTGAGTGCGGACAAGCCCAAACCGAAGGACGTCAAGCTCGACGGCCTGTTCATGAGGGTCGACCCCAAGGCCGAATACACCGAAATCTTCAACGACGTGTGGCGCCGCTATCGCGACTATTTCTACGTCACCAACATGAACGGCTACGACTGGAACGCGATCCGCGCCAAGTACCAGCCGCTGCTGCAGTACGTAGGCGATCGCACCGACCTCAACTACGTGCTCGGCCAGATGATCGCCGAGCTGTCCAACTCGCATACCTATGTCGCCGGCGGCGATCTCGGCCTGCCGGACAAACCGCACGTCGGCCTGCTCGGCGCGAGTTTCGAGCTGGATGCCGCAAGCGGCCGTTACCGGATCGCGCAGATCTTCCCTGGCGAGAACGACGAAGCACGCTACCGCTCGCCGCTTACCCAGTTTGGCGTCGACATCAAGGCCGGCGACTACGTCCTCGCCATCAACGGCACGCCGCTGACTGCCGACGAAAATCCGTACCGGCTCCTGCGCGTCGCGCCAGGCCAGATGGTGCAGCTCACGGTCAACTCCCGACCATCAACCGACGGCGCGCGCACGGTGCTGGTCAAGCCGATTTCGAGCGAGATGCCGCTGCATTACTACGGCTGGGTGCAGGCAAATCGCACCTACGTCACCAAGGCCACCGACGGCAGGATCGGTTACCTGCACATACCCGACATGGGCGCCGATGGCGCGCGCGAGTTCATCAAGTGGTACTACCCGCAGTTGCGCAAACCGGGGTTGATCGTCGACGTGCGCGACAACGGCGGCGGCCTCATGTCGCAGACCATGATCGAGCGGCTGTCACGCAAACCACTGGCGTACAACTACCTGCGCGGCAGCAGCATTACCGGCACCTATCCGGAGTCGACGTATGTTGGTCATCTCGCGGCGCTGTCGAACGGCAGCTCCGCCTCCGATGGCGACATCTTCTCGTACATGTTCAAGCAGGCGAAGCTGGGGCCGCTGATCGGCACGCGGACCTGGGGTGGCGTGATCGGCATCCACGGGCTGGGGCCGTTGATCGATGGCGGCACCGTGTTCGTGCCGACCTACGCGGGCATCGTCGGTCTGGACGGCAAGTACGTGGTCGAAGGCCACGGCGTCGAACCGGACATCGAGGTGCAGGAAAACGTGTCCGAGCAATTGGCCGGCCGGGATCCGCAGCTCGACAAGGCGATTGAGGTGCTGCAGCAGCAGATCAAGGAGAAACCGGTGGCGCTGCCAGCGCAGCCGCCGGGCCTGGACAAGGCGCCGTCGAACATGCGGCCGACGAACGCTGCTACACCCTCAAACTGAAAAGCCCTGATCAAGTTGTTCGACCGTCATTCCTGCGAGGTATCTTTCAACAGCCGGCGGCAGTGCCCGCCCTACAACATCCGCGCCGTAGGGCGGGCACTGCCTGCCGGCTCTTCTGCACAAACCCCTAAGCACCTTCCACTCGCACCGCATCCGGTGGCGCGAGTACAGCGGCAACGGCGGCCGCCAGTGCCGGCGTCTCGGCGGTATCGGCCGCGTAGTTGATCACGCCCAGGCACGGCGCCGGCAACAGCCGGCGCAAGGTAGCCAGGTTGTCGTCGCGCCGCTCCATCGCCGGATCAACCGCGTTGCCGATCCAGCCCAGCAACTTGCAACCGTCGGCCACAATCGCACGCACCGTGAGCTGCGCATGATTGAGGCAGCCCAGCCGCAGCCCGACCACGAGAATCACCGGCAGGCCGAGGGCCTGCGGCAATACGTTCGCCTCCAGCGTCGGCGACAGCGGCGCCAGCCAACCGCCGACCCCTTCGACCAGCACCACATCGGCATCGGCGGCGAGCCGCGCATAAGCCGTCTCGATGGGTGCCAGCGTCACTTCAGCACCGTGCGTGGCGGCGGCAAGATGCGGCGATACCGCCTCCAAAAACGCAAACGGGTTGCACGTTGCATAGTTCGGGCGCGGCTCGCTGGCCTCGATCAAGGCCAGCGCATCATCGTTGCGCAATCCTTCTGGTGTGCACACGCAACCGCTCGCCACCGGCTTCATGCCAACCGCATGCAGGCCCTGCGCGCGCAGCGCACACAGCAAAGCACAGGACACAAATGTTTTGCCAACGCCGGTGTCGGTGCCAGCGATGAACACGTCCCGGCTCATGCGCCGCATCCCGGCACGCGCGTCGACTCACTGCTCACTTGCACCATCATCATCTCCCGCCTGCCGCGTGGTTCGCATGGCGCATAATAAGTCCTTGGCCCACGGACGCAGCGTATGTTCGACATCAAGAATTCCAGCCACGCCAGCAAGCACGAGCACTATGCCGACCTCGCCACCCAAGCGCGCGGCATGCTGGCGGGCGAGCCTTCGCTCATCGCGAACGCGGCCAACTTCAGCGCGCTCGTCTACCACAGCCTGCCGCAACTGAACTGGGCCGGCTTCTACCTGTTCGACGGCACCGAACTGGTGGTTGGCCCGTTCCAGGGCAAGCCGGCATGCATCCGCATCGCGCTCGGCCGCGGCGTTTGTGGTACCGCTGCACAAACGCGCGAGACGCAGCTGGTGCGCGACGTCAATACGCACCCCAACCACATCTATTGCGACGCCGCCTCGCAATCGGAAATCGTGGTGCCGCTGGTCAAGGCAGATGGCTCACTGCTCGGCGTGTGGGATGTGGACAGCCCGGTGGTCGATCGCTTCGACGATGACGATCGCACGGGGATGGAGGCGCTGTGTGCGGTGTTCATGGCGTCGTTGACGCGCTGATCGGCCGCACCTACTCCAATAGAGTATTCGGATGTTTCGTGGAGTAAACAGCAAAAGCATCTCGTCCACCTGCGGTGGCCGAGCCACCTTTCTCTGCGTGGCCAGAGAAACGTGGCCCAAAGAGAGGCCACCCCACTTGGCGCTTGCCGGGCTGCGCCCGCCGAGTCCGTGAGCCGCGGCACAGGGAAGGAAAGTTCACGAGCAA